>MKUV01000066.1 GCA_001898725.1 Caedibacter sp. 37-49
GTTCCTCAAGCCACCTTTACAGCACCACAAGCTGTACAAAATGAAGCCCCATCAGAAGCAACTGTTCTTCCTCAAATAGCGCCTGTTGCCCCACAAACTGAGCAAAATACAGTAACTGAAGAACCAGCTATCGTTCCTCAAGCCACCTTCACAGCACCACAAGCTGTACAAAATGAAGCCCCATCAGAAGCAACTGCTCTTCCTCAAATAGCGCCTGTTGCCCCACAACCTGAGCAAAATACAGTAATTGAAAAACCTGCTATCGTTCCTAATGCAGTAGCAGTTACACCTCAACTTGAACAAAATGAATCTTCTGCGGAACCTACAGCTATCCCAGCTGCACCAATACCGCCTGCACCTCCGATGAAAATTCTAAATAAGACATCAATGCCTAAAGTCGAAAAAGCAAAGTCTTTACAGAAACCTAGTGTTTTACAAGAAACAAGATCTTCAAAGAATTTATTCAATGTTCTCTTACAAAGTAAGATTGCTCCGCAAAAACATGAAGAACCTAACGAGTTAACTTTAACAAAAGAAACTTTGATTAATGCCCTTAAACAACGTCAAGATGAAATCAGTCTTTCCGATCAAGATTTGCAACTCTTAGAAGCACAATCTTTAGAAACTCTTAAGCCCATCATCAAGGAATTCTACAATAAAGAAAATAAAGAATGGGATTTTGGTTTCGCTGATCAAAAATCAGTTATGTCATATCTAGCATTTGCCCCTAAGGAAGAAGAAGCACAAGAACAAACTAAAAATGTTGGAAGGCTTAATATTAGAAAGAACGATACTGACTTATTGACGGCAATTAGAGAAGCTCGTGGATCTGAAAAGAATGAAGAAATAACGACATCTTCTGCTCCAACGATCACTTTGTTAGATTCTGTAAAAGCTGTCTCTGCTCCATCAGTAGCAACTGATATACCTCAAGCCCCTGCTGCTCCTAAGGTTCTAAGCTCCAAGGCCCAAGATACACTTGTAAAGCTTAAGAAAAATAGAGAAGCTGCAAAATCAGATACGGGTATGACGCTGCTTGAGCAAATTCTTAATAAGGATACTCTTGTTAAGTTACAAACACCGGCACCTAAAACTTTTGAGCTTAAAGAGGAATCTTCGAAAAGCTTAAATGATTTCTTAAATGGCTCTTTATCAGCACGCCGCAAATCTATGGAAATAGATGATGAATTATCAGACGGTGAAGACTGGGATTAAACAAACCAACTTACGTAACTATATGGCCTTATCTTGACTGAGATAAGGCCATTTACGTTAAAATATTCTTTTAAGATCTAACATAATTTCAAATGCCTTTCTAACTTCGAAGGCACAAGTTCTAAAGGAACTTTTTTTACACTTTGCCGCAAAATTTTCTTTCTAGAAGTACAAGATTTTTTGTTTACACTCTTAGAGGTCTTTTCCATCTTTTTTGTAAGCGACTGATTTGCAACATTAACTTTTGTTGAATTATTATTTATCTTCTTTATCTCAAAATAAAAAACCCCTACAAAAACTTTTAAATTACTAGTTTCTCCTTGCTCTCTTTCTTCCATATTTCGCCTATGTCTTAGCGCCCACCTTGAATGTCGAAATCGTCTCTCATTTAGTCTCTCGTAGTAAAAATCTTTGCTATTCAAACGAGGCACTTGATGTTGTCTTTTCCCCATTTTTGAGCGGTGTTCGTGATTTTTTTCATTACCTGATTGCCCTGACATTTTCCCCTCTCCGTGCCTAAATTTACTCATTTTTAAGAACTTTTTTATGTCTATGCTTATTGGTTGAGGATCTTTATCTTTTAATTTTTTTGTTTAGATCGCACATAGCTTTTGGCTTATAAAATTTTCTATAAGAGCATTTTCATCTTCTTAAGTGGCTTTTTTCCCTAAAGCCATGATATCTCAAGTCTTTATTTATAATTATTTTGTGTTCGTATTTTAATTTGTTATTGTAGAGATCTTAGCCAACAAACTCGCATATTACGAAATGGATTATCTGATCGCTCACCACTTACGTGAACATTTCCGTTATATTGGCGATCAAAACCCTTATCTTAACTGTATCGATGTTAAAGATTTAATCCTCCTTGTTAGTTTAAAAAGCAATACTCTATCAATTATATTTTGGGGATAACTTCTCTAGAAGATAACGAAACAAGGGCGCAAATATTAGAGAAAGCCATCAATCTTAAAGCTATTCCTGTTACTTGGTTTAGTTATCCTATAGATCCCCTTCTCATTGCTAACCTTACATCAGCAGGCCTCAAACATTTTGCTCCCTTAACTGGTGTTTTTTATGATTTAAGACAGGAGCAACCGTACTTTTTAGTCTCTCCACACCTAAAATTAAGTATAGCAAAAGACGTTACCTATTTCAAGGATTTTTTATTCATTTTTGAGCAAACCTGGAACCACCCACAGGGATATGGTGAATTCTTTTTTAAAAATCTTTTAAATTCTACCCGCTTTATACCTTTTGTTCTCCGTCATAATGATACACCTGTTGGTGCATGTGTGTTGGACATTCAGAACGAGATTGCAGGTTGCTACTGGGATTGTGTTCTTCCAGCGTATCGTAATCAAGGAATAGGACGATTGATGGTTCAAGCGCGTCTAAAATTAGCACAAGAAAGAGGTTGTAAAAATGTTGTTGCTCAATGCCTTCCTTCTTCTCTAAATGTTTATACCAACCTTGGCTTTCAAAGAGCTTGTGATATGGCTTTATTTCGGTATTCCAATCTTGCCTAATGAAAGCTTTCTCTTTTGCCTATCTCCATTCGGTGCCTTGCACCATTTCCTGGATCCCCGTCTCCGCAGGGATGACGAATAAAGGGGACATTTTTATCCTTCTCCCACTAAGTAACAACACAACGTTGCTTTTTAGTTTTTTGGATTCCTGCTTTCGCGAGGATGACATCTGAAGGGTGGCCTGAGCCTATTGTCTCATCCATCAACGTTTTTCAGCTCTCGTCAGCGAGCTTTTCTACTTCTACACTTGGCCATTCTCGGTCTTGTCCCGAGAATCTCAAGTAACGTATAGATCTTGCCTATTGCCATTCGATACACGTTTTCTTCCTTATAGCCTTGAAGAAAACTTATTGTTTCTTTACGCTGTCAAACATCCATTTAGAACCTTCTGGCACCGAGTTACATCTTTAGGTTACCTGAGATCTTAGGTACAAGCCCGAGGATGACGAAGAGAGCCGTTACTATTCTCTTCTTTTCGCCCAATCACCATTCCCCGCCTTTTAACGCTTCCTGGATTCCCGCTTTCGCGAGGATGACAAGTGAAAGAAACGGGGATGACACCGAATGGGTAGCCTGTCCCTATTGTCACCAACTAACTTCTTTTCCACTCTAATCAGTGGACAGTTCCGTTCCTCACAGTTGTCATTCTCGCGAAGGCGGAAATCCATTAACGAACCAGACTGAGGTTGACCCACTTCTCATCTCTGCTGCCCACGGTGCCTTTCACGCACAGCTATCAGCATCATATCTCCCCTCTCATTCTTGCCTTTACACCAGGCAAAGAGAGGGTATTCGCTCAAAAAGAGCGTTTAAGTATTTATTTCTTAATAATCTAGGTTTTTAAATCCCTGTCTTATTCTTATTTTTCTTACTTAGATGATCTTTGAGAAGGAGGTGAAAGAATTATTGGGGTTTCTAGAATATCCAATAAGGGAAGAACTCCCTCTCTAATCATCTACCACCAGACTACCATAAACAGATACAAATATCAAGAAAAATCATCCTAAAATTCAAAAATACCCTTAAAAATTATTATTTTTTTGATGGTTTAGAAGATGCTGCAACAGAAACCGTTTTTTCCTTTTTCTTATTTCTTTTTGATTTCGGGGCATCTTCTGCTAGATCCTTTGCCTCTCCTCTTCTTTTCACAAGGCTGGTTGACAAACCATCCTGTTCCTTCTCTTCAATATTCGCTTCTTCAAGGGAAGGATTTGAGTCTGCGTCAGGAAACTTTTCAGATTTGGATAAACCTTCTTCTTTTAGAGGGCTCATAACAACTTCCGTGTTACCTTCTACAACTTCTACTTCTGTAACAGATTCTTCTGTTGCCAAAGCTTCTGACGGTTGATTTCGGCAATCTAAACGAATTCTTTTAGGTTCTAGCGAAACTGTTATCGTTCCGCTATTTAAAGTTGAAAAAATGGCTCTATGCGTAACATGAAGACCACCGTTATAATATTCATCAAACTTATCTTCTCCTCTGCCAACAAGTATTTGGTGAGCTGTAGGAAGACTTTTTAACTTAGAGGACTTTTTAAAATTTTCATAAGCTCGCTCTCGAGGATGACCATATTTTTTATTCCAACCATTACTAATCACGACATATTGAGGCGCAACTAATTCAATCCACTTTTCACTATTACAGCCTTCTTCTGCAGATCCATGATGGCTTGCAAGCAGGAAGGATGATTTTAAAAAAGCCAAATTTTCTTTGTAATTCCCTTTAATACGTCGCTCTGTCGCCTGAGTAGCATCACCCATAAGCATTGCCGAAAATTCTCCGCACTGAATTTTTAAAACAATACTGTCTCGATTATCATCTTTCTTATCGTTGGAAGAACGAATCACTTCTCCAATATTCCCAAAATGAAGTGGGTTAATAGATAACGGAGAAATAATGACGTTTTTACCAAAATTAAAAGCTTGCGCAAAAGGTAAGCTTGAAAAGGTAGGATCATCAAAAAAAGTATGAGGGGAAAACTCTTCTTTCATTTCTTTTTCCAAGACTTCTTTTAGAGGATCGGCCATATCAAGTGGCTTCACAGGATCATATTGAACAGCAGGAAAGAAAACTTTACAGTCATTTAATATGCGCTGAGTCAACCATGTATTAAACTGGGCTCGATCGTCAGAATCTTCATAATAGTGACTTGGAAGTCCCCCAAAAATAAGAAAATCTATTTTATCTTCTTCATGGCGAAATAACTTCGTTAACCAATTATAATGATCACGATCTGGGTGCGTTATAACCACTGTTTTAACATAAATTGTTGGGTTTAATTCCTTGCCTTTTGGAACTCTTTTTAATTCAAGCATGATTCGCATTTCTGTGATAAAATCTTCAATAACAGTATTTCGAGGTGTCACATCTTGATTATTTATTTGTGTTTTAGACCAATCTGGCTTTTTTATGACACTGTCAGGGATAACGAGAGAAGCTTCTGTTTTATCTTTAACTGGCGTTGAAGGGCCATCTAAAAATTTAGGCACATTTGCCGCTACCAGCGTACCTACCGTAACTTCTTTAGCCTTGTCTATAGCTGTTTCAGGAGATTTTTCTGGCGACTTAGGGACTACTTTAGACTGTGCACGCGTATAGATAGCTTCTTTAGCAAAAGCACTAGATCCAATATCAACAAGCATAAATTCTGAGTGCCCTTGTGTATCTTTAATCTCTAAGCTGACACAATTTCCTTGTCCCACTGAATGGACCTTTAAAATAGCTTTAGTTTCTTGTTCAGTAACACTCGCGCAACAAACAGTTACTAAAAGAAAAAAAGAGATCAAAAAAGAATAAAAGGAGCGAAAATTCATTTTAAAGCCTATTATAAGAAAGCAAAAACATTTTTACTTTCTTATAGGAGAACTTGTGTCAAAAAGGCAACCCCCTAAGCGTAGAAAAATTTCTACGTGGCACTTTTTTGATATTTAATAGCTTTAAAAAGTTAATAATTTTATTTTATCGGCGGATAGTCATAAGCTCTAATTAATGCCTCAAGATACGACTCTTTAATATAAATTCCTGCTTTTGTAGAAGCCCCATTAAGACCTAATTGTAAGCCACCTGCTGTAGCAGCAGCTAATTTTTGCCAATTACGGTCAAAATCTTCCCTATTTCTCTGCCCTTTAGCAAAATCCAATCTCTTTTCCAAAAAATCTATAAGAGCGTTCCATCCCATCGGATCTTTTGCTTGCCCTGCTAGACGAAAATAGTTTTCAACTTTATCTAAAACTTCTTTAGAAACTTCACTTATAATTACTTTTGTTGGGTCTCCGATCAATAATTGACCTAATTCAATGTAACCAGTCGCAATCCCAGAATGAGCAGCTTGTTCAAAGCACTGTTTTGCTTGTTCATGCTTATCTTGTCTTTTACAGAGACCGCCTAGTTTCAACAACGCTGGACTATAACCCTTTTGAACAGCCTCTTTCAAAATTTCTTCTTCTGTTTCATCACTACTTAATTCACCGGCTTTAATATAAGCTGGGTAATACCCTGCGCGTGCTAGCTCAAGACAATTTTCTGCTGTAAGTTTCTGCCTTAAAAGTTTTAGACTTCTGTTAAGTTCATAATATTTATTTCTCGAATGAAGGGGATGACTGCCTAAAATTGGTGAAGCAATCGTTAACGTTTTTTCTCTCTGATAGACTAAAACGGGATAAGGATACTCCCAAACCCCTCTCATCAACAAGTAAGTAGCATCTGGATGATCTAAGCGTTTTTTTAAATCAGAAATTGCCTCTTCATAGTATTTTTTTATGACAGACTTAGGAGCATTTAACTTCTCAAGTGTTTCAGCAAATAAATATTTTCCTACTGGATGGTTAAACTGAGCACTGATGTAACATCCCCAAGCAACATAAGGCGTGTGAACAAGATGCTGTCTATAAGGACAATCAAACCATTCAAGCGCTTGGGACGGGAAAAATATATGGGCGCCCACGCGCTCTTTCCCAGTTATTTGTGCAGGCCATGATTCAGCCTTTAACTGCATTGCATAAACTTGCCACACTTCTTCAGGAAGATCCACTTTTGCAAAATGGTCATAAGCCATCCTTAATCCATAAATGTCAGCGTTTGTAGAAGCCTCACTTACTTCAGCAAGAATTTGATCAACTGTATAAGGCTTGCTTATGGGCTGAGCTTCCGGTTGCTGAAAGCTCTCCTTTATAAAAAGACCTTGGTTTTCTTTATTAGCTTCTATTTCAGAGAAGTGAAGAGAAGCTTCACATGAAAGACTTGAACCCCACCAGAAACAACCCAAAACAACAAGCAACTTTTTCATCATTATTTCCTTTTTATAAAAGTCTTGGATACCCTTTGACAAATTTCCTGATTGTTATAATTATCATAAAATATAATTAAAATTAATGCTAAAATTTAAGAAAATTTAAAAAGATTTTGACTTATTTCCATTTTATCTCGAAATAATCTAAAGTATTAAATGAGTTAACGAAAAAGATTGCCCCTTAAAATGTCACTTCCTGTTTATGTTCAAGAAAAAATAAGAGAGCTCCTTAAGGATGTCCCCTCATCTCACCTACAACAAGCACGCCAAGCTGTGACTTCACGTTACCAAACACGTGCAAGTATTCCCTTTCAGTCCCAAGCAGAACGCCTCTCTTACTTAGCAACGCGTCTTCCCGCGACGTATGCCGCTGTTTCTTGGGTACTCGAAAAAATTACACCGCATTCTTCCATGTTAAGAACTCATCTTGACTTAGGAACGGGTCCTGGTACGGTTTTTCTTGCCGTACAAGCGCTTTTTCCTTTCATTCAACATTCTACACTCGTTGAAAAAGATCCCTCCCTTATTGCCTTGGGAAAGCAGCTCATGCCTTTAGACGCGACACCAACATGGCAAGAGCAAGACCTTCAACAATGTGTTCAGTTTGAGCCGACAGATTTAGTGACTATGTCTTATGTTCTTAATGAGTTAGTTGACCCCTCTCAACTTTTAATTAAAGCCTGGAAAGCAACAAAACAATTCTTCGTCCTTATTGAACCAGGAACACCTTATGGGTTTGCTTGTTTAAAGACAGCACGGGCACAGCTGATTGAACAAGGCGCCTTTATTTTTGCGCCTTGTACTCATGAAAACGTATGCCCGATGAACTCTAAAGATTGGTGCCATTTTAAAGTCAATGTTCAACGTCCTTCTTTCCATCAACGCATCAAGCAAGCAACCAAGAGTTTTGAAGAAGAGAAATTAAGTTATTTAATTGCAGCTAAAGCTCCGTTTAACCGTCAAAAAAGCCGTGTCATTCGCAAACCAATTAAAGGATCAGGTCATATTATACTTGATTTATGCGATGAAAATGGCTTAAGACGGCAAGTGATTTCAAAAAAAGATGGCACCCGATACCGTGATGCTCGCAATATAGTGTGGGGAGATGCCTGGGATAATTAAGATGATGGCTGACAACCTTTACCTTCCAACAGAACCCTCAAAAACACGCGTTGTTGTCGCGATGTCCGGTGGCGTCGATAGTTCTGTTACCGCTGCACTCTTAAAAGAACAAGGCTATGATGTTGTTGGCCTTACAATGCAACTTTACGATCATGGTATAGCTGTTGATCGCAAGAAAGCTTGTTGTGCTGGGCAAGACATTTATGATGCCCGCCTCGTCGCTCAACAAATTAATATTCCTCATTATGTACTTGATTACGAAAGTAAATTTAAAGAATCAGTGATGGAAGATTTTGCTGACAGCTATTTACGTGGTGAAACCCCTATTCCTTGTGTTCAATGCAATCAAGAAGTAAAATTTAAAGACCTTCTCACCATGGCGCGTGATTTAGGTGGACAAGTTCTGGCAACAGGGCACTATATCCAATGGAGACCAGGACCCGAACTTCATCGAGCCGTGGATTTAAGTCGTGACCAAAGTTATTTTTTGTTTTCGACGACGAAAGAACAACTTAGCTTCCTTCGCTTTCCTTTAGGAGGAATGCATAAACCTGAAGTGCGGATGCATGCTGAACGTTTTGGCTTAAAAGTCGCTGAAAAACCGGACAGCCAAGATATTTGTTTTGTCCCGAATGGAGATTATGCTCGGGTCGTCGAACGCTTACGTCCGGGGGCTCTTGAAAGCGGCGAGATTGTGGATATCGATGGGCACGTCCTAGGTCATCATCAAGGAATTATTAATTACACGATTGGACAGCGCAAAGGACTAGGTATTTCAAGTGATACAGGAACACCTTTATATGTCGTTAAAGTAGATCCTCAAAAACATCAGGTCATTGTTGGTCCCAAAGAAGCTTTGGCATGTCCTCACGTGCATCTTAAAGATGTTAATTGGCTTGGTGGCTCTCTAAAAGATGATGAACACCCTGAAGTATTTGTTAAAATTCGCTCGTCCCAAGAGCCTTTTTCTGCCTTAATTGAATTAAAACCTGACAAGACAGCAACCGTTCGGTTTAAAGAACCCGAATATGGTGTCTCTCCTGGACAAGCTTGTGTCTTTTATCAAGGGACTCAAGTTCTTGGTGGCGGATGGATTACAAAAGCACCTCTCTCTTTTGAAACATAAGCATGAAAAAGTGGTGCTACCTTTTATACTTTATCACCTATCATCTTTTGATTGGTAATACACATCAGACAGTTACCATCACAACAGAAACACAAAGCGTTGAATTTAAAGTAGAAATTGCATTAACACCTGAGCAACAAGCACGTGGTCTTATGTTTCGTAAATATCTTCACCCCAAGCAAGGCATGCTTTTTCTTTATAAGCGTCCCCAAATGGCTAAGTTTTGGATGAAAAATACTTTTATTCCTTTGGATCTCATCTTTATCGACGCCAAAAATAAAGTTTCCCAAATTCATGAAAACGCTGAACCTCGCTCAAAAAAGTTTATTTATTCTCAAAGGCCTATCAAAGCTGTTCTAGAATTATTCGCTGGCACTGTTGCTCACTATCAGATTAAAATTGATCAAGTTGTTACGATTACCAAAGACAGGAGACCCCATGCTGGAGTTGCAAGCCATCGTTGAAAAGATTTGGGAAGAACATGCTTCTTTAAGCCCTTCAACAGCTTCACAAGAACTGCAAGCAGCGATTCAAGCGTCGCTTATGGCACTCGACAAGGGACAATTACGGATTGCCGAAAAAATTAAGGATGAGTGGTATATTCATCAGTGGCTTAAAAAAGCAATTCTTCTCTCTTTCAAAATGAACGAAAATTTTGCTTCATCAGACGGCATTGGAGGTTCTTATGATAAAATTCCTCTTAAATATAGAACATGGAAGGAAAAAGAATTTAAAGAAGCTCGTTTTCGAGCTGTGCCAGGAGCTATCGTTCGTCATTCAGCTTATATTGGCGCCAATGTTATTCTCATGCCAAGCTTTGTCAATGTTGGCGCCTATGTCGGTGCTGGAACCATGGTTGATAGTTGGGCGACCGTAGGCTCCTGTGCCCAAATAGGCGAGAATTGCCATATCTCTGCAAATGTCTTGATTGGAGGTGTTCTTGAACCTTTACAAGCCAACCCAGTTATTATTGAAGATCAGTGTTTTATTGGGGCTGGGAGTTGCCTTGCTGAAGGGATTATTGTGGAACAAGGCGCCGTTATTGGAATGGGTGTTTCAATAAGTGCTTCAACCCCTATTATTGATCGTAGCAGTGGTAAAATAAGTTACGGTCTTATTCCTGCCTATTCTGTTGTTGTAAGTGGAAGTTTACCACCACATGAAAATTTCTCTCATGAACGACAACCTTCTCTGAATTGTGCTGTTATCGTTAAAACGGTTGATGAAAAAACTAGAAGTAAAACAGCTATTAATGATCTTTTGAGGCCTCTATGACAGATTTTCATAATCCCATTGATTTAACCCAGCGTTTGATTCAATGCCCAAGTGTGACACCTTTAGATGCCGGTGCTTTAGAAATTCTTGAAACCGCTCTAAAACCCTTAGGATTTGAATGTCATCGCCAGCAATTTGCTGAAGTCGATAATTTATATGCAAAATTAGGGACACAGGGACCCAACTTTTGTTTTGCTGGCCATATTGATGTCGTGCCAACCGGTAATCTTGCTTCTTGGACTTATCCTCCTTTTGAAGGAAAAATCATTAACGATATCCTTTATGGCCGTGGAGCTGTGGATATGAAGGGAGGCATTGGTGCTTTTATAAGCGCTATTTCAAGATTTTTAAAAGCTTCTTCCTCCTTCAACAGCTCACTGAGCCTTCTTATTACAAGTGATGAAGAAGGACCTGCTGTTAATGGGACACTTAAAATGCTTGAGTGGCTCTCATCAAAAAATGAGAAATTAGATGCCTGCCTAGTTGGTGAACCAACTTCTGATCGACAAGTTGGCGATATTATTAAATATGGAAGCCGTGGAAGTCTCAACACAGCCCTCAAAGTCCAAGGGATGCAAGGTCATGTAGCTTATCCATTGTTAGCAGATAATCCTTTGCCACGCCTTATTAAGACGCTTTCCTCTTTCTTAAGCTCACCTCTAGATGATGGATGCCCCCATTTCCAACCATCAAATCTTGAAGTAACGTCTATAGATGTAGGGAATGAGGCAACAAACATGATTCCCCAAGAAGCAACCGCTCGCTTTAACATTCGCTTTAATACGCTGCATACAAGTGCTTCTCTCAAAAGCCATATTCAAGACATGTGTCGTCATCATGCTGGCTCGCATACGCTTGAATTTCAAGGAAATGCCGAGGCTTTTGTGAGCCCGGCCGATGATTTTTTGAAGATGGTCATTCAAGAAATTAACACTGTTACCAAGGGCCAAGCGCACGCGAACACATCAGGTGGAACTTCAGATGCGCGCTTCATCTATAAATATTGTCCCGTTCTTGAGTTGGGTTTACGGAATCAAACGGCCCATAAAGTTGATGAGCATGTCTCTCTGACTGATCTTGAAACTCTTACGCAAATTTATGAAAGAATTTTAGCAAGCTATTTCAAATCTTAAGGGTCACTTCGGTGAGGCCCCAAAAAGAGGTGTTTTTTCTTGTATTTTTATTGAATCCCAGGACTTAAAAAGATGCCCAACACTTTGGCTTAAGCCATCAATAATAAATTGAACCGCAAGGGCAGCTAGAATAATACCGAACACACGTCCCAAAACATTACTACCTGTCACGCCTAACAACTTACTTAAAGGTTCAGCCATCAACAAACAAACATACATAATTAAAACGACGAGCACTAGAACCACAATAAGTCCCAATTGCATCAGAAGATCCCCTTCAACTTCTCGCATTAAGATAACCGCAGAAACAAGGGCTCCAGGACCTGCAATTAAAGGAATCGCTAATGGAAAAACAGAAATATCATCACGTTGTAAAGCTTCTCGCTGCTCATCCTGCGTGGTTGAGCTAATACCAGAATGACGCGCAACGACCATATCAATCGCTGCAAGTAAAAGCAAAATACCTCCTGCGATACGGAAAGAAGGAATAGAAATCCCTAATGAATCAAGGAGATAATCTCCTACAAAAGCGAATCCAAGCAACAAGACCAAGGAAATAATTGTCGCCTTCCGCGCAATTTTAGCTCTTTCGGCTTTAGAATCTCCGCGTGTGAGTGCAATAAAGATAGGGATGACACCAAAAGGATCAATAATGACAAATAGCGTTATAAATGCGCCTGCTAAGAAATTAAACACTGTATTCTCTTTCTATAAACCCGTAGGTAACATAGCAAGCAAGCTGAACAAGAGGCAAGGCTGATTTATATCTTCATGAACGAGTTATTAGCCATCAATTAGTAAAGAGCTAGAACTACCTTTGAAAGGTAAAGAAACCTGCTGTAGAAAGTCACGTGCTGGCGATTTAGTAAGCTTTGCCACAAACTCTACTTTTTGCAATATCTCATTATAACTACTTTTTGTGATGCGAAACGTGAGTGGAAGAGATTTTTGCCTTAAAGAATCTTCAAGCATAAGTGTAAGTGTTAAATCTCGCTTATTGGGACAATAAAGATATTTTAAAAGTTCTTTGATAGTTGTTTGAGAAACTTTACGAATAGGACGATCATAAAAAATGGGAAAGGTTATATTGTGAAGATAAACATGAATATACACAACCTTAGAACTGTCTTCCTGGGAAGGGTGAATTTCAAAGGTAGGAACATCAATTGCAAAATAGCAACTGTTCGTGGTGCAAGTTAGTTGTTTGTCAACATCCTGAGGCACATTTTGACCATATACAGATACTACATTTAAACAACCTATCAAACTTAAGGACAAAAATAATGTTTTCAAAAAGTCTCTCTTTTTGTTTTAGAAAGCGTTTACGTTTTTTCCTTGATTATCAACAAAAAAGACTTAAAAATGATTAACTAAAGAATAAATTACAAATTTTTGATCAATAACAAAACCGGGGAGAGCTCTAAAATGTTAAACAAAATTATCTGTCAATTAGCTGCTGTTTTGATTACTGTTGGTAGTCTTCAGGTAGCTGGTCATGCCCATGTTCAAGAAGGACAGCAGAAGGGCGATTTTATTCTCACAGCTCAAGGGCTAGACTTAACACCGCTCGATCAATCAAAATATACTTGCCAGATTACAGCTCCATCGATTCTCTTTAAGCAAAAGAATAAAGGAGCGAGCAAAACCTTAACCTTAAAACAATTTTGTTCTTTGTGGAAAAAAGGACACTCGTTTGAGACCAATGCTCCTAACGCAACACTTGTTTTCTCAGATCAACACAATAATTCTTATCAAATGATCTTCGAAATTTTAATGGCTCACACAACCAATAACACTCTTATTCTTATAGCAGTTCCTTTAGAGGCTAAAAACAAGAAGAGCTTTCTTAAAAATAATCAGCCTGTTTCAGCAAAAGAATTTATAAAAGGAACACAAACTTTGAAGAAAGAAACCCTCTCTCTTCTCATTGATGATGCAGAGGGACCAAATTATGACAATCCTTGGGATCCAAGCTAATAAAAATGGTGAGTAGCTTCTTCTAAAGCTACTTTAAATTAAGCTTTACGTTGCACGCAGATAAAGGGGAAAATGTCATAATGCTAAGATTTCGAAAGATCGTTTCTTACTGTCTTATTTTTACACTTCTATTTAATAGTACAATAATTCCTATCCTTAATACGGCGTGGGCTTCTGATATTTCACAAGAAGAAATTTCCAACCAATCTCTTCCTAATATTTTGATGCCAATTAATGAAGATATACCAGATCCTGCTGCAGTCGCAAAATTTCAACAGGTTATAACTGAAGAATGGGAGGAAAAATATACCCTTAAAGGATTCGGTATCAGCAGAATAATTTGGTTAGTGTTTTCCACAATTATTGGGTTTATTGCTCTTAATGCATGGGAACCAATTAATGCAAAAACCCTTTTTCCAAAACTAGGTATTCCAAGATTAGGATTTGGAACAGAGAGCGCCTTTTATGAGGCAACTGCTGCAATTCATGGAGTAATGGCTCTTGGTATTACTGCCTACAGCTATACAATTTTTAAATTTGGTTTAAAGCTTTTTTCACCTGTAAAAACAGTTGTTCTTAAAGCAAAACAGTCTTGCTCAAATTGCTTAAAAAAAGGAAAAAATAAAGAATCCGACCTTGAGAAAGCTGATAACAAGCAACCTAAAAAACAAGTAAATTCTTTACAATCTACACCAAATATTTTCAGGAAATGGACCATTCCTAAGGGTTTATGCGCTATCCCATTAGAGACCATTAATCTAGGATCTGCCATTATTTATTCAATGATTGTGACAAGTTATTTTCGCAAAATAGAAACCAACTACCCAGGTTTTGCTGATTTTTCTACTCCTTTTCTTGTGGCTTCGATTGCAGCAGACAAACTTATGACAGGTCATGTAAAAGTTCGTAAAACACTTGAATTGATACTAGAGGAATGTTGTGCTAAAAAAGCTTCTCCGTCCCGCGTTCAATTAAAAAATAAAATAAAACATGCTCTTAGGTTTGTGGAAATCTTAGATTCAGAAACCGTTGAAGGTAAAAAGAAAATATTAGAACTTATTAATTTTATCTTTCCTAGAAATGAGTTTGATTCTGTTTTTGAAGAAGAACTTGAAGAAATAAATACAGAGTTAAGCTCTTCTGATGTAGAAGAATTCATTGTTAAAAATCTTGAAGAAAAAGAAAATCCGAATACTAAAACTGTTCCTACTATAAATGTTCAGAACAGCAGTGATGGACTAGACGATTCTATAATATCAGAGAACCCTTCTAAACACGAGGACACTCATAAGAGTAGTGCTATTAGCAAAAATCAAAAGCATAATGTTAAGCTCCAATCTTCGCCCATCAATTTTGACGAGGTCTATAAACTCATCAATGATCATAGTTTACCTTCTAAAGCCATACATAATTCAAAAAGTGCAAAATACTATTCTCGCATTCCGTCATTTTTAAAAGCAGATTATTTCTCTTACGCTATTTCATGTTTGGCGATTTGGGGATTATCCACAACAATGACCCAAGGCTTAGAAACAATGCTTGGCAACTCCTCATTAGCCGCCGTCTTTGGAAGCAGTGCCGCTCTATGGATCGCTTTTATTGAATCTGAAGATATTACAAAGGCCTTAGAGCGAATTATTATTCCTCTTTTACCACACAAAGTTGTGCAATATTTTTTAAGAAAAAAACCTTCCCAAGAGGATAACGATACTTCCCAATCTGCCACCAACAAAAATAAAACCGCATCTACAGTTAAATCCTTAGGAAAATTTTTGGTAAATGTTATTGGATATAAAGGGGTTCTTCTTGCATTCGCAGCATGGGTTTATACTTTTTTTGAATTAGCTGATTATCTTAATGACGGAGGCGAACAGTATGATAATAGTTATACAAAAATCAACATAGAAAGCCCTAACTTAAAGTTAGCCGGTTTCGTTACGTTATCTCTATTTGAAATTTTATCAAATATGCATCTTCAAGACCGCGGTTATGAGAATTTTTTACGCCGGATAAAACAATTTACGCTGTGCTCTAATGGCGATTCTAATTACAAAAAGAAGATTATCGGTATCTTTAGAGAGAGGCTTATCGGTGTATTCGAAGTTATGTTAAAAACGGTCGATGAGCTTACAGATGAAGGACTTGAAGTCCTGGAAAAACTAATGCCTTTGAGTCCTGCTAACCAACATAGCAATCGTTTAGGCATTCAAGATCTTTATGCCAGCGATGATGATAGTTCCCAGGGGAATGATCCTAAGCACCCACTCTTGCGAAGTGAGAAAGAGAGTTAGAAACACTTCATCCACATTGTTTATTTGAGTTTCTATTTATTATTTCTTCTTATTAAAACAGTTTTACAATGCCTTATTGCCACCAGCAGTCCATCATACAGTTGATAACGTCCTCTTTCCAAAAAGGCTTATATACTTCTTTCTCAAAAGAAAAACGCCATCCCAAAGGATGGCGCTCGTAATTGTAAAGGTAATCTCTGATAAACGTTTAACGTTTCGAGAATTGGAAGCTACGACGCGCTTTTGCACGACCATATTTCTTACGTTCAACAACACGGCTATCACGTGTTAAAAGACCTTCAACTTTAAGGGCTGGACGAAGCGCTGGGTCAAAATAAGTCAATGCCTTACTAATCCCATGACGAACTGCACCTGCTTGTCCTGAAAGCCCCCCACCAGCTACAGTGCAGATAACGTCAAACTGTGCTTGGCGACCAGAAATCTTAAAAGGTTGGTCAATCATCATTTGAAGAACTGGACGCGCGAAGTAAATTTGGCTTTCACGTCCATTGACTGTGAACTTTCCAGAACCAGGCTTAATCCAAACGCGTGCAATTGCATTTTTACGTTTACCTGTCGCATAGGCACGCCCTAATGAATCAACACGTGGACCTGCTTTTTCTGATGATTTTTCGGCCGAAGCAGAAACATTCTTTGCTTTCATGCCTTTATCAGCAACTGCTGATTTTAAATTTTCGAGTTCAACACGCTCTTGTGCCATTGAAGCTTAACTCCTTTTATTCTTTGGATTCATTCCTGCAACATCCAGAGCTTCAAGCTTCTGAGCTTCATGAGGATGGCTAGAACCAGCATAAACTTTAAGATTATTCATTTGTTTCCGTCCAAGGGGTGTTCTTGGAATCATCCGCTCAACAGCCTTCTGTAAAAGCCGTTCTGGGAAACGTCCTGCGAGCGTTTCGCCAGCTGTTCGCTCTTTAATTCCTCCGGGATAACCTGTATGCCAGTAAAAAACATCATCTTTTAATTTTTTACCTGTAACGCGAACTTTATCAGCATTAATAACAACAATATTATCACCGCAATCAACGTGGGGGGTATAATCTGGACGATGTTTCCCACGTAGACGTTTTGCTAAAACAGATGCCAGACGTCCTAGAACGACACCTTCAGCATCTACAAGCATCCATTTTTTGGTAACCTCAGAAGGTTTTAATGAAAGAGTTTTCATTTTTTACTTACAATCTTAATTGTTAACATAGAAACTTAAATGAGTGGCATTTAAGCGACTCTCGCACTTCTCTACATCACTTCGCCTTTTGCCGTCAATCATAAAAACAAGGAAATTGCAGTTCTTTAATTATAAATCGACTTTTAAAAGTTTTTTAAGCTGCTTTTCAACAGTTTGCCAATCATTTAATCGAGAGTAGGACCATTTCTCAAGCGTATCATCAAAAAGCCTTGTATATCCTACTTTTTGAAAATGCTGATGAAAACGATTGAACTTTGTAGAGCCTCCTTCAAAAAAATAGGAATAAACTGGTTTCCCTGTAAAACATGCTTCTGACGTCATAGAAACAGAATCACAAGTCACGACAATATAATCAGCAAGTCCTAAAAAGCCAAAATAAGGATTCTCTCCCTCGCCAGTCCAAATGACAGCTGGCGTTTCCTTGAGACTTTCAATTAAAGCATCTCGATTTTCAGGCTCTGTACGTCTTGAAATAGTTACTGCAAGACCACAACCGTTCTTCTGACAAAGCCTTTTTAAGCGCTCGCCCATTTTTTTCATATGCTCTGGAGCTACTTTATAACATCGATTTGAGCCCCCAATAAGCACGACTACTAGGGGTTTTGGCAAGGAAGCTACCATTGGCATGAATTTATTAGCTTCTTGTCGCAGACGCTCATTTGTGACGCGATGTAACGCCCCTTCCGTAACGATAACATTCTCTCCTTCAAGATTATCATGCTGTGGAGCAATCACAGCATCAAACAATTGAGGATTCACAAGAGGGTTTTGAAGTTGGACAACTTTTGTCCTGCCTTGCGTTAGTTGTCTAATCTTTGCGGTTGGTGCAACGCTTGCTCGTCCAGCTGCTATAATTAAATCTGGCCAAGGAGGTGTAAGTTGATCATGAACTAAAGAAAGTCCTTGTAAAGCATTAAACCAACAAGAAGCTGGCAAGAGCCGCCATATACTTCTAGGCTTAACGCGTTTAATTTCGGGCGTGAATCCAAGTGCCTCAGCTAAACCAACACATTGATTCTCAGTTCCTATCTTCCCAATATCAGTGACAACCCAACAAGAGTTCACCTGTAGAACCTATGACCGATATTCAATCTTAAGGATATGATACCCTTTAAGACCGCCTGGCGTTTTGACTTCAACAGAATCACCAACTTTCTTGCCAATTAATGCTCGCGCTAATGGCGCTGAGATTGAAAGAAGATGGGCTTTAATGTCAGCTTCATCTACACCCACTATTTGATAACAAGTTTCTTCTTCAGTATCTTCATCTTCCAGCAAAACATGAGCCCCAAATTTTACCGTATCACCAGAAAGCTTTGATATTTCAATAACATGTGCATGCATAATTTTGGCTTCAAGCTCAGCAATGCGTCCTTCAATAAAGCTTTGCTTTTCACGTGCGGCATGATACTCAGCATTTTCTGACAAATCTCCCAATGCGCGCGCATCTGCAATAGCACGAATTACGGCCTGGCGTTCAGTTGTTTTAAGGTGAGTTAATTCTTCTTGTAGGCGTAAAAAGCCTTGGCCTGTCATGGGTACTTTTTCCATTTAATACTCTTTTACTAAAATCTTATGTAAGACATCAAATGAACATATTTAGAGTCTTTATTCAAGGTTTTTACCAAATGAAAATATCTTTCCTAAAAAGAACCTTCAAAAATAGGGCTTATTTTAGCAAACCAACTTTTTTTTGCTTAAACCAAAAGTCTTTTGTAATAAAAGGATGTCTTGAAAAAGAGATTTTTTACCTCAAAAATATCTTATCATTTTCTAACATTTACATCCGTATAAATACGAAAATTCTATGGAAGAAAGAGAAAAGTTCGTGTAACACAAGTAAGATTAACAAAATAGATTGAATAAGGCTGAATCGGAATGAATTATAAAGAAAGTGTTTTTCTTCCAACCACTTCGTTTGCAATGAAAGCAAACTTACGTGAGCGTGAGCCCGAAATCTTAAAACATTGGGAGCAAGAGAAGTTATACGATAAAATTCGTGCCAAAACAAAAGGATTACCTAAGTTTATTTTACATTCAGGCCCTCCTTATGCAAATGGCCATATCCATGTTGGACACGGATTCACAAGCATTTTTAAAGATGTTGTGATTCGTGCTCAACATCTTTTAGGGCATGACGCCCCTCTCGTTCCTGGTTGGGATTGCCATGGTCTTCCTATTGAATGGAAAATTGAAGAAAAATACCGCAAAGAAGGAAAAACAAAAGAAGAGATTGATATCCAACAATTTAGAAATGAATGTCGTAATTTTGCAGAAGGCTGGATCAACATTCAACGTGCAGAGTTTAAACGTCTTGGTTTGTTGGGAGATTGGGATCATCCATACATTACGATGGAACCTGAGGCAGAGGCAGACATCGTAACCACTTTTCTTACCTTTTTAGAAAAAGGAAGCGTATATCGAGGTGTTAAACCTGTTTTATGGTCAGTGATCGAAAAAACAGCTCTTGCAGAAGCAGAAGTAGAATATGAAGATAAAAGTTCTTCATCCATTTATGTACGCTTTAAAATCCACCCTTCGACTAATGCGCAATTCCAAGAAGCCTCCGCCGTCATCTGGACAACTACGCCGTGGTCGTTACCTGGCAACCGTGCAATAGCCTATCATCCTGACCTCGAATATGTTTTGCTTCTTGTCCAAAAGGTTGAACCCAATTCTTTTGCTATTCCCCAGGAAAAAATCTTAATCGCGAAAGAATTGATTGAACAAGTTTCAAGTAAATTAGGGATTGTAAGCTCAGAAATTTTAGCCTCCTTCAAAGGTACAACTTTAGAAGGAATGAAAGCTCGTCACCCTTTTGCAGAGCAAGGATATGAGCATGATGTTCTTTTTTTACCTGGAGATCATGTCACCGTTGACACAGGGACAGGATTGGTTCACACAGCCCCCAGCCATGGCATAGAAGATTACGAACTTGGCAAGCGCTATCAATTAGAAGTACCAGAAACTTTATTAGACGACGGCACTTACGCCTCAACCGTTCCTCTATTTGCCGGCGACCACGTCTTCAAAGTCGATGAAAAAATTATTGCTCTTTTAGCTAACAATAAGGCCCTTGCAGCTAAAGAAACGATTGTCCACAGCTATCCTCATTCTTGGCGTTCAAAGGCTCCTCTCATCTACAGAACAACACCTCAGTGGTTTATTAGCATGGATGCCAACCAATTGCGGTCTCAAGCCGCACAAGAAATTGATAAGGTACATTGGTATCCTTCTCAAAGTAAAAACCGCATTAAGGGTATGGTTGAAAATCGACCTGATTGGTGTATCTCACGCCAGAGAGCATGGGGCGTTCCATTAACCCTTTTTGTTCATAAAGAAACGAAACAACCTCTTATCGATCCTAAGGTTAATCATCGAATTATTGAAGCTGTCCGTCAAGAGGGGGCAGAAGCTTGGTATAAACAACCTGAACGTTTCTTAGGACAAGACCATAATCCAGATCTTTATGAACCCATCAATGATATTTTAGATGTTTGGTTTGATTCAGGATCGACACAAAAATTTGTCTTGGAAAGACGCTCTGAATTACAATTTCCTGCATCTCTTTATCTCGAGGGATCAGATCAACACAGAGGATGGTTTATGTCCTCTCTTCTGCTTGGCTGTGGTACTAAGAATCAAGCTCCTTATAAAGCCGTTGTAACACACGGTTTTACAGTAGATGAGCAAGGTCGCAAGATGTCTAAATCTCAAGGGAATGTTGTTGCGCCAGATAAAATTGCAGATACTCTAGGTGTCGAGATTTTAAGATTATGGGTTGTAAGTTGTGATTATTCAGATGATTTACGTATAGGTCCCGAAATTTTAAAACATCAAGAAGATATTTACCGAAGATTTCGCAACACCCTTCGTTATTTATTGGGAGCTTTACATGGTTTCACTCCTGAAGAACGTCTTTCCTATCAAGAAATGCCAGAGTTGGAACAATGGATTTTACATCGCCTTTATCAGCTTGATGCTCTTTTTAAAGAAAGTGTACAAACTTATAATTTTCAATCCTTTTACAGTACCCTTCATCACTTTTGTTCGGCAGACTTATCGGCTTTCTATTTTGATATCCGTAAAGACGTTGTTTATTGCGATAGCCAGAAAAATTTGAAGCGTCGGGCAACACGTACTGTTTTTGAATTACTTTTAAATCATCTTCTTCATTGGTTATCTCCTGTTCTATGCTTCACCGTTGAAGAAGCATGGCACGCTCATTTTGGAAAAGAAACTGAAAGTATTCACTTAAATTTTCTTCCTGAAGTCTCGGAAACTTGGAAGAATGAAGCTCTATCTCAAGAATTTGACATTTTACGAGCGCAAAGACGCGTCATCACAGGTGCCTTAGAAGTTGCAAGATCTCAAAATCTTATCAAATCTAGTTTACAGGCACATGTTACCGTATTTGACCCTCAACAAAGCACGCATAAAACTACTGATTATGCTGAGCTTGCGATCACTTCAAGCCTTAGTATTTCTCATGAAGCCATTCCACCGTCAGCCTTTACAAGCGCTGATTTTAACCAATTAGGTGTCCATATTGCTGTTGCGCCTGGGCATAAATGTGAAAGGTGTTGGCGCGTGCTGGAAGAAGTTGGTAAAGATACAACGCACACAGCGTTATGTCAGCGTTGTGTTCATGTTATTGAAGAGTCGAACTGATGCCTGCTCGTAAATACGCTAACATATTTGCTTTTTTTGTAACTATTCTTTTGATTGCGTTTGATCAAGGAACTAAAATGCTTATTTTAGATTACTTTTCGATACCTCGTGCGCCTATAACAATAACATCATATTTTGATCTTGTTCTTGTTTGGAATCATGGTGTTAGTTTTGGCCTATTTAATACGCCAAGCCATTGGAATGTTTATATTTTTAGCACGCTCGCCATCAGTATATCTTGTCTCTTGATAAAGTGGCTTTGGAATGCCCAAAATCATTTACTTCGTTTTGGTTTTAGTTTTATTATTGCAGGCGCGATAGGGAATGTTTTCGATCGCTTACGCTTCTCGGCTGTTGTTGATTTTTTGCACTTTCACTGGGGAGCTCATGCTTTTCCGACTTTTAACATTGCGGATAGTGCGATTACACTAGGTGTTGCCCTTATTTTACTTGATAATTTTAAGAACTCACAAGGAGCCCCGTATGAAAAAAAATAATTTTCTCGTTTTAGCACTCTTCAGTATAATTGTTGTTGCAACCACGGGATGCAGTCAAACCAAGAAAAGTTTAGGACTTGAAAGAGAACGACCTGATGAGTTTACAGTGTTAGATCATCCTCCTTTAAGCATGCCTCCCGGTATCGGATTAAAGCCACCACACTCAAAAGAAGCAGGCATTTCCATCCAAAACACTCAAGTTCAAGCAAAAGAATTGCTTAAAACTTCTTCTTCTCAAGAGATCCAAAATTTTAATACTTCACCAATAGAGAAAGACTTATTGCGAGGGGCAAAAACAGAAGATACCCACCCAGGAATACGCGAGACTGTTAATCAAGAAGCAAAAGTTTCTAAACCAGGCGAAAAAGCTATTAAGAAAATTATTTTTTGGGAAGTAAAACCTGCGGGCGATGTTATAGATCCTCAAGAAGAATATAAAAAGCTGCATAACAAAGATGCTCCTGGCCCCTTAAATTAATAAGGAAAAAAATGCTATGCTAAGACAAGCTTGCTTAAATCTTTATATAGTGCTCTCTTTTCTTTCATGTTGGAACATAGAAGCAGCTGTCTATAACCCTCATACATTTACTTTAAAAAATGGTCTTCAAGTTGTTGTCATTGAGAATCATCGCGCACCAGTTGTTACTCAAATGGTATGGTATAAAGTAGGCACTATTGATGATCCTCATGGAAAATCAGGCCTTGCTCACTACCTTGAACACCTTATGTTTAAAGGCAGTTTAAATTCTCCTGCTGGTAAAATATTATCAGAAATTAATCGTGTTGGAGGAGAGCAAAATGCCGCTACCTCTCCCGATTTTACAGTTTATTATCAAGTTGTCCCAAAAAATAAACTTGAGCTTATCATGAGTCTTGAAGCGGGTCGTATGGCGCATCTTGAAATTGAAGATCAATACGCTAAACCTGAGCTTGATGTTATTCTTGAAGAACGTCATATGCGGATAGACAATAATCCTACAGGCATATTTTTTGAAATTATTCTTGCTAGTTTTTTTAAACACCATCCTGTTCGTTTGCCTACCATTGGGTGGGAACATGAAATAAAAACATTCACAACAAAAGATGCCCAAAGCTTTTATAATACTTGGTATACACCTAATAATGCGATTCTTTTAATTGCCGGCGATGTTACTGTAGACGAAGTTAAAACGCTTACCAAAAAATACTATGAGGTTATTCCTATCAAAGCAAAACCACAGCCTTTAAATATCCAAGAGCCAAAAACCAGTCCTATGATTCAAAGACTTGAAATGGCTTCACCTCTTATTCAAGAACCTTACTTTGTAAAACTTTTTAAAGCCCCTAATTTTAAAGAAGGATCTCGGCAAGGTTTTTATGCTCTACAAGTTTTAACCGAATTATTAGATACACCTGTGACGGGGCGAATTTATAGAGAACTTGTTGAAAAACAAAGAATCGCAACTTTTATTCAAATTTCTTATCAAGGTTATACCCGTGGCCCAGGATATGTTCTTATCTTAGCACAACCAGCACCAGGTCATACCATTACTGATGTTGAGACCGCCTTTAATAAAGAAATAGAAAAAATTATTCAACAAGGTCTTCATCCTTCAGAAGTAGAAAAGTCTAAATCAAGACTTTTAGCCCAACTTGATTATACTCGAGATCATGTTTTAAGTGGTAGTAATGAAATTGGAAAAGCACTTATTGTCGGTGAAACAATCAAAGAGTTCGAAGCTTGGCCTGATCATATTAAAGCAGTAACTCCTGAACAAGCAAATGCAACTTTTAAACATGTGTTTAATCTTTCGTCTAATCTAACGGCGATTTTATGGCCACAAAAGTAACTTTTTAAGGAAACAATATGAAAGTGTTTTTTTGGTTAATTATTAGTCTGTTGTTCAGTTTTTCAGAGGTCCATGCACATCTGAGAATTCAAGAAATCACTTCTGCAAAAGGAATTAAAGCTTGGCTTGTAGAAGATCATACGACACCTGTAATAGCCCTTAACTTTAGCTTTGAAGCAGGCGCCTCTCAAGATCCCGAAGATAAATTAGGCCTTGCTGAACTTGTATCACAAATGTTGACACAAGGCGCTGGAAAATATAATTCCCATGATTTCGCAAAAAAATTACAAGAAATCGCTAGCTTTATTTCTTTTAATGTCACAATATCTCATTTCCAAGGATCTTTGAAGACAACTCAAACAAACGCTAAAGAAGCGTTCCAACTGTTAAAAACGACGCTTGCAGCCCCCCTCTTTTCAGCAGATGAATTTAAAAAAGTTGCAAATGCTCATATAACAACTTTATCTAACCTTGAAAAACAACCTTCAACAATTGCCTTATATCACCTCAGAAAACAAATTTTTGGTCCTTCTCATCCTTATGCACGTCTTGTTGAAGGATCACTTAAAACAGTTCCCAAAATACACGCAAATGATTTAAAAAATTATCTAAAAAACTTGGGTAGAGATACTTTAAAAATAGGTGTGTGTGGAAATATTTCTGCACAGGAACTAGCAAAAGTTTTGGATGAAATTTTTAGCTCTCTTCCTCAAAAATCTACCTTAACGCCAATCTCTTCCATCCAATTTCCTCAAAAAGAGAAATTTACGACGATAAAATTATCCCAACCTCAAAGTATTGGTCTATTTGCACAACAAGCAATCCCTTTTAAAAATCCTGATTTTTTGAAGGCTTCAATTGCTAATGAAGCTCTAGGGCATGGCTCAGTTTCAAGATTAATGAGCGAAGTCCGCGAAAAGCGTGGGTATGCTTATCATGTAGGAACAAATATTGATCAAGAACCTCTAATGAGTCTCTTAATCGGCAGTGTGGGAAGTCAAAACTCACGTATTATGAAGAGCCTCGCTTTAATAAAAGAAGAATGGAAACGTATCCGAGATCACGGCTTAAATGAAAAAGAATTTGCAGATGCTAAAAGTCATATTCTTGGTGCTTACACGCTTAACTTCATGTCCTCTCCTCAAATTGCTGAACTATTACTTCTTTATCAAGAAATAGATGCTCCTATCACTTATATACAAAAACGTGAGCAACTTATTAATGCCATAACCCTTGAACAAGTTAACAACTTCACTAAAACTTTTTTTACACCAGAAAGGCTTCAGATTGTCGTTGTCGGCAATCCAGAAACAGGAGAACATGATGCTCAATAAATCTCTTTTAAACATTTCAACTAAAGGATGCTTTTTCAAAGATAAACTTACAGAAGAATCTTTTATTTCTTTTCAAAAAAAAGCATCAATAAGCTTTTCTGAGATCAAAGCTGCCTATCACAATAAAAAATTACCTGCTCTTTCAATTGTTTCTGAAAAAGACCACCTTGAAGAATGTCAAAGAATCGCTCAAACCTGGAAAAAACGATTTAAAAACATTGTTCTTTTCGGAACGGGCGGTTCTTCACTTGGAGCACAAACATGCATAGAATTGTATCAAACACGCGGCGGCAAACCTGAAGATTCTCCTTATTTTCACTTTATGGATAATATTGACCCTCATACTTTTACCCAGCTACTAAAAGGACTTGATCTCAAAACGACGGGTTTTTTGGTCATCTCAAAATCTGGAACAACAGCGGAAACACTCTGCCAATTTTTATCTCTTATAAGTGCTTTCAAGAATCAATTATCACAAGATCAAGTAATTGTTATCACTGAACCTAAAAACTCCCCCTTACGTCGGCTTGCTGAACAACATCAATATCAACTCCTTGATCATCCATCTAACATTGGAGGACGCTTCTCGATCTTTTCACTTGTAGGTATGTTGCCAGCTTTAATTGCTGGTATTAATGCAAAAGAAATTCTTGAAGGTGCTAAAGCATATCTAACTCAAGAGCTCGAAGAAATTACTCAGAATAGCACGCAAGGAGCCGCCTTAAATTATGCTTACTACCAGCAATTTGGATGCACTCAAACAGTGTTAATGCCTTATATCGATCGTCTTTCAGCTTTTGCTCTTTGGTTTAGACAATTGTGGGCAGAGAGCTTAGGTAAAGAAAAGAGAGGTATCACACCTATTAATGCTTTGGGAACAGTCGATCAACATAGCCAACTTCAGCTTTATTTAGGAGGTCCTAACGATAAATTTTTTACTTTAATTTTGTTAGAGACTTTTACATCATCTCCTCAAGTTATTACTTCTGATTCTGAACTTTCTTATCTTCATCACCATACATTAGGAGATCTTATGAAAGCCGAACAAGAGGCAACAGCTGCAACGTTAATTCGACAAGGATGTCCTACACGTATTATTACGCTCAATCAACTTAATGAAAGAACGTTAGGAGCTCTTTTTACGCACTATATGCTTGAGACAATAATTACGGCTAATCTGCTTGAAATAGATGCTTTTGACCAGCCTGCTGTTGAAGAGGGTAAGATTTTAACGCGCGAATATTTAAGTCGGAAAGCTTCATGATTCGTCTTCTTCCTCCTAATTTAATTAACCAAATTGCAGCGGGTGAAGTCGTAGAACGCCCTGCTTCAGTCGTTAAAGAATTAATTGAAAATTCTATTGATGCTGGCGCGACAGCCATCGATATCGCTATTCGAGAAGGAGGGAAGAACCTTATTCTTATAGAGGATAATGGCCAAGGTATGACGCGAGAAGATCTAATATTAGCTGTAGATCGTCATGCGACTTCAAAAATTCCCGACGAAAATTTATTTAATATTCAAACTCTCGGCTTTAGGGGAGAAGCCCTACCCTCTATTGGTTCAGTGAGCCGTTTAGAAATTTCTAGTCGTTTTGAAAATAGCGACTTATCTTGGTCCCTTAAAGTGGAAGGCGGTCAGAAATTAGACCCTATTCCTTCTACACAAAAGATAGGCACACGCATTGAAGTTCGAGATCTGTTTTATGCAACACCGGCTCGACTTAAATTCATGAAATCTGCAACTTCAGAAATGAATGCTATCGTTGACACAGTAAGTCGGCTTGCGATGGCCTACCCTGAAATCTATTTTACTTTGAAAGATGAGAAAAAAACTTATCTTGATCTTGCAGTGACACTTGGCGATCTCTCTGAACGTCGTCTACAGCGTTTAGGAACATTAATGGGAAAAGAATTTATCGAGAATGCTTGTGCCGTTAATGCTGAGCGAGGTGAATATAGGATTCAAGGTTTTGCAAGCCTGCCAACATTGAATCGAAGCAATGCAAATTTACAATATTTATATGTGAACGGGCGTGCAGTTAAGGATAAACTTCTTAATACCGCTGTACGTATTTCTTACCAAGACTTTCTTGCACGAGATCGTCACCCCTTGGTTACTTTATTTCTAGAAGTACCCCCATCAGAAGTTGATATTAATGTGCACCCAGCAAAAACAGAAGTCCGCTTCCGTGAAACTGAAGTTATCAGAAGTTTAATTATTGGTTCTTTAAAACAAGCTTTAATGGAAGCAGGTCATAGAGCTGCTACAACCACTAGTTCTTTTGCTTTAAAAGCTATGCAACCTTCTATTAGTCCTCAGTTTAGGCCTTCTCAAACAAGCTTTGTTATGCCAACTCGACCTTCACCAAAGCCTCTCTATTTGGCTCCTCGTCCACAGCATAATGTTGGTCAGCCTCAGCAAGCGACAGCACATGTTATCCAGTTGGAAGAACCTACGCCTCCAGAGTATGAAACTCCCTCTCACGAAGTAAAAGAACATTATCCTTTAGGGGAAGCGCGTGCTCAACTGCATGACACTTACATCGTTTCAGAAACAAAAGATGGTTTAATTATTGTAGACCAGCATGCTGCTCATGAAAGACTCGTTTATGAAAGTCTTAAAACCCAATTTTTGGCATCTCAAGCGCAAAGCCAATATTTATTAATTCCAGAAGTTGTTTCTCTTTCAGAATCCGCGCAAAAAGCACTTCTTCCGCATAGTGAAGAATTAAAGCTTTTAGGCCTAGGAATAGAAGCTTTTGGTGGCGAAGCGGTGTTGGTTCGTGAAACGCCTGCCGCTCTAGGCAACTTTAATGTTGCTCGCTTAGTTCAAGACTTAGCAGATGAAATATTAGAATTAGGTCAACCTTTAAGTTTAAAAGAACATCTTGAAGAAATTCTCTCAACAATCGCTTGCCATGGGAGTATTCGTGCCGGTCGAAGCCTAACATTAACAGAAATGAATGCTCTCTTAAGACAAATGGAAGAAACTCCTCATTCAGGTCAATGTAATCATGGCCGACCAACTTACGTCGAACTTAAAAAGAACGATATTGAAAAACTTTTTGGACGGAAATAAAACTAAATTAAATTATTGCTTATCAGAAGAACGAACCCATATTCACTTAATAGATAGGGTTTCATGTACTTGATGATTTGTCTTCTTTTCAAGCATAAACATTTTTACAAATCCCATAGAATTATTTTCTTTATTTAAAAATTCTAAAATTACTCCTCGCTGTTTAAGATTTATATTTGGAATACTTGTTTGAAACTCTAAAAATGGCAATAGAAACCGCTTCTGATTTCTGAAAATCTTTTTCTCGTACCCATATTTCTTGGGCTTTTTCTAAAATTTCTCTTTTATTTTTATCTTGCTCTAAAATGTGTTGCTTCTAAAAATTTTTTGCTCTTCTACCAAAGAGGCGAAATTTACATAAGAATTTAGAAGTATAATCAAATAAGCATATGTTAGAATTTTTATTTTAACTAGAAAAAGAGAAATTAGCCTTCGCATTTTTTTAATTTTTATATTTTTTATTGAGTATTATTAAAATGGCGCTCTCAGAAAGTATACTTATTTTGCTTTATTCTCAAGGATAGCTATAAAAAATCCATCTGTTTTGTGTTGGTAAGGTGTAAATCGTAAAAATTCTGATGTTATTTGGAAAGGAACACTTACAACTTTGTGCCAAATATTCGAGACAGGAATAATAGTGAATTGAGGATTTTGAAAAAGAAAATCATTCACTATTTTTTCATTTTCAGACGCCAATATAGAACAGGTCACATAAATAAGCCTCCCTTCTTGTTTTACGTAATTAGAAGCTTTAAAAAGTATTTCTAATTGAAGATCCGCAAGAGACTTTAGTTCTTTCTGTGTTAAAGTCAAACGCCATTCGGGATGTCGTCGCCAAGTCCCAATCCCTGAACACGGAGCATCAACCAGAACTCGATTATAAGTCTTAACAGGCTCATGTTTTAGGAACGAAATGTTCTGCGCACCTGCTTTGTGAGCCCTGAATTCAGCCTTTTTTAGACGATCTAAGCTAATATCATAAGTATCTATAGATCCTTGCCCATTCATAATCATTGAGAGAGCCAAAGCTTTTCCTCCTGCTCCTGCACAATAATCTAAAACTGTGTGTGTTTCACATGCATTACACAACAAACTGATCAGTTGTGAAGCTTCATCTTGGAATTCAAACAAACCTTGTTGATATAAATGATGATTTTTTAAGTTAATTCTATTTTGCAACCTTAATCCAAACGGAGAATACGGTGTTTCAATGCTATCAATTCCCTCATTTTTTAATGCTTCTTTAATAAATTCTCGACTTGTTTTGAGAATATTTACTCTAAGATCCACAGTTGCTTCTTGATTCAAACTACGAATTTCGACACTCGTATTCGTTCCAAAAATACTTTGTAAATCTGACCACAAGAATTCTGGAATATTTGCTTCAGCCCATTCTGGAAAAACAAAAGTTTTCGTTGAGATGCTGTTTAGTAAATTACGTTCCTCATTTGTTAAGGGAAAAGGAGAATGACCCATGCCTGAAAACCATTCTTCTAACTCTGTTATTTGCTTGTTCAAAAAGAACCTGCAATAAATTAATAGATAAAATCTAAATGAAATTTTTTGAAAATGATGTTTTTGAGCTAAATAGGTAAGTTTGTAAAAAGTTCTTAAAACACCATATACGTAGTCTAAAACAATACGTCGATCTTTAGAGCCAGCGTAGCGACGCTGCTTAAAATATTGTTGAATGAAAACATCAAATGGTTGCTTGTTTGAAGCGAGTGTATATTCTAAAATCTCAATAGCTGCCGATACGCAAGCTCCTGGGGTCATTGCTGAAATCCTAAGGCAATGACATACATCTCAGGTGACTCTTTACGACTTGCTTGAGGTTTCACATGCTTAATAGTCTTAAAGTGGCGTTTCATTTCCTTCAAAAGTTCAGGATCAGTCCCACCTTGAAAAACCTTTGAAATAAAAGTCCCTCCAGGCATCAAAACTTCACGTGCAAAATTAAAAGCCATTTCAGCTAATGCAATCGTTCTTAAATGATCAGTATTGGCATGTCCAATGGTAGAAGCCGCCATATCACTAATAACAACGTGTACCTTTTCTTTTATAAGTTCTTTAATTTTCTGACGTTGGTTTGTTTCTAAAAAATCTCCTTGTATTAATGTCGCATCCGTTATTGGTTGAATTTCTAAGAGATCTATTCCAATAACCTTTCCACCTGTGTGACGAGGATTAATTTTTTGGACAGCTACTTGTGTCCAACCACCTGGAGCCGCCCCCAAGTCAATCAATGTGATGCCCGCTTTTAGAAAATGGAATTTTTCATTTAATTCAAGCAACTTAAAGGCTGCTCGAGACCTAAAACCTCTTGCTTGAGCCTCTTGTACATAAGGATCATTTAATTGTCTTTGAAGCCACCGTTGAGACGAGGGTTTACGCCCACGTGCTGTCTTAAGAGTGACTGCTTTAGCCCTGACTGTATGCTTAATTGAAGACATCACGAAGCGACACGAAATAAAGAGTTAGCCGCAGGGAAAGGAAGATGGCTCGAACCAAAAGCCAGCTCAGTTAAAATACCTTCTCGCACCCCTCGATCAGTAACACCTATATTATTCACAGGATATAATTTACAGATAGCTTCTAAAATCGCCATACCTCCCAGAATAAGATCCTCTCTTTCAGCGCCTATACATTGGTGAATTGTTCGCTCTTCAAGTGTCATCATTTGAACAAATTTTATGGTTGTAAAAACCTCCTCCAGCGTCATCACTAATCCATCCACACGCTCTCGTTGATAACGCTTTAAACCTAAATGCAAAGCTGCTGTTGTTGTGGCTGTTCCTGAACTTCCTATAAGTTGGACTTTTTGTTGTTCGATATAATTTTGAATTTTATTCTTTTCACTAAACTCAACTAATAATTCGCGCGTCCGACGTTCAATGAAAGAGTAAGACTTTGCACTTTCTTGAGGAAACTCCTCAGCAAGAGTTACAACACCAAAGGGTAAAGAAATGTAGTCTATAAGAGTTAAGGGCGCCTGCTTTTTAATTTCAACCCATAATACTTCTGTACTCGCCCCGCCAATATCAAACAGTATTGCATAAGGGACATTTGGATTTAGAACGCTTGCGCACCCTTTAAGCGCTAATAAGGCTTCCTGCTGTTGAGATACAATTTCCAACTGAATTCCTGTTCTCTCAAAAACTTGCTTTACAAAATCGGCTCCATTTTGAGCACGGCGACAAGCTTCAGTAGCAACAGCTCTTAACGTAAGTGGGGTATGCTGACTTAAACGCTTGGCACATATTTCTAGCACATCAAAAGCTCTTTTCATGGCTAGTTTGTTTAATTTACCAGTTTTCGTTAATCCTTCACCTAATCTAATGTTTCGTGAAAATACTTCAATTATATCTAAATGTTGATCATCTTTCTTACCAATAATTAATCGACAAGTATTACTTCCAAGATCAATTGCTGCTAAAAAATTTTTATTCATAATAAAAAAGTATTTCTTAATTTAATCTATATAATTTTTATATTTAATTCAAAAATCAAATTCAATACTTAACAATTGCAATTAAAATAAGCTTAATACTAGCATTTTTGACTTAAAAAACCAACTAAAAATCTACCAAGTTATTAAGATAATGTAAAAATATTGCTTCTTACTGCTCAATAAGCTTACGATTTTTAGTGTACTGACAACTGCAATAAGGACAAATTGTAATATCTTGTTTCGAAACGTCCAAAAAAACCCGAGGATGGCCAGATTGCTCATAACCTGCACAAGAAATTCTCTCTTGAGAAGCTGAAAGTTGTATTGTTTTAGGAGAAAAAACGTTGCTATTTTCCATAGTTAAATGATCTATTTTATAGTTGCATTTTTTTCTATTCTATAATTGTTCAAACCCACAATTTTTCCTTTTTTATATAAGAAAGGTAATAGATAACCATTAAAGCCGGTATAGTAGCGAAGGTTGCTAGATAAAACAAGTTATTCCATCCTAACCGCTCAACAATCCAGCCAGAAGGCGAAGAAAAAATCACCCTTCCCAGATGTGTCGTTGATGTCAATAAAGCTAACTGAGTTGCTGCATAAGATGGAGAACACAACGTCATTTGATAAGCAAACAAAGCTGTAATCCTCATCCCTCCACTTATACTATCTAAAGCTATTACCAAATAGAAAATAAGGCTATTATGTCCAACTAACCCTAAAAGAATAAATCCTAAAGCTGTTAATCCATGGAAAGTTCCACACCAGAATAAACTTTTTAACATGCCATAGCGTTTTACAATAAGCCCACCAATAAAACCGCCTAAAATAGCCGCCCATAACCCAAAAATTTTTGAACCATTGGCGATTTCAATATTTGTAAATCCAAGCTTATTAAAATAAATATTCCCCATAGATCCAATCAGATTGTCTCCACATTTATAAAAGAACATAATGAACAAACTTGCTAACCACCCTGATTGTTTAATGAAATCATGAAAAGGCGCAATAATAGCACCATAAATCCAACTTAAAATAACACCTTGCCATCCCTTTAATCGAGGATGCGTTAGAAGATATTCGCGCGCTTTCTTTTCACGTAATTCACTTTCAGGATTTTGAATAGGCTTAGGCTCAGTTGCGCATAACGTTGTCACAAGACCAATACATTGAAAACCAGTCATTATAAGATAGACTTTGTTCCAAGTAAGAAATGAAGCTAAATAAAAAGCTCCCGCTCCTGCTAACAAAATACCCAACCTATATCCGAAAATACCTGCAGCTTCTCCAGCTCCATATTCAGATCGTTGGAGTCGTTCTACTTGATAAGCTAGCATGACTATGTCTTGCGTTGCAGACGCAAAAGCAATAAGAAAGACAAAAATAACGATTTGTTCTAAATGAAATGCAGGGTTAAGTTGACTCAAACAAAAGAGAAATATAATTAAAAGGCTTTGACTCAAAAATAACCAAGCACGCCGTCTCCCAAGCCAACGCGTTAAACCAGGTAATCGTAGACGATCAACTAAAGGAGCCCATAAAAATTTGATGGTATACGGCAAAACAGCCATACTCATTAGTCCGATTTTGGTCAAACTAATTTGTGCTTGAGCTAGCCAATAGCCCAATGTTGAAGCAGTTAACAACAAAGGGAGACCACATGAGAATCCCAACAGTGTTATAACTAGAATACGTCGATCATAATAAGATTGTATGAGTAATTGTGCTGTTTTTTGAAGGAACTGCAAGAACTTTTTAACTCCTTAGTCTTTTCAATTGATTAACACATAGTATATAATTTCTTTTGAAAGAAGGATAATTTTTCACGTCCTTTTGTAAAAACTTCCCATTTTTTAGCTTGCTAGGAATGGGAATAAATTTTTATTATCGCATGCTCTAGGCCTATTTATAGGCGAACCAACAAGAACTGCTGCGTAACAACAGTAATTTATTAACAAAAAAGGAAGCATAAAATGAAAAATGCCTTTATGTATTGTCTAGGATCTGTCGACATTTAAGCATAAAGGAGATATAGTAAGCCCATCAAGGGGGATAGACTATATGC
>MKUV01000067.1 GCA_001898725.1 Caedibacter sp. 37-49
ACACTACCATATCATGATACAAATATCAAGAAAATTCATCCTGAAAACAAAAGAAAATATTATTTATAATCAAATAATTACGTATTATTTTTAAAATTTATTTTATGCCATAAAAAAGGCCTCAATGAAGAGGCCTTTTCGTTAAAGATTTGTAACCTTAACTAACGGCGATCGCCTAAGAAGCGAAGCAAGTGGAGGAATAAGTTGATGAAGTCTAAATAAAGACGAAGCGCGCCCATAATTGACTTCTTCATCATGATTTCCCGATCATCTCCTTCGATGTATTCGCTTTTGATCACTTGAGTGTCATACGCTGTGAGGCCAGTAAAGATTAACACGCCTATCACAGAAAGCACGAATTCAAAGGCAGAACTCTTCACAAAAATATTCACAAGGCTTGCGAGAACAAGACCTATCAATCCCATAAAAAGGAAGGACCCCATCCCCGTTAAATCGCGTTGTGTCGTATATCCATAAAGACTCATCGCACCAAATGTTCCAGCAGTGATAAAGAAAACTTTTGCTACGCTAGCCCCAGTATAAGCGAGAAAAATCCAGGAAAGCGAGAGCCCCATTAGGCCTGCATAAGTCCAGAATAACGTCTGTGCTGTCGAAGCTTGAAGCTTATGCAAACGGAAGCTTAAGAAAAAGACCAAAGCAACTGGCGCCAGCATCACCACATAGTGAAGTGGGCTTCCGTAAATTGCTTGCAATAAAGCAGGGCTAGAAGCAACAAGAGTTGCAACTAAGCCTGTTAATCCAAGCCCTAAAGCCATATAGTTATAAATTCCTAGCATATAGCTGCGCAAGCCCTGATCAAGGTTTTCTGCCCGAGATCGCGATACTGTTCGCATATATTCGTTACTCATTGTCATCTCCTTCATATTAATATTTAAATTATATCTAACCCTTTTAAAAAACACAAGGGGCGAGAATGCCTTATACTTTCTTAGATACTCTTAATTCTGGCCTTTGAAACGGTCCATTGAAGAAGCTCTAAACTTCCTAAGCTGAGTGCTTTTTCAAACGCTTTAATAATACCTTGGAGTCCCTCTTCTTCTACTTTCATGTTCCAAAGAAACTGTTTTTGACCCAAAACGTTGCGATGCTGACTATGCAGAAGCTTTGCTGAAAGCCGCACAACAACATTCATTGAGGCATCAGCCTTTTTTACAACTTCAAAATTTGTTACCGTTAGCTGCAAGCGATAAGGGGCATAAAAGCGTTCTTCCGTACGCCCAACCGCGGAAAATTTCTCAGCCCTTTCACAGAGTGTAATAAACGTCTCTTGAAGAAGATTCGCAAGTCTATCACTCCACTCAACACCCGCAATGACATCGGCTAAAGCAGGACCAGCTCCATCTTCTAAAATGATTTTAAGACGCGTGGAATCTAAACTTCCAAGCATTAAAGGTTTTTCAATAATAAGCGCTTCTGAAATTTTAGGTCCTGTAATACTTGAGGTCAATTGTGGCGCTAAAACTATTTTTTTAGAAGCGACAGTCTCTTCAGGTAAAAAACTAACACAACCGCTTAAAAAAAGCGCCCCAAGACTTAAACAAACAAATTTTCTAAAAACATTCATTCAATTTTATATCCTTTTTGAGGTGAACGATGCAGAAAGTCACCAGCACTATAATTGAGGCTATCTGCAATCTGTTTAATACTATTGATCATTTCTCGCGTTTCTCGTGTAAGGCTTATAAATTCCGCTAAGCCAGTGGATGTAAAGCTCTCAACGCCGCTTTGATTCTGGGTAATGAGGTTACGAATATCACGAAGCGTGTTTTGAAACTCTTGTATTGTCACTTCTAAAGATGAATGACCTTCAGCCAAATTTCCAGAGACTTTATGAATATTCTCTAAAATACCTTTAACATGCGTTCGATTCTCTTGATTCAAAAGATGATTAAGATTTTCAGATAATTGTGAAAGATTTGCAAGGATCATAGGTGCATTATTAAAAAGCATTTCAATTCTTGAAGGTTGCGAAGGAATGACAGGATAATGTTCTCCTTTTCTAGATTTTAAAATAGGGCTATCTTCTGTACCACCTTGAATCTGAATATAAGTATATCCTGTTAAACCTTGAGCTTCAATAGAAGCACTTGTATTTTCTCGAATAAGAATAGGATCTTTAATCGCCACACGTACACGAACACGGTTGATATTTTTTTTATCAACCTTAATTTGTTTAACAGTACCAATGGGAACACCATGATAGCGCACATCTTCATTTACTCTTAGACCTGTAACTGATCCCTCAAAATAAATATTGTAAAGCTCTGATTTATCGCCAAAATCAATCTTCGCCATCCATAAAACAAAGACGATCAAAGCACTCAGAACCGCTATAACAAAGCTACCAACCATGACGTAATGGGCACGTGTTTCCATTTAATTACCTATCTTTCTTTTGCAAACTTCCTTGAAAATAAGATTGAATCCAAGGATGTGGGTGCTTCTTCATTTGATTTACTGTACCCAAAAAAAGTTTCTGGTCTACTAAAACTGCAACTCGATCACAAATAGCCGTCAATGTATCTACATCATGTGTTACCATCACAACGGTTAAATTCAAATTATACTGAAGTGTTTTTAGAAGATGATCAAAGTCACGCCTTGAAAGCGGATCTAACCCTGATGTTGGTTCATCCAGAATAAGCAAATCTGCATCAATTGCAAGCGCCCTAGCAAGAGCAACACGTTTCGTCATGCCTCCTGAAAGCTCATCTGGATACTTCTGAGCGACATCTGATTCTAATCCAACCATGGCGAGCTTTAATAGCATTAGCTCCTGAGCAAGCGCATCGGGGATTTTTGCAATTTCTTTCATTGGAATAAGAATATTCTCTCCCACTGTAAGAGAACTGAAAAGAGCGCCACTCTGAAAAAGAACACCTATTTTTTGACGAAAATCTCCTGTTCTTTTTAATTCTTTTAGGGACTTACCAAAAATTTGTATCGAGCCTTTATGAAATGGCATAAGACCTAGAATAGTGCGCAACAAAACTGTTTTTCCAGAGCCAGAGGCTCCCACCATTCCCAAAATCTCGCCTTGAGCAACCTCTAAACTCAAATTTTGATGAATTTTTTGTTGTCCAATAACCGTCGTCAGATTTTCAATTTTAAGAATAATTTCAGCCATTTTATATCCTCAAAATTGAGAAAATAATGGAAAAAACAGCATCAAGAATAACAACAAGAAAAATGCTTTGAACAACGGACTTTGTCGTATGTGTTCCAACACTCTGAGCACCTCCATGAACGCGTAATCCTTCAAAACATCCTATGAGCGCTATAAAAAAGGCAAACACAGGTGCCTTTATCATACCAGTCCAAAACGTCCATGGTTTTATCGCAAGCCGCAAATGGTGCAAAAAATCATCAATATTTAAATCAAGCATAAAAGACGTCATAACCGCACCTCCTGCTAAAGCCATCATATCTGCAAGAAAAGCCAACAAAGGCAAGGCAATAACAAGCGCCAAAATGCGAGGTAATACAAGCACTTCAATTGGATTTAATCCAAGGACCATCATTGCATCAATTTCCTGATTAAGTTTCATGAACCCGATTTGTGCTGTAAAAGCGCTTCCTGAACGTCCAGCAACAACGATTGCCGTTAAAAGAATCCCTATTTCTCGCAAGGCTGAAATCGCCAACAAATCAACTGTGAAAATTTCTGCACCAAATCGTTTTAATTGATCTGCACCTTGATAAACAAGGACGATACCAATTAAAAATGATATCAAGCTAACAATTGGAACAGCTCTAACGCCATCTTCATAAAGAAAATGAAATAACGATATACCTCTGATAGTCCAAGGCTTCAGAATAAAACTTTTGGATCGACTGAAAATTTCTCCTAAAAATGAAAGAGATAACAAAAATGTTTTTAAGAAAGAAACTGATTGTTGGCCTAGTCGAGATAGTAAATTAAAAAGATATCCTAAATGCTCTTGTTTCTGCTTGGCTTCTTCGTGAAGTTGAATAGAATAATTTTTGACTTGTTCAAGAAGCGCTTTTGTTTGGGACGTCGTATTAATAAACTGAAGCTGCTGATAATTTTGTAGAAAACGGTTTAAAAGCCAGGCACCTGAAGTATCAAGTTCAGTAAGATCGTTACAATCAAGCGTTATTATTTTTGTAGGCGGATAATTTTGCTTGTGTAAGGCATCGACCACATGAGTCAGATCCTTTGCTAACCATGGTCCAGCAATCTTTAATATTGTTTTTTTGTTCTCTTGAACAACTTCAAACGTTGGATAAGATGACAATGAACGCCTCTCTTTTTTACTCTCATTTTTATAAATCTTTTTGCTTAATGGAAAGTTAACTAAAAAATAGAACCGAGAGTACAGTAAAAAGTGGGAGTAAAATTAAACTTACCAACAATGTATAATGAAAAAAGCTTGGCATCTCGATAGAATTAGCTTCTGCAATCGATTTTACCATAAAGTTTGGCGCATTCCCTATATAGGTTAAAGCCCCCATAAAAACGGCCCCTGCTGAAGTTGCTACAAGAAGGGGTGAAAGAGCTGTGGTTAAAGATTGAGCATCGCCCCCGGCAAGATTAAAGAAGATAAGATAAGTAGGCGCGTTATCAAGAAAACTAGATAAAAGACCTGTGAGCCAAAAATAACCCTGCGTTAACGGCTCTCCTTGAGCCGTTGTTAAAACCTTATATATCCCTGAAAAAGCTCCCTTATCACCAGCTTTTAACATTGTTAGAACAGGCTCAACGGTCACAAAAATGGCTGCAAATAAAATAATGATTTCTGTAAGAGGCGCCCAGGTGAATTGATTCTGAAAACGAGACTTTTGTTGACATATTTTTAGGGAAGCAAAAGCCAACCCTAGCAAACTAATGTCTCGTACTAAATCACCGAAAGTTACACGCATTCCGAAGAAATTAAGCGAGTTTTTTAAAAAAGAAATTTCACCTATAAAAAGACATAGTATAGCCCCTGCTAAAAGGAGAACATTATCATAACCTTGCAAGGAAAATTTAAATGTAGCTTTTGGCTTGAGAGGTCTCTTTTCTTTCATAAATTGATATCGGTCAACAGCATAAAACAATCCAAGGACAGGGATAAAGATGACAATGAAAGGCATAAAAAGATGCATTAAAGGCCAAAAAAAGGGAACACCTTTTAAAAAACCTAATAAAAGAGGTGGATCCCCGATAGGTGAAAGCGCTCCCCCAACATTACATACAAGAATAATGAAAAAGATCACAAGATGACGACGAACCTGACGCTCTTTATTAAGCAATAAAAAGGGTTGAATAAAAAGCATAGAGGATCCTGTTGTCCCGATAACGCTCGCCAGCAATGTGCCTGCCCCTAGAATAATCGTATTGGAAAATGGAGTTGAAGGCGCTTGAATATTTAAACGAATTCCTCCTGTAATAACGTAAAGAGCACCAATCATTAAGATAAAAGGTATATAATGTTGGACAAGCGTCACGGCAAGGCTATGAAACATCGTTAGCAGACCCACTTCTCTTGCCAATAATGTACTTGTTAAAATAGCCCAGCCTGCCCCAATCTTCCCATAATGCTTATGCCATAAATTCGGCATGAATAAAGGCATGAAAGCAATCGATAAAAGAAGCCCTACAAAAGGAATAACCCACTCAAATCCTAAATTTTCTCCTCTTAAGAAAGAGGTATCGCTAGACCACGCATGAGAATAAAATAAAAATCCACTCAATAAAGTCCATTTGAAGCATTTTGAAAAGTATTTCATACTTGAGTACTCGTTTCTTTTAGCGGGCGCACGTAGGCATTATAATGCGCTGCAATCGCAATAATTTTAGGGTAAACAGGGCTGGTTGCATCAAAAAGAATATGTTTCACACCTCTTCTCAGCGCACCTAGGGCATACCCTCCAAGATCGCCACAATTAAGCCACACTTCAGCAGATTCTTGCAAAAAAGAGGGGCCAAGATAAGCAACCTCGCCGATATAAGATTTAATTTTATTCATCAATTCAATCATTTCACTTATTGTGAACTCTAAAAACCAACGCTACAATATCACTTATATTATGCGCGGAGTAAATCATGAAACGATTAACTTATGGTCTTTTAACATTTTTAGGTCTTCTAATAGGTGTGGCTCTTGTTGTTCCTTTGTTTATTGATGTAAATCAATATAAAGGGGAAATTATTGCAAAGACAAAAGAAGCAACTGGACGCGATCTTATAATTAAGGGGCCTATTCAACTTTCATTATTACCTTCTCCAAGCATTACACTTCATCAAGTAACACTTGCTAACCACCCTCAAGCTCATAAGGCATATCTCATTACTTTCGAGAAAGCTTCGATAAAAGCAGCTATTTTACCGCTTTTGCAAAAGAAAATTCATCTTACAAAAGTGACCCTTAAAAATGCAAAAATTGCGCTTGAAAAACTCTCTAATGGCCAAATGAATTGGGAATTTTCAACACCAGAAACGTCTTTACATGAAAGTCTATCTTCGTCCTCACCCTCTCAAGTTGGTTCGTCTAAACCTTCATTTGATTTAGGGGTAGATAAGATTAGTCTCGAAGACGCTTATATTACGTACCAAGAGGGGCAGAAAGAAACCGTCATTAAAGAGTTTTCATGTGACGCCAGCCTTAAATCACTTAAAGGACCTTATGCTGCAGAAGGCGATTTTGAAATTCAACAACAAAAGCTAAAATTTGAACTTGAAGTTGGGACTTTAACTGATACCCAACCTATTGAAGCTAAGATACGTATTGCTGATAGTTATTTGAAGATTATTGGCGTTTATACGTCTCTTTCTGAAACTTTTAAAGGCAGCCTTGAGGGACAACTAGAGGCTAAATTTCTACAACAACTTACGAATAACGCAGAACCACCTAAATTTGCAAAAAACGAAATTGAGTTAAAAGCTCTGCTCGTAGCAAATCCTTCCGAGATTCAAGTTAATAATATAAAACTTAAACTCGGTGAGGTAACAACCACAGGACAAATTATTGCAAAGCTTAGCGATATTCCTCAAATATGTGGAAAATTTTCGAACCTTCCAGGGCAAAGTCGGCTTGATTTTACGTTGACTCAAAATGCAAATGAAGCACAAGGGCAGCTACAAGCCAACAGCCAGCGACTTCAAGAGCTTTTAACTTGGCTTGAAATTGATTTCAAAGACATCCCTTCACATCTTCTAGGAAAATGTCTTCTCTCAACCCGCTTCTCACTTCTCAAGGAGACAGTCTATCTTCGAGACCTTCTCTTAAATCTTCAAGATGCTCAATTACGAGGCGAGATTGCTTATAAACTTAATCAAAAACTACCTTCAATTCGTGTTGATCTTCAAACCCCCAAAGTTGAAAATTTTATGCCACGCTCTGATAAGCAAGAACGCAAGCCTTTAGGAACAGGACGCCTTCGTGGCTCTCTTCAAGGTGATGCTCAGAAATGTATTTTTGATGTCCAAACAATATTAGGAACATTTACTCTTGCTTTAAAGGGGCAAGCCGATAATCTTGATAAAAAGCCGACACTTGCTATGGATGTTGATGGGCAAACGACAAATTTAGGCGCTTTTCTTGTCGATCTTGGCTTGGTTTCAAAAAGTATTTATCGAAATGCATCTCTTAAAGGGCATTTTGCAGGAGACCTTGAGAATCTTCATTTTGATACGAAAGCAAACCTTGACGGACTTGCTTTAACGACATCAGGTACTGTGCAAAAATTGACGACTATTCCGGCTTTTAATCTTAAACTTCAAGCAATCCATCCGAACATCAGAAATTTCTTAAAGATAACAAACTACCCCTCAACCATCGCTTCAGATGCATTCGTTTTAGTAGCGCATCTTGTTGGTGACACAACTGATTTTAAACTTGAGGATATGAAAGCTTCTATTGGCCATTCTTTTGATCTTAAAGGAAATCTTACGGTCAAACGCATAAACGAAAAAACAAAAATTCTTGGCACGCTAACTGCAACTTCGCTTAACCTTGACCTTCTATTAGCGCTTGCTGAAGAAAAGCGTCAAATGCTTACAGAGCCACAATTTTTGTTGGTGGCTTTAAAACCAACCCCTGCACCTCATCTTTGGTCTCAAGAACCTCTTAATTTTACCTCTTTAAAAGATCTTGATGTAGACATAAAGTTGATTGCCCATAAAATTAAAAGAAAAGATATTCTTATCACTGATTTAAAAGCTTCAACGATAATTCAAAACGGTGTCCTTGAAGCCCCTCTTACAGCAACTATCTATGGAGGTAAACTTCAAGGAAACTTCCGGATCACAGCAGATCAAAAGGCAAGTTTAAGTATTGACCTGAAAGGCTCAGATCTCGCAAGCTTGGTACCTTATCATAGCGGCCAAATTAAGCTTGTAGGAGGAAAGTTTTCTCTCAATACAGCCCTCTCAACGCATGGGAAAAATATTTACGAACTGGTTAAGAATCTTGCTGGTCCTATTAAAATAGCTGCTCAGAATGGTGTTATTAATGGATTTGATCTACAAGCTGTTAGCCAACGCCTTAAACAAGTGTCTAACGTTCAAGGGTTACTGGGATTACTATCCAATTTCATGGCTAAAGGTCAAACAACATTTAAAAGCTTTGATGGTAATATCTTATTTAAGAATGGCGTAGGCACGATCCAGTCAATGCAACTGATTGCAGATGGAGGAACTGGCCAAGCAACTGGCTCTATTAATCTTCCTAATTATCTTCTCAATATTACCTCCGAATTTCGTTTAACAGATCATCCAAAATTACCGCCTTTCAAAATGTATATTACTGGCCCCTTAGATAACCCTCGACGAGACCTTGAGACACAAGCTTTGCAAAATTATTTGATTCATAACGTCTTTAAAGGAGTTGTGGATCAATTATCAAAAGGAAAAGTAAAAGTTGGCGATATCTTAGGCGGTATTATTGGTCAAGATCAAGCAACGAATCCTCCACCATCCGGGCAAGAGCAGCCTTCTCAAAAACCAGAAAAGGTTGTGAAAGATCTTCTTAAAAAACTTTTTTAAGTCTAAAAATTAAGGCCTAACAGTGTTACCTGTTAAGCCTAAACGAATTTAAAAAAGAAATTTAATTAATTAGATCCAGATTTATCTGCCTCTACAGCTTTTTCCGTAGATGGCTCAATTTTAGCTTCAGATTCTTGTGATTTCTTGGAAAAATATTTTATCAATGCTTTAAGAAGCCCTTCTGTTAAGGTATCTGTTTTAAAGAAAACTTGACCCGCTTTTCCAGTCACAGCAGTTATCTTTTCGCCACCTGGAATAAGGTTTATAAGAAGCTGTATCTTTTTACCAATCAGAGCTTCTGAAGTTGTTGGATAGTCTTTTGGATCAATTTTCAAAGGTTTACGGATGCTATCAAGAGCCCCTTCAGTAAATGTTTCAGTTCCAAAAGCTTTTTGTCCAATGAATCCTGCAAACCGAGCTAACATTTTACCGCCAGGAACTTTTTCCTCAAAAAATTCCTTGACTCTTTTCCCAGCATTTTTATTTACGTTTTGATCGCAATTTTTAAGAATTTCAAAACTATCTGGTACTTGCACGAGCTCATCGAGTTGAATATCATCTAAATTAGCAAAAACGCCGACCGAGGTTAAAACTTCATCACCTTCAACAAGCATCGTACTTGAGCTAGGACGCGGGCTAGAGAGAGCATCTGAGGTCAAATCTTTTGTTACATCACTTGCAAATATTCCTTGTGCTGCTGTTAAAGAAGCCAAAAGAACTAAGGTTGTTGTTTTATTAAGCATGGGGAGGTTCCTTTCAATTTATGTTTACCTATATTTCCATATGGGGAACATAATTTATTTTTCAAGGATTATGAGGTGTTTTTTTTGCATACATGACATGAAACAAATGCATCTGGTGGCAATAAATAATCTATCAGTGATAAGATTTATTGTTTGATACTTTTCTTTGTCATCCTTATGCCCCAAGCTACGCCAAAGACTTCTCTAAGACGAAAAACAGAGATCGAGAAAAGAAAATAAGCATTCATTGGAGAGAAAGGACCTAGGTAATTTCTACTCAAACGACTTGCCTAGGAAAACTTTACGCATAGATACATAGGATTTGTTTTATTAGCTTCATACCAATGGATCACCATTTATTGGATGATGCAGGGACAACAATTATTTAGGAGAGGGAAAAATGAACAGAACTTGCTATAAAAAGAGGAGCCAAAACACTTGGTGTTTAATCTTCCTCGTCTCGTTAATTCTAATATTTTTATCTTGGAATTCTCGAGCAAGTAATCATAAATTAGAACTTGATGAAACACCTGCAGATTTTTATACGTCTGGAAAATGCCCGTGTTCGACTGGCCCAATTCAATACAATTACGACCTACCTAATGAACATTCTTTACGGATGACACCTATAAAAGATCAAGGTCCTTTAGGAACATGTGTTAGCTTTGCAAGCAGTGCAATTGCAGAATACCATTATGGGAGTCGTTTCTCTGAAGCAGAATTCACTGTGTTAGCTCAAACTAATAAATTAGGAAATAAATGTGAAGGAGGTTTATTTTTAGGAAATGCATTACGTGTAGCCAGACAATATGGCTTTGTCAAAGAAGATGTATTTGGCTACTCACAATACGTTAGAAATGTTGCTATTAAGAACGGCATTAATATCAATCGATTAGGATGGCAAGATCAACTAAGAGAGCAAGATGACGCAAAAATTTGTAATCTAAATGATTACAATGGAACTATGCGAGAATTTGGGATTGATCTTACTTTAACAGGTAATCCAGCTTCAGATTTTACAGACTATCGATTAAGCAATTTACGCGTTATTCATCATTCATCGAAAGGAGCACAAGCTCAAGCATTATATCGACAGTCAAGAATAGGTGTAAGAGAACTAGAGCGCCGCCTTGGAAATCTTAGCGTTTCTTCAAGTACTCTTTCAAAACAAACTTCTGCATCAATCGGGAAACCCTTAGAAGCAGACATTGAATCTGTTGAAAAAGCATTATGTTGTGGATCTCCTGTTGTTGCTGCTCTTGATGTCTATGAGAATTGTTGGGATGGTCTTACAACAAGAAATGGGTATCAAATAAGTATGCCTCAAAGGGGTGCAAAAATTGACGGTTCGCATGCCATCGTAATTAAAGGCTTCGATTACAACCGTGAACTATTTGAGATTAAAAACAGTTGGGGGACTAATTGGGGGAATCAAGGGTATGCGTATCTCCCATACGAATATGTAAAACTATACTCAACTGAGCTCGTTGCTGTCGGTAGGCAATAAATATAATAAAAAAATCTGCTATCAATATCAAAAGTTGATAGCAGATATAATCTTAAAAAAACATCATTCAGAAGTTTTAAACTCAAGGCCCATTTCTTCATAATGGTGCCTTTTTTCTGTCCAGTCTTTAGCCACTTGAACATGTAAAAATAAATGCACTCGAGCCCCTAAGATCTCCTGTAAATCGCGTCGAGCTGCTTCACCAATTTTTTTAATCTGCTGTCCAGATTTTCCTAATAAAATCCGTCGTTGGCTCTCTCTCATTACATAAATTACTTGAGAAATTTTTATATCGCCATTTGCAAAGTTTTCCCACTTTTCACCTTCTACTGTTACCGAATATGGAAGTTCTTGATGCAAGAATTGAAAAATTTTTTCACGCGTAATCTCGGCGGCAAGTAGCCTTTGCGGCAGATCTGAAAGTTGATCTTCAGGAAAATGCCACGGCGCCGTAGGCATCACCTGACTCAGATCGCTAAGCAACGCACTAAGCCCATCCCGCGTTAAGGCGGAAATAAGATAAGTTTTTTGAATAGGTTTTTCATGCGTCATCCTCGAGATAAGCGGCAAAAGCTCAGCTCGTGGACATTTATCAATTTTATTAATAACCAACCATATAGGAATATTCGACGCCTTTAGCTTATCAATTAAAGCAAGCGTCGATTCTTGTGAAGAAGCCGTTGCATCCGCTATCACAAGCAGGATATCAGTTCCTTCAATGGCACTCCATGCCGCTGCAACCATCGCTTTTTCAAGACGCTTCTTGGGTTCAAAAATACCAGGGGTATCAACCAGAATAATCTGACTATCCTCATACATAGCAACGCCCAAAATACGCCGTCGGGTGGTTTGGACTTTGGATGAAACAATACTGACTTTTGACCCGACAAGTTGATTAACTAGGGTGGATTTTCCGGCATTTGGCACACCAACAATTGTCACAAAACCACACTTCATTTTATTTCTCGTTTTTCTCTAGATAGGCAAGCAAGTTTTGAGCTGCGTGCTGCTCAGCTTCACGCCGCGATAATCCAGTCCCTTCCAGTAAAGGCATACCTTCGACAAAAATAGCTACCTTAAAAAGAGGGGCATGGTCAGGACCGCTGCGCTCTACAATCTCATAACGTGGCGCACTTTTCCCTTGCGCTTGTATCTGTTCTTGTAATTTGGATTTTGCGTCCTTTATAAACTGCGTCTTCTCACTTAAAAGAGCATCCCAATACTTTAAAATGAAAGCATGCGCCGCAGAAAATCCTCCATCTAAATAAATTGCTGCAATAAGTGCTTCACAGGCATCAGCGAGCAAAGATTTTTTAAGTTGCCCACCAGAAGCGCGTTCGCCCTTTGTCATCCGCAAATACTCGCCAAGCTTTAAATTAAAAGCAATTTGATACAATGTATCTTTATTCACAAGTTGTGTATGACGCAGAGATAGATCTCCTTCTTGTGCTTCAGGAAATCGTTCAAATAAAAGGTGTGCAATCGTCAGTCCTAAAACGCGGTCGCCTAAAAATTCCAGTCGCTCATTACTTTCGCGAGCGGCAGTTAAGCTTGAATGTGTAAGTGCACGTTCAAGAAGTTTTTTATTTTTAAAAATATAGCCTAAATTCTCTTCAAGAAACTGTAGATTCGTCACAGTAACCTAACTATCGAATAAATTTAAAGAAACGATCATAGCGAATATGGCTTACCCATTTCCAGATTTCCCACCACTGAGCCGACGTTGAAAAATAAATGAGCTCAGCACGTCCAATAAGATTCTCTTGAGGGACAAACCCTAAATGAGTGATATTACGGCTATCATCAGAGCCATCTCGATTGTCACCCATCATAAAATAATGGCCTTCAGGCACCACAAATTCATCTGTATTATCAAAACGACCAGCACCAAAAGGTTTTTCTTTAATAATAAGATGTTTTGTACCATTAGGAAGCGTTTGGATGAATTGTTGAATCTTTATTCCCTCATCATCATAAACCCGCTCTTCCACATTTCCTGGGAAATAATTAACATACAAGTGATCTGAAAAATCTTCTGGAACTTTTTCTAGTGGGCATGCTTGATCATTGATATAAAGAATCCCCTCGCGCATTTGAATTCGATCACCCGGTAATCCAACAAGTCGTTTAATAAAATCTATTTTAGGATTAAATTGAGGACGGAAAACGACCACCTCTCCTCGCTTAGGTTCCTGAGCAAAAATACGTCCCTTAAAAAGAGGAGGACTAAAAGGAATAGAATAGTGGCTATATCCATAGGTATATTTGGACACAAAAAGAAAATCGCCAATTAATAAATTGGGTTTCATTGAACCTGAAGGGATATTGAAGTTTTGGTACGCAACAGTTTGAATAACACCAATCACGAGAATTGCTGAGATAAGTGACCTTAGAAACTCGGACATATTTTCTTTTGAAAAGCTTTGGTTTTTTCCCGTTGAAGTGGACATTAAAAACTCCCATTCTTAATTTGTTTATAAGCATACTATAAAAATGGTAACAGGCAAGCCTTTCCTATTCTTTAAAGTCGTTTAACCTTTTTTTTTTAATAAGTCAGATTATTTTAAAGAAACTCCTAGACATTGGTGTAAGAATTTACTAAGACTTCTCTTGATGCCTGGGTAGCTCAGTCGGTAGAGCAAAGGACTGAAAATCCTTGTGTCGGGGGTTCGATTCCCTCCCCAGGCACCACCTTTTCCTTTAAATAAACTTGCATAATCTTTGAGAAATTCCTGAAAAACATTGAAAAATTTATGAAGAACTCTATATTTCTTTTATAAGTTTAGTTTAATTTAGGAGAAAACATTGGCTCTTTTAAAAGTCTTGAAGGTTCCTGATCCTCGCTTAAAACTCAGAGCTCATCCCGTTGAAAAAGTCGATGCAGAAGTTCAACGCATTATGGATGATATGCTCGAGACGATGTATCACGATAAAGGTTGTGGTTTAGCGGCAACTCAAGTCGGTATTCAAAAACGTATTATTGTTATTGATTTTGAGGATGAGCGTACTCCTGAACCTCTTATTATGGCGAATCCAGAAATTGTTTGGTATTCTGAGCAGCGTGAAGCTTTTACGGAAGGATGTCTTTCAGTTCCAAATCAATGGCCTTCGATCGTGCGAGCAAGCTCTGTGAAATTTCAATATCTTGACCGTCAAAACAAACAGCAAGACTTAACTGTTAACGGTATTTTGGGTGCCTGTATTCAACACGAAATAGATCATCTTAATGGGGTTCTGTTTATTGATCACCTCTCTTCTTTGAAGCGAAATCTTTTACTGCGCCGCGCAATCAAGGTAAGAGAGGATTAAAAGCAAGAATGATGAAGCCACGCATCATTTTTATGGGGACACCAGAATTTGCAGTTCCTGCTTTGCAAGCTTTGTTAGATAATGGCTATGCGGTAGTTGGCATCTATACACAACCTCCTCGCCCTGCAGGAAGAGGGTATCACCTTCAAAAAAGTCCTATTCACCAGCTAGGAGATCATTACAATATCTCTGTTTTTACGCCTAAAACTTTAAAATCAGAAGAAGAGCAGTCACATTTTCGAGCGCTTAACGCTGATTTTGCTATCGTCGCAGCTTATGGAATTATTCTGCCTCAAGCGATTTTAGATGCGCCTTCTTTTGGATGTCTTAATATTCATGCTTCTCTTCTTCCCCGATGGCGCGGTGCTGCACCTATTCAAAGGGCAATTTTAGAAGGTGACCAGGAAACTGGCATCACCATTATGCAAATGGATGAAGGCCTAGATACAGGCGCAATGCTGCTAAAAGAATCAGTTGCTATTACTGCTGAAACTACAGCCAGCACCCTTCATGATCAATTGGCACATCTCGGCGCACCTCTCGTTTTAAAAACACTTGAAGCTCTTCAGACCAGCAAAATCCAATCGCAACCCCAACCCAATGAGGGTATTACCTATGCCGCTAAGATTACAAAACAAGAGGGACAACTAGATTGGACGCAAGAGGCCAAAAGGTTAGAACGCCAAGTACGCGCTTTTACACCATGGCCAGCTGCTTGGTTTAATTGGCAAAATGAAACTTATAAGGTGCTCGCTGCAGATGTTCTTTCTCTAACAGGAGAGCCTGGACAAGTGCTTGATGATCAACTTACTATTGCCTGTGGAAAGCAAGCATTAAGGCCTCAAATTTTGCAAAAACAAGGGAAAAAAGCTTGTTCATTGAAAGATTTCTTAAATGGCAATGAAATTCCTTATGGCACTAAATTACCATTACCTAAGAAATCATGACCCGGTACAAATTAACGGTTGAATACGACGGCACTCCTTTTGTTGGCTGGCAACATCAAGCGAATGGTATGTCAGTTCAAATGGCGCTTGAAACCGCAATTGAAGCATTTTCTCAGGAAAAAGTCCGTGTTCATGCAGCAGGTCGCACGGATGCAGGTGTTCACGCGCTTGGACAAGTGGCTCATTTCGATCTTGAAAAAATGTTTCCCGCCTATAAAGTTCGAGAAGCTTTAAATTATTATCTTCGTCCCTATCCCATAGCAATTCTTGAAGTGCAAGAAACGAATGAACAGTTTCATGCCCGTTTTTCAGCATTAGAAAGGTTCTACTGTTATAAAATTCTTTGTCGCTCTGCGCCTCCTGCCCTTGATAAAAAGAGGGTTTGGTATGTGAAACAGCCTTTAAATATAGAGATGATGCAGCAAGCTGCTAACGTTCTTATTGGAAAACACGATTTTACGACTTTTCGCGCAAGTGAATGTCAAGCAAGCTCGCCTGTACGAACATTGAATAGCTTTGAAATTACTCAAGAAAATGATTTAATTTTCTTTAAAGTTTGTGCGCTTTCCTTCCTTCATCACCAGGTTCGCAATATGGTCGGAAGTCTTAAGTTAGTCGGTGAGAACAGGTGGACACCAGAAGATTTCAAAAAGGCTTTAGAAGCAAAAAGCCGTGCCTCAGGAGGTCCCACGGCGCCACCAGAGGGTCTTTATTTTATACAGGTAAGATATTAAATCGTTAAAAATTATCATAAATAAGACCTTAATTTTCATCAAATCTTAACCTTCTTTATGCCATTCTAAAGAAAAATGGAGTGGTTATGTGGCTAATTTAAGACCTTTATTTGATTATTATCAACGAGAACTTAATTATCTTCGGTATCAAGGATCCCGTTTTGCAACACAATACCCAAAAATTGCTCAAAGACTTGATTTCAGTGCAGTAGAGTCTTCTGATCCTCATGTTGAGAGGCTGTTAGAATCATTTTCTTACCTAACAGCTCGTCTGCAAAGAGATATTGATGATCAGTTCCCTCGAATCGCTGCAGCTATGCTGGAAGTCTTATATCCTCACTTTACAAGTCCTTTACCTTCAATGACGATTGCTAAGTTTGCCTCTAACCCTGACAAAGGAAAATTAACTGAAGTTACGAAAATTCCACGAAAAACGCCTCTTTTCTGTCAGACACTGGACGGTGAAACTTGTCGGTTTGAAACAGCGTACGATATTGACCTAGCACCAATTACCCTTAAGAAAGCGGAAATTATAACGCGACGATCACTTGATCTTCCAGCAGGAACTCTTCCCTCTACAAATTGCCTTCTGTTGCGTTTTGAAACTTTTGGGATGGAAGTTAATCGTATTAACCTTAAACGGTTACGTTTTTATATCTCGGGCAATTCTATTCTTCAAGCAAACTTATATGAAGCTCTTTTTGCACAAAATGCCGAAATTGCTGTTATTCCTGGTGGACTCTCAAGACATGGTAAACTTGAACTTCTCCCCCAGAATTCTCTTCATCAAGTTGGATTTTCCTCAGAAGAAGCGGTCATACCTTATCCTAGTCATGCACATCCAGGCTATCGGCTCATCTACGAATATTTTCATTTCCCTGAAAAATTTCTTTATGCTGAGATTCAAAACTTACACTTCACTAGTACCGCTAAAAGTTTTGATATTTTAATCACACTTGCAGACGAGGTTGCCTTATCGCCAAATGATATTAATGACATGACTTTTCAACTACATACGAGTCCTGTTGTGAATATATTTAGAAAAACTTCCGAACCTTTAAAGCTCGATTATCGTGCCCATGAAACACGGCTTGTTGCTGATTTTCGTCGAGAGAAAACGACTGAGATTCATTCAATTGAAACTGTCAAAGCCATCTTTGAAACACGAGAAGAAGTCCAAGAATTTGCGCCTTATTTTTCATATAACCACAATCATACTCAACGAGAGCAAAAGGCTTTTTGGTCAGCGCGCCGTATTCCTGCAATGAATCCGAAACTTCCAGGGACCGATATTCTTCTTTCTTTCGTTGATTTTAAGATGAACCCTAAACGTCCTCCATCACATATTATTTATGCTGAAGTTTTATGTACCAATCGCATGCTGGCACAACAATTACCAGCGGGAAGTATTTTACAACCTGAAAATGAAACGCCTGCCTCTCATATCTATTGTTTAGATAAGCCTACAGCTCAAACGATGGCGCCGTTAGAAGGCGTTGCCTTATGGCGATTAGTATCTCACTTGTCGCTCAATCACCTAACCCTTTCTAATGATCCAGCTTCTTTAGATGCTTTTAAAGAAATCATGCGTCTTTATTCAAATATTGAGCATCTTCCAACACCAAAAGAAATTAAAGCTCTCGTAGGAATGTCAACTGAACTCGTAACGCGCCGTATGGGTATGGATGCTTGGAGAGGATTTTTACAAGGTACCAGAGTTACATTAACCTTTGACAAAAAAGAAGGTGAAGGAGGGAATTTGTTCCTCTTTGCATCCGTTGTAAATCATTTCCTCTCATTATTCGCCGCCATAAACTCATTTACTGAGCTTAAAATTATTAATAAAAATCGTAAAGGAACATGGAAAGAATGGCCCGCTCTGTCCGGAAGCAAAAGGTTAGTTTAGAAAAGCAGCTTTTTGAAAAGCCTTATCAATTTGAGTTTCATCAAGCTGTTAAGCTTATTGAAATGCATACATCTGATTGCAAATCTTTGGGAGAAGGTTCACGGCCAGAAGAAGAAGCACTTATTCTAAAAGGACGTATTATTTACTCTTATCCACCGAGCGATCTTTATTCAACAACGCCTAGCACTTCTAACGATAATTTAGCATCTGATAAAAGAATTACCGTACATGTAAACTTTTTTGGAATTGCCGGGGGAAACGGCCCTTTACCAACCCCTTACACTGAAATTCTTTATGAACGCATTCGTCAGCAGGATACAGCAGGGAGAGACTTTTTAGATATTTTTAACCATCGCTTACTTTCAATACTTCATCGCATTCGAAAGAAACATTGGGTTGGGTTAAGCGAACAAAGTCCTGACAAAACACCTTTTGCAAATAACCTTTATGCCCTTTTAGGATTAGGTACTAAAGGAACACATAATCGTTTAGGAATCCCTGACCGAGGTCTTCTTTACTATACAGGTCTTCTTTGGGGGCAACCTCGTTCTATGTTGGGTCTTCAAACTTTTCTGTCTAACTACTTTGATCTTCCTATGGAAGTGCAACAGTTTCAGGGAGGATGGAATAAACTTGAGGCTACTCAAGTTACGCGAATTGGCGTTCCCGGCCAATTTAACGTTCTTGGGCAAGGTGCGGCATTAGGCGAAAAAGTATGGGATCAAAAGAAGACAATTATGATTCGTATAGGACCTCTGGATGGTGCGAGCTTTAAAGCCTTTATTAAGCCAGGTTATGGTTATACCCCTTTGTATGATTTGACGAAGCTCTATATTGGTGTTGAGCAAGAGTTTTGCTTCAATCTTATTATAAAAGCGCCTGATGTCATGGAAACAAGATTGGATGGAAAAACATATCTTGGCTGGACGTCTTGGCTTAAGACCAAGCCCTTTGCTAAAGATGATGCCCAAGTCTATTTGCGACCTTGATCTTAGCTACTTCTCATTTTAATGAGATTTAGTTTCACCAGGATTTTGCGGGGCTATATCCGTGTAGGCAACCCTTTCCCCATCAGTATAAAATTGTTTCTTCTTGAAATGATCTGTTGTTTTAAGTTGGCTAGGTTTTACTTGATTTTCTGTTGTTCTTTGTTGGGGCGGGGTAATCTTGAGAATTCGCTGATATCTTTCATCTTCATTTACAACTTCAGAACTGCTGATACCTTGAATAGAGCTTAACAAAAATAGTCCCGCTATAAGTCTTAAATTATACTTTCCCATGTTGATCTCCTTTTGGCTGGAAACAAGGAAATATATCCCAAGTATCTAAGTCTTTTCCTCGTAGTATATCCCATATAATGTCGTGGTGACGGTTAATCAATGTTGCATGATTTCCCTTGCTTCTTATAAAGTCAGTTCCTCGTACGTGTACGCCAATAATCGGTTTTCTAACAACTGTTGCAGGTTCACCTGAAATAGTAATAATTTCATCAAAGAGAAAAGCTCCTCCACTATTTCCTTGATCAGTATTTGCATTATGCACAAATTCTCCCTCGCCTAAACCGATAATTTTACCGTCATCTTCATACATCACAGGGCCTTCTTCAGAATCTATGCGATCCCCAGGGTAACCAATAACAATCACTCGTTTTTCTTGCAGTTCTGCTAATGGTATTGAAATAAATCCCATACTTGAAGAAGATTCAGTTTCTTGGCTTAACTCAAGGATAGCAATATCATCTCCTGCAGACTTCGCGCGGCAATAGTCTTTAGGTAAATGCAGCGCTTAACTGTCCCTTCCTCTATAAAAGCAGAGCGGCTAAAACCGCGATAAAATTTCATTTCTCTCATTGGAACAGGAATGCCTTTTAGACAAACAATACAATTATGTGCTGCCGTAAGTACATGCTTTTCAGAGACCAAGGCACCAGTCCCTATATAAGATACTCCTTGGGGGTCTTTAAAGTCAAGCAACCCAACGTCTTTATAGGGAATACTAGTTGTGACTTTTACTTCTTTTCGAGTATCCTCTGCACCTATACCATAGCTTAATAAATCATTTTTATCTATGGAATCGCCAAATGGAGAGGATTCATTAAAAGCTTTAATCATCCATCTGAAAGTAGGGTTAAATTTGACTAAAGACTGGGGTTTACCATCTTGGTTTTCTACAAAATTATGGGATGCTTTAGAGTTATCAGAAAAGGAAAGAAAACATACAACGACCGACAATAAATTAAAGATTTTTATCATGATAGTAACTCACTTAAAACGCTTAACCGAGAGTTACTATCCTTAAGACATTTTGTCAATTTTTAATTACTCTTAACTTATTAACATTAAAAACACTAAAATTGACAATATTAATTGAAACCTCTCTACAGAAGCGTTATGAAAATAAAAGGATTTCTTGGAAGGAACTACATTGAAACGCTTTTTTTCATTGCTTGCTATTTTACTTGCTTATTTCACTTCTCCTACGCTTGGACAAGAAGAAGCTGCTTTAAATATTTATAATTGGCATGAGTATATGCCTCAAGAAGTGCTAGAAACTTTTACCAAAGAAACTGGCATTAAAATAAATTATGATATCTACGAAAGTAATGAAATTCTTGAAACAAAGCTTCTTTCTGGAAGCTCAGGATATGATCTTGTTTGCCCAAGTGCTTGGCCTTTTATCGCTCGTCAAATCCCTGCAGGAACTTATCAAAAGATACAAAAAGATAAGATCAAAAATTTTCAAGATCTCCATCCCGAGATTATGGCACAATTACAGTCTATAGATCCTAACAACGAGCATGCAATCCCTTACATGTGGGGTGTCACTGGGTTTGCCTACCACAAAGAAATGATTTCAAAAAGACTCCCACATGCGCCTACAGATAGTTGGGCCATGTTCTTTGATCCACAAGTTATTCAACACTTCTCAGATTGCGGCGTTACTTTACTTGAAGAGCCTGCAGAGGTCATTATCCCCGCTTACCTTTATCTTGGACTTGATCCTAAAAAGGAGAGTGTTGAGGATCTTAAAACTGTTGAAAATCTTTTCACAAAAATACGTCCCCATATTCGTCGTTTTGATGCTTCTCACAGTCAAGATGACATTGCTTCAGGTGAAACCTGTCTCGCTGAACATTGGCTCAGTTCAATTGCAAAATCTCAGTATCACTTAGGCACAAGTAAAAGTGCCAAGTTAACTTATAGTATTCCAAAAGAAGGAGCTCTTATTTGGATTGATTGTTTTGTCATTCCTGCGGATGCACCCCATCCAGAGAATGCTCATAAATTTTTAGAATTTATTTTGCAGCCACATATTATGGCACGAATCTCAAATTTTACCCGTTCAGCAAATGCTGTACCGGCTTCTTACGCTTTAATGGATAAGGACTTAATCAAGAATACAGCTGTATTCCTTAAAGAGAAAGATTTTAAACGTCTCTTTAAAATGGCGCCGTTTTCACCCAAATTCATGAAATTACTCACGCGGACAATGACCAGAATTCGAACTGGAAGATAATCCCTTCTCTAAGACTCTAAAGATGCGCCTTGCATGATTTCATCATAGGGCATCCATTCAGGCTTTATAACAGTTAAAGAGTTATGATTTGCACTTAAAGGTAACTCTTTCGTTAAAGCCTCAAGCTTAAGACGCGCTAACGCAAATGTCCCATTCGAAGAATAAATTTCACCAACGTCTTCTTCGCCTTGCGTAACTTTAGCTCCAAATTCAGGAGCTGCACTTTCAAATTGCACCGGGAAATAGCGCTTACGTACCAGTCCACGATGTTTTGTCCGTGCGGTTAATTCCTGGCCCATATAACATCCTTTTGTCCAAGAAATCGCATTAAGATCATTAAGACCACATTCAAGAGGGATGGCACGTTCAATTATCATATCCCTGCTTCCATCAGGCAACCCTTGCTGCAATCGTTTTTGATCATAAGCTTCAAATTCAACTTGTTGGAAACCTTGATTTAAAAATTTTTGAAATGGTAAAATAGAAGATACTAAAGACGGCTTAGGAAGAGAAACCGTCATATGTGTTTCCAAATTAACTCTTTCATTTTGTTCTTTATTAGTATTGTAAAAAAGCCCCCGAACGCCCACCTTAGAACAGCGAGGATCGACATAAAAAATATCTCTCTCTTCAATGCAAGCGTTTCCAGGTATCAACGGAAGACTAAATTTATTTTCGACATAATCTCCCCAAAAAGCCCCTATTTGATAAAGATCTGAGACATCATCAAGTTCGACATCTGCTTTAAGTTTATAAATCTTTAGACGTTTTTGAAGATCTTCAAGTCTGCTTTTTTCAACTTCAAGGAATAAGGTGCCCAATCTTTCAGTGATAAAAAAATCATGTAGAAACTTTCCTTGAGGCGTTAGCAAAGCCGTATAAATTGCCTGCCCTTCAGATACTTTCTCGATATCATTCGTGATAAGCCCTTGTAAAAATTTCTTGGCATCGTTTCCAGTAATTGAAAGAACGCTTCTATTCGAAATGGGTGCCATATAGTACATTTGATTAATTTCTTTCATTTTTGATTTTTTATAAATCTATTAAAGTCTAACGGATAGATAAACACAAATTTAGAAAAAAATTGCCTTTTAATTTTCACATGGGTATTTTATCAAAAACTATCGAGGGAAATTATATCCACCAGAGGTAATTTTCAAACGCTTACGTATATCTTAAAAGCTTCAAATAAATTTGAAGATCTCGCAGATATTGCGATAAAATGGCTACAACATCCGAATTGCAAAGATGCAAGTCGTTTAGAACCCCTCCAAGTAGCACCTCTATTTTTAAAAAAAGTTAATAGGACACAAAGTAAACAGTATATCTCCATTTTAGAAGAACTTTTCGATCTACAAAAAACAGAAATAGACATAATTTATCTTAAAGATCTTACTGATTATTATTCAGATAATTACTATAAAGGTGGGCACCTTGAAGATGCGAATAAAGTAATTTTATACGTAACCTCTCTTAGGCAACATAATGAGTATTCCAAGTTATTACTTTCTAAAGAAAAAGAATATCTCAGCGTTTTATTAGCTGCTCATTTGAGAGTTGCTCAGCAATTTCATAATGAGTTGGATTTTAAAGCTGTTTCACAGCATTCTCGTTCTGTATGTTCTATTATATCAGCCCTTCCCAACCAAACAGAAGTTTTAAAAGAACCCGAGTTTTGTTTTTGTCTGGCAGCAACCTATAATTTTGAGCTCCAATATAAAAAATCTTCGTCATATCTTATGATGTTTAAAGAAGCTTGTGCGTCCTATAGAAATAAAGAGGAAGTTGATATATTTTTAACCAATCCCTTATTGGAATTTCTGGCTTATGATTGTTACATTGATTTCTTGATTAGAAAAGATATTACAAATGCCATCTCAATTCTAAAGTGGACACAAGAAAATATTCCTGCAATTAAAGCACTTGTCGTTCAAAAAAAAGTTTTCGTTAAAACTTCTAAGAGACAAGTTCCAACAGAAAATGAAGAAGAAAAAGTTAGAGCATAAAATTGAAGCAATAAATGAACTTATTCAAAACCCTAATCAAGAAGTTAGTATCATCCGCTATAAATCTGATGAATGTAAAAAATTACTTGAAAAATTTAATCAAGAAAATGAAAATATTAAAAAGAAGATGAGAGAAGAACTTTCCAAATCACAACCAGCATCCGAGACATATCCTATATCTTCTTCCTCAACACCCCAAAACTTTAAATCAGAAGTTTTACGAAGTCATGCAGAAGTATCTGCACAAGCTGAATTTAAAAAAATTTCTGCGGCAGAACGACACCAACTAAGACAAGAAAGACGTAAAGATAAAACGGAAGCCTACCATTAGCCCTTCCTCTAACCTCTCCTGTTAAACTTCCACAAGAAGCCCCGAGAGAATATAAAATTTCTTTTAAAGAAAAATCTTTATTAAAAACTTGGGAAACTAGAGATATTCCTTCCCATTTTCCACAACAAACGCTTGATGTGTTAGATGATTTAGCTCTAGCTCATTCTATACAAGACTTAAATAAATATGGGAACCGGCTTGAAAAATTATTTCAAAAAGACCTTAACGAGAAATATAGCATCCGCATTAATGACCAATGGCGGGTTTGCTTTATCTGGGACTCTCAAAAGGGAGCAGAACAAGTTGAAGTGCTTGATTACCACAAATAATTTAAGGGCAACTCTCTTACCCTTATAATTAATAAAAAATAATCTCCCAAAAATTATTGGGAGATTATCTAATTAAACATTTATTTAGTTAAAAACTATTTAGCTTCATATTTTTTATGAGCAGCTTTAGCACGCTTTTCCGCAAGCTTAATTTTAGCTTCATCAAGTTCTTGTGCTACTTTACCAATCTTTGCTGCTTGCTTAGCTTTTTTATTTCTTATCTCTTCAATTTCTTTTTGAGTTTTCTTTGATGAACCTTTTTCATTTTCGTAATCAACAGCGGCTTGAAGCTCTGTCTGATAACGATCTACCTTATCAAGAATTTCATTAAGAGCTTTTTGCTTTGATTCAAGATTATGACGGGCTTTACGAGTCCCAGATGTAATATCAAGATGTTGATCTTTAACAATTTCATAAAAACCACGAGCATTTAGCATTTGCTGATTCAAATCGTTAAGAATTTCAGGCGCTTTATTCGCAGCTATCGCTCGTGCAAGGTTAATTGAAGCCTGTCTCATATTTACGAAAGCTTTGCGTTCTTCAGGTTCCATCCCTTGAACTTCAGTCCATTTATCCGGCGCAATATGGCTGATCCGAACAATTCCTTTAGCAAGATGACGATCACTGTCAACTGGATATAACCAACGATTAAACCATGTGAAGAAGCCAGTTCCTGAACCTTTTTTAGCTTCAAATTTTTCATCTTCTAACTTAGCAAGAGCGCCATGATATCCACCCATCACATGAGGAACAGTTCCACCATCTTCAATAACAAGCTCTTCACCAACATGCTTAAACCCGAGGAAGCCAGGCCCGACAAGTGCTACTGGATCCGTTCCAGTCGTAGAATCGTTGTGCTTAACTCTCACTGTCTTAGAACATATTTTTTCATAGTTTGCTGCACCATTTCGATCAAAAACACGAGGTGATGCAAAATTAATAACTTCAGGTTTTACTTCACTTACTGTTGCTAAACGATAAGCTGCAAGCGTTGCGAGAGCTGCTCCAAGACTGTGGCCAGTCACTTTTATTTTCATGTCGCGGACGCTAAAGCCCTTCTTGGTCGCATGCGTATTCAAAGCTCCATAAACTTGATCCCAAGTCTTTTCAAAACCGAGCAAGAAACCTGTATGAGCATAGCCTGCTCCCCATTCCATTTCAGTCATAGTTGCATAAGCATCTGTTGCAAAATTTCTTAAAGATTCACTACCATGGTAACTAATCATTGCTTCATTACCACGGACAAGAACAATGCCTGAACGCTCAGCAGCTGTTGAAAATTCAACAACTTCCCATCCTTCTGACTTAAGCTTAGCAACCATCTCTTTTCCTTTTTCACCATCAAAAGTGCCGGTGTAAGATAAAGAAGAAAGATCGGCCATTTCTTTAACATCATCCATTGTAAACCCTGCAATCGTCCGTACCACAGGAGTTTTAGCAGCAATTTCTTCAACAACTTCCGCCGTTGCAAGTGCTTGTGCCTGAGGTGTTTTTGGCAGAAGTTCTTCAGCTACAACTTCAAGATTTATTGCTTTTTGTGTCGTTCTTTTCGGATCAATAACTTCAACAGCTAACTCACTTGTAGCGCTATTGTTATGTAATCCACTTTTAGCAAGAAAAGGATTAACTTCGTCCAAATGGCTTTGTACGAGGCCCGGCGCACTTCGCACCGCCATTGTATCTTCTTCTAAAGGTGGTTCTGCAAAAGCATTGGCTAAAAAGATAAGAGTAAGTACTCTTGTTGTCGTGTAAATTAAAATCTTGTGATCCTTTTGCATCTTATACTTCCTTATAGAAAAAATTGCTTCTATAAGATATATAGTTGCCTTTTTGAAAATTACAATTGCCTAATTTGCAATTTACTTGTGCATTTGGTGCATAGCTTCCAATTAAAGGTTTTCTAATACTTTTAATTTTAAAAACTTGTACTATAATTTTCTTTATAGTACAGGTTTGATAAAATTAATAGCCAAATAGGAATAATATGCGCTTTCTTTTTAATCTTAGTTTTCTCTTAGTCGCATTCTTTAGCGCAATTGCTTCAGATATAACTGAGCAACAAATAGAAATTGAACACATTAAAGTTACTACTCTACCTATAAAAGCAAGTTCAGAATTTACGCAGTCAGATCAAATCAAAAGAGATTCGACTATTTTGTCGGAAATTCTAACGCGGCATAAGGGAAACCAGATGGCTTATGATCCAGACTATGCCAAAATAGGAGATACACTTATAGCTGCTCATCCAACAGCTGTTATTCCAACGAGCCAAAAAGAAAATTATGCTAAGGTTATTCAGCTTTATCAAGCTGATAAAGAAGCTTGTTGCTTAAATAGTGTTCGCATTACATGGTTGGCCGTACAGCTTGCAATGGCGCTCACGCCTCCAGAAAAGATGATTACAAATTCAAGAGCAGTAGATACTTTAATTGATTTAATTAAAGCAGATTGGCTAAAAGATTTAAAGGATTTAGAAAAAGCAGATGCTGCTGGAAAGCAATCTTATTTTTCATTGCTTCAAATAAACTCTCTCTTCCGTACCCCTTTAATTGTTTATACTGGAAACAGTGGTTTTAGCTTACAAGATTATCACAGAACGGCTGCCCAAGGTTTTGATCTTGCAAGTTACAATCCAGGAACAGGACAAGGACATTATGTACATGGCGGAATTTATCCAACCCCTATCAGTAAATTAGTTCATGACCTTCACCACGTGACTCAGCAATGGTTTATAGACTCAAACCTAAGAATGAATTATGCGCAGTTTTGTCAAGATCCAGAAAATCTTGAGAGGTATCGCTACTATTCAAAGCTCTGGCATAAGTTTGCAGAAGTGACGAACAATATTCTATGTGATGCAACAATCAAATTGACGGATAAAGAAAAATCACAGCTAGAAGTTATGTCATTTTTAGCTCTCCATGAAACAGTAGGGCCCATTCCAGAGATACTTAAAGGCTTCAAAAACCCAACATTAATAGATATTGCTCTTAAAGCAATCACTACATGGCATGAAGAAAATTGGCAGTTTTTTACTCTACCTGATAATGAAAAGGATTTCTATAAACAGTTATTTTCACGGCACACACTAAGAGATTATTCTGACTATAAACTTCGCGACATTACGTCAATTAAAGCTGATACTCAAAAAGGGGGACAAGTTAACGTGACATTTATATTGCAGAGTAAAAAAAACCCTAAGGAAGGAAGAAATATCGAACTTTTTTTCTCTGAAATGCGAAGATACGAAACAATGAAAACTTTTTTGAGAGACTTAGCTCATATGCTAATTCAAAAAGGCCTTTGGAAACCAGCCTCAAAAAAGTTGGGAACAACTTACAATATGTCAGAAGTTCGCATTGTCCTTCAGGAAGCTTATGATTGGTATGTTAAAGAACTCGGCCGTAAAGGAAAGCTTTACCCTCATTTTATAAAGGTAAAATTGCCTGAAAAACCTGAGTTTAATAAGAAACAAGGATCAAAATAAAGCGCATTCCGCCTGTCACGAGAGCGTATATGGATGAAAACATTAAAGCAACTTATGAAGCTTTAGATAAAAGTAAAGGAACTGCTTGAGTATATTGAAGCAAAACCTTATGGAATCAAAGGAATTGAGCAACTAGAAGTTCTTAAAGGAAAATATAAAGGTTTTAAAGGATATATTTCACGCCACATTAATGAAGTGGATCGGCTTGTTTATAAGGTCACCGGTGCGCGAGAAATTCTGATTCTCTCCTGCCAAAGGCATTATTAAAATGGCAGATGTTAAATCCGAATTATTCATATATGCTTTACTTGTATACAAATTAATAAATTCCTCATAAAAGTGACAATAAGGCTTTGTTTTTGCGATGATCTCATATACACTTTCTCAATAAAAAGTTAAGAAAGCTTAAACATTATGAAAACTCAAAAAGATTTTTTTTGCGCTGATTGTCCTCAGTACCATACTGACAACTTGTGCTGTTGCAAGTAACTCAGACATGATGGAAAGTAATCTTAAAGGCCGCTTTAACGTGACGCTTGAATTCTATCGTAAGGCAAAATCTAATACTGATAAAAAAGCTTTTAAAAAAGTTCGTCAAGACTTTGAAGCTTTGCTTAAACATGCCGAAGATAATTCGCGAGTAAGAAGGAAAAATCCTCTACTTGCTAGGGTCTATGGATTATTATGCGCAAGGAATCGAGCATTTCCGACTTCTCAAGAGCTTACGAAAGTTTTACCCAAGCCCATGGCTGTGACCTTAAAGAGTGTAATAAGGTCAAGATCAGCTATGCTTTAGCATTTATGGACTATGAAGCAAAGGGCCGGGGTAAAATTGATCCTTATCAATTATTTAATAACGTTAAGATGATTTGTGATAACGTAGAGACAGATCCTAATACCAAGAGATATGCTCTCAAATTGTTAAAAAGAATAAAGTATAAAAAAGCAAATTCATGAGTGGCTCTCGAGAGCCCACGATGACTTTATGAAAGTCTTGCTTGAGAGGACTATTTGTCCACTAACAGTATAATGAATTAAAAGAAGAAATAAAGCGGTGTCCAATATAAATCTTGCTGCCTTTAAACTAAAGAATAATAAACGTAAGGTAAAGTGAGAGAATCCTTAATTCTATAGTTTTTAATCCTGATCAGATTACTCAGTAAAAAATTAATACTTATTGTGGACTTTTCCAATGGATTTAAGAATCAAATCCTTTTAGAGGATTACAAACATAAATATGACGAAGACGCTGACCTTAAGGATTTTTAACTTCCTAAATAGTCTTGATTTAAAGACTTTTCACTTCTCAATCATCAAGCAGATTAAGTTAGCGCCGCAGGCTTCAATAAATCGATAATTAGTATCCGGCTGGTTGAGAAAGTTCAAAAAGTTAATTATTAAATATAAACTCGCCGTAAATTTGTTGGTTATAAACATACAGCACTTAAAGATAACTGACTTAACTGTGTTAAGGTATAGCAAAGGTTTAATACTGTAATTCTTAACCTTGGTTCAACTGAAATTCGCAAGATTAAGGTTTAAATATTTTTGTTCATTTGGACTTATCTGAGCTAGGAGAAGCTCAACTATGTTGCAGCTAAACAAATGATCCAAAAAGAGATAGCTTTTGCAAAATAAAAAAACGAAAGATAATAAAATGAGTTTGGTAAAAAAAGTTACGACACATATCCCCATAGATAGCCTGGCGGCGACCTACTCTTCCACGCCTTAAGACGGAGTACCATTGGCGCTGGAGGCTTTCACGTCCGAGTTCGAGATGGGATCGGGTGGGACACCTCCGCTATGGCGGCCAGGCAATCTATAGGGATACTGTCGATAAAATTATGCATGACAGTAAATAGTTGTGACCAATTTTGATCTGTATGATGTCAGAAGTTAGTTATTTTCTTAAGGAGTTAAACTTGAGAAAACATTGCATCTAACAACTGACTGCTGTTTTCTGTGTATATTCAAGCCAATGGAGCGATTAGTACTCGTTAGCTTCACGCGTTACCGCGCTTCCACAC
>MKUV01000068.1 GCA_001898725.1 Caedibacter sp. 37-49
TGGCTTCGTACGCTCAAACTTCGCCTTACTCATATTCTAATCCCTTTCTTAGCTATTCTTTGCACAAATTTCATCAGCCACGTGCTGAGGAACTTGCTCATAATGGTCAAAATGCATTGTAAACTGGGCACGTCCTTGGCTCATTGAACGAAGAGTATTAACATATCCAAACAGATTTGCCAAGGGAACCATTGCATTTACTACGCGTGCATTTCCACGTTGATCCATCCCACTGATTTGACCACGACGACTATTTAAATCTCCGATCACATCTCCCATATACTCTTCTGGCGTCACAACTTCAACCTTCATAACAGGTTCAAGCAATTTTGGCGTACATTTTTTAATACCTTCACGGAAAGCCGCACGCGCAGCTATTTCGAACGCTAACACGCTTGAGTCCACATCGTGGAAAGCACCATCCAAAAGCACGGCTTTAAAATCAATCATCGGGAAGCCCGCCAAAACACCTGTATCTAGGGCTGATTGTAAGCCTTTTTGAACACCAGGAATATATTCTCTTGGAATCGAACCACCAACAATTTTGCTTTCGAATTGATACCCTGATCCAGGGGGTAGAGGCTCAAATTGAATAATAACACGTGCGAACTGACCAGCACCACCGGATTGTTTTTTATGTGTATAATCAATTTCTGCAGGTTTTGTAATCGTCTCACGATAAGCCACCTGAGGCTGACCAATAACAGTTTCAACTTTAAAATCACGCCTTAAAAGATCAACTTTAATTTCTAAATGAAGTTCCCCCATTCCTTTAATCACAGTTTGTCCTGATTCTTGATCAGTGGAAACTCGGAAAGAAGGGTCTTCAGAAGCCAAACGAGATAAGGCCAAACCCATTTTTTCTTGATCGGCTTTTGATTTAGGCTCGATCGCAATTTCGATCACAGGCTCTGGGAATTCCATACGCTCAAGCACAACAACTTTATTCGGATCGCTTAATGTTTCACCTGTTGTTGTTTCTTTCAATCCACAAAGCGCAACAATATCACCTGCACGCGCTTCTTTAATATCTTCACGGCTGTTCGCATGCATAAGAAGCATACGGCCAATACGCTCTTTACGGTCTTTCACAGTATTTAAAACTGTCGAACCACTTTCTAGAACACCTGAGTAAATGCGTGTAAATGTTAATGATCCCACAAATGGATCGGTCATAATCTTAAAAGCGAGACCACAGAAGGGTTCATCATCAGAAATTTTACGGACAAGTTCAGTTTCACCATCTTGAGAAGTTCCACGAATTTCAACAAGATCATTCGGTGAAGGTAAGAATTCAATAACGCCATCAAGCAAAGGTTGCACCCCTTTATTCTTAAAAGCAGAACCACACAAGACAGGCACTAATTTCCCTGTCAAAGTCCCTTTACGGATACAACGACGTAAGACTTCAACGGAGGGCTGCTCACCACCTAAATAAGCTTCAAGTGCTTGATCATCAAGCTCAACAGCCTGTTCAACAAGCTTTGCACGATATTCTTCAGCCTTATCCTTAAGATCGGCAGAAATCTCTTCGTAAACGAACTCAGCACCAAGATTTTCGTCTTTCCAACGAATTGCTTTCATTTCAATAAGATCAACAACGCCAACAAATTCGCTTTCAGAACCAATCGGAAGCTGAATCACCAAAGGGTTTGCCCCAAGACGATCGACAATCATATCAACCGTGCGATAGAAGTTAGCCCCGATACGATCCATTTTGTTGACAAAGCAAATACGCGGAACATTATACTTATCAGCCTGACGCCATACTGTTTCGGATTGCGGCTCAACACCAGCAACGCTATCAAAAACCGCAACAGCACCGTCTAATACGCGCAAAGACCGCTCTACTTCAATCGTAAAGTCAACGTGACCTGGCGTATCAATGATGTTAATTCTGTGATTTTTCCAGAAGCAAGTTGTCGCCGCTGAGGTAATCGTAATGCCTCGCTCTTGCTCTTGCTCCATCCAGTCCATGGTTGCAGCCCCTTCATGAACTTCACCAATTTTGTAAGACTTACCAGTATAATAAAGAACACGCTCAGTGGTTGTTGTCTTACCAGCATCAATATGCGCCATAATGCCAATATTGCGGTATTTTTCTAAAGGGGTTGTCCTTGCCATCTTAATCTTATCCTAACTTACCAACGGTAATGCGAGAATGCCTTGTTCGCATCCGCCATTTTATGGGTATCTTCTCTTTTCTTAATTGCCGCACCACGATTCTGAGAAGCTTCAAGAAGTTCAGCAGAAAGGCGGTCTCTCATTGTTTTTTCAGAGCGGGCACGTGCGGCCTCAGTAATCCAACGAAGTGCTAGCGCTTGTGAGCGCTCAGACCTTACTTCCACAGGAACTTGGTATGTCGCCCCACCAACACGGCGAGAACGAACTTCCACTGCAGGACGTACGTTAGTTACAGCTTCATGAAAAAGCTCAACAGGATCTTTGCCTGTCCGAGTTTGAACTTGCGTAAAAGCTCCATACACAATACCTTCAGCAACAGACTTTTTACCTTGTCGCATAATGGTATTCATGAACTTAGTGATAATAATGTCTCCAAACTTTGGATCTGGAAGAACTTCACGTTTTTCTGCAGCGCGCCTACGAGCCATACTTTAATTCTCCTACTTTGGACGCTTAGCACCATATTTAGACCGCCCTTGGCGACGCTTTGCAACGCCTTGGGTATCTAAGGTACCACGAATAATATGATAACGAACACCAGGAAGGTCGGGAACACGTCCGCCACGAATAAGAACGACTGAGTGCTCTTGTAAGTTGTGTCCTTCCCCAGGAATATAGCCCGTCACTTCCATCCCATTGGTTAGACGAATACGAGCAATCTTACGTAACGCAGAGTTTGGCTTTTTTGGTGTGGTTGTTGTCACACGTGTACAAACACCACGCTTTTGAGGGCAGGCTTGCATCGCCGGCACTTTATTACGTTCTGGGATAGACACGCGTGGTTTGCGTATCAATTGGTTAATAGTCGGCATTGAGCCTTTCCTTCCTTCTAATCACACAAAAGTTTTAGAGCTTGATCTTTTAAGAATCAAGCATTTCTTTCAGATATAACGAGCTTTTCGAGTGCAAGGCACCCATCAATGGCCCCATAATCGCGGCATCTTATTCAGCTAGCTAAGCGCCGTCAAGTGTAGAATGCGTTGATAAACTATTTTTCTTAAGGTTTCAACAGATTCTTTTAAAGAGCAGCAACTTTTTGCTTTATTTTTTGTTTTAAAGCAGTCTTCCTATAAGCTTTCATTTCATCTTTTACAATTTTAGGAGATTCAAAAACCCTTTAACTCAAGAATCCTATTTCACCAAACATAGCTCAACATGGAACATTATTTTTTACAATATATTCTCGGGCCTTAATAACATCTTTTGTAAAACCAAACAGACCGAATTTAAGTCCAAGAACTTTAAGATAATAACTCCATCTCTCATTTCGCCTTTCGGCCTGCTTGATCAGATGGCAAGCTGCTTCAGCCCCTGAAAATTTGTCAACTCTTTTTTCTAATATGGCTGCTAACTCTATTTCGATATCCCCTACAAACCTTAAAAGATTGCTTATATCTTGTAAAGAAATGCCAAAGGGCGGCAAAACCTCTTGATAATTCTTAGGGAGAACCATACAAAAAAGGATAACTCTCAAAAGGGATTCATCATTTAAAAATGAGATCTCTGCAAAAACTTGGCTTTTAGTTTCTTCAGAAACTTTTTCATCAAAACGACACAACCTATAAATTTTACTCACAATATCTAGCTCTTCAGTTGAACCTGCCCATGCATCATGAAAATCACTAGCACATTGAAATAAGTAGAATGGGGCAAAAATTCTATCTTCCATTAAAAATTTCCTTACTATCGCCATTCCATAACCTTGAGCTTTCCATAGAGAAAGAAGAGGCTCAGGTGTATAAGGCCAAACTACTAGAAAATTTCTCCATTTTTCAAAGGATCTTTCTTTATTATCTTGATTTAAATATCTTTTGTATTTCTTCATAAAAAGATTAATTTTTTTAGGATTTGTCTCTAAGTTCAGCCTAACTTGTAAATAATGCGAGATAAAATCTTCTTTAGTTTTTATTTCTTCCCGCGAATACAATTTGTAATTTTTTATGACCACTCTCCATATGTGGTTATTGTCAAAATTAGAGCTTGCGCGACAAAGCAAATTAAGACTCAAAATATCTTCAGCAAACAAATATTTAGCCAAATTCTCTGTTACAACAGAAGGTAAAGCTGTTAAAAAATTTTCAGCCTGGTCATGTGATTCAGGAACACTTAAACCGCCACGTAAGCATTCTTCCACGTCCCTAATTGAAGCCTCTTCTGCAACCAAATTATATAAAGAATGATCTATTTTTGTATCATTTTCTTGGGCCATATAAAAGCTTAGGTGAGGCAAATCCTTTCTATCTTGCGAGTCGTCAGTCGCCAAAACAGGCGCCTGAAAGCCGGAAAAAAAAGTAATTAAGATGTAGAATCTCATAAAAGATGTCATTTTTATCCTTTTCAAAAACTGTCACTCCCCACCTCGCAAAAAGAACTATTAGGAAATTTTTTAGTTGTAAAGCTTTTTGTTCTAATTTTGAGCAGCCAATTGTTTTCAAATCGTATCTAACTTTATTATTTCAAAAGTATACTATCGGTCACTGCTAATGTTTTTTTATTTACTCGTGAATTCCAACTTTCGTGAGGATGACATCAGAAAATTAGCCTGTTCCTATTGTCACCTATTAACGCCTTTCCAGTTCTTATCAGCAGGCAGTTTTTAGTTATCTTAAGTCTTATCCCTATTCTCACCAGGTTTCGTCCTTACCAGCGAACACTCTCGCCCCCAACCTTTGGTCATTCTCGGTCTTGTCCCGAGAATCTCAAGCAACATAAAGGTCTTGCCTATCCCCAGTTGATGTCCTTCAACGCTTCCTGGATCCCCGCTTTCGCGGGGATAACATCAAAGGGGTGGCCTGTCCCTGTTGTCTCCTAATCAACTTCCTTACCCCCCTCGCCAACGAGCGCTCTCCTTCCTAACCTTTGTCATTCCCGCGAAGGCGGGAATCCATCTACAAAAGTGAAAAGCTTCTCTAAGTTTTAAGCACCGTTGCTTCTTCACTCTTTCGCCGTGCCTTTCACGCACGCTAGAGAGCTCGAAACATAACGCGCCTCTTATGTCATTCCCGCGGAAGCGGGAATCCATTAACGAATCAGACTGAGGTTGCCCCCTTTTCATTCCTGCTGCCCTACCGTGCCTGTCACGCACAGCTATCAGCATCATATCTCCCCTCTT
>MKUV01000069.1 GCA_001898725.1 Caedibacter sp. 37-49
AGATCAAGAGAGAAAACTCTCTCCCTTGGTACCAGGGAGGCGAGAAGATATAAATTGGATGACGGTAAGAAGCGGCTTTTGGGAGAGCCGCCAAAGGTAAGAAGAGCATTATAGTCTTGGTTTTTATGGAGGTTATTTGAGGGAGAGGGATAAAAATTATCCCATATTGTTAGAAAAGTTTACAGGTGGCTTAGGGGTGATTTAGAGTGAGAAGTGGAAGAAGTGAGGGTCTATTTTTTGTGGAAGTTTAAGGACAAAGAATAAAAAAAACAGAGACGAGAGATTTTTGGGAAGCTTGAGGAGGCATGATGGGATTTGTGGGGATGGGGACGTTTGTGGGTCGATTAGGTCGGCTATTTTTAACTTATATTTTGATTTATCAACAGATATTTTTAGGGTGTGTTTGGGCACAAGGAGGCTTGCGCGTTATTCAAGCGGATCTTCATGACTTTGAACATCGCTTAGATCCGGGAAGTGTATCAAAACCTTTGTATGAGCCTAAGGTTGTCTTTTCACCTATTTCTGTGGATCTAAAGGAAGCTTTTAAGGGTTGTCACGTTGTATTGAGAGCTGAAGGAGAGAAAGTTCAAGCGCTTTGGCGTCGAGGAAATGCCTTTTACGCCTTTGATCATCCTGAACTTTCAGCGTGTGTTCGCCTTCAAAAAGAAAAGGGCAAGAATCTTCTTTATATCAAGTCTTTATTGTCGGGAAGTGGGTATCAGGATTTTGTGATTGGGGTTGAGAGTTCTGAAGGGATTCTGTTGGAGGATAGCCTTCAGCTGAAGCAATTGATTGTGCAGGCGCCAATTATATTGAATCGAGCGATGGGGTTTTTAAATCTAGAGGGAACATTAGAGGGGATAGATGTTGAGAAGTTGGATGTTTATGGCCAGTTTAAGATGGAAAGCGAGAGTACGCTGAATGTTAAAACCCTTCATCTTCATCATGGAACCTTTATCAATCAAGGGACAGTAAAATTTAAAGAAGGAGGGAAGGCCTTTCTTGGAGGGAATGACTTTATCAACGATCATGAGATTGTCGGCGTTAAGAATCTAACTTTTGAGAAGGGAGGGATATTGGACCAGCGTCTTGCGAGTTCTCAGATCACCCTCAAAGGAGGGCGCTTTTTGTATGAAGGTCTTAGGCTCAACTTTCATGAACATTCTTCTCTGAGTGCCGCTTCTATCTTGCTGAAGACTTCAGAGGATCTTTTATCCTTGCCAAGGATGACAGGTGACCATCTTCATTTAGAGGCGCCTTATCTTGAGGAAGGTATCTTAAAAAGAGTCGCAACGTTTAAAACGCTCAAACTGATCTCGACAAGAGCAGGGTTAACCTTTTCAGCACCTTTGTCTGAGATAAGCTTATTGACGCTTGAAGCACCTCAAGTGACGAATAAGGGCGGCCTTGGGGCCAAAGGGAATCTTTATATTAAAGCATCTACAATTGTGAATGAAGCGCCTTTACTTTCTAAGAATGGTAAGGTTGTTCTTGAAGGAAACGTTCAGCATATGCAAGGTCTTTTAGGGGCTTATAACGGGGTTGAGATTACGGGTGAGAAACATACGCTTTTGGGCGAGATTCATCCTCACACGGTATTGACAATAAAGAGCCAGCAAGGCTTCACCCATGATCTTTTAAAGTTTAAGACCGAAAATGTCTTAAAGCTTGTCTTTCAAGAGCCTACGATCGTTCCACAAGCTATTGATACACCTGGTGTTCTAATTTTAGAAGGTCCCGCGGTGACGCTTAAGGGATCTGTACAAGCCCAGCATCTTGAGGCACGCACGTCTTTATTAAGGATCGAAGCTCCTTCTTTAGGGGCTTCTTTGAAGGCCTGGGGCCAGGTTGAGGTTGTTGCCTCTCAATTTACCGCAGGAGAAGGGATAGAAGTAATTAAAGATCTGAAGATCACTTCTTCAGGCCCTGTGGTCTTGAAGGGGGCTGTTGTAAGTAATGAAAGTATAACGCTTGTAGGTCAAAAGATTGAAGCCCAACAAGAACTCTTTGCGCATAAGAAGCTTGATGTTGAAAGTACTGGTGATCTAACTTTTAAAGAAAGAGCCGTGGGGGTTGAAGGAATTAACCTGGCAGTTCATGGCGAGTTTCATTATAAAGAGGCAGACCAAAATGTCACTGCGGAGAACTCAAGTCTGCAAACAAAAGGTATCTTGAGAATTGTGAGTCAGCACCCTGTTCTTCACTTAAAACATTCTCTTCATCTTTTAGGGATGTTAGATCTCCATGCGCCTCTCATTCATAATCAAGCAATTTTAAGAGCAAATCAGGGAATTCAAATAGAGGCCCCCCTTTATTCTGACAGACTGAGCATTCATAATGATGGTGGTTATCTTTTGACTGATTACGGAGACATCGTTTTGAAAGGGCGTGTTTGCCATAATAGTGGAGGCCTTATTCGATCTTCCCGTAAAGTCGTGATTGATGGGACGATTCATAATCTGTGCTCTAAGATTATAGGAATAGAAGGAATTGAAGTTCATAGCCAAAGAGTTTTAAATCTCGTTTATCAAAAAGATTCTTTTCAAACAGAAGGTTTATTAAGACTTATTTTTGCACAAGGAGGAAATATTGATCGTCCATTAGAAGTCGCAGGTACGGTTGAGATTAAACTCCTTCCTCGTGAGGATGTTCAATACTTAAATCTGTACACGAATCTTAAGGCCGGTCGGGGTCTTCGATTTGAAGCTCCTGGCCATGCGATCGTCGTTGGAGATGTTTCGTTGCCGTTTGTAGAACTTCATTCAGGAGGATTTTTTGATGTGCCAACAGCTCAATTTTTTGATCTAGCGCATGGGGGGATATTTTCTGATCATTTTTTTCATATTAAATCAGATAACCGCATTCTGCTTGGCAACTGGCTTGAAGAGACGCGGACGACCCGTGTTAAAAGAAACAATGGCGATTATTTAAAAATCTCTCATCCTTATTACACTACTAATGGTAGTTATTGTGCCTCTAATGGAGGAATGAAGCTTGAGACGAACAATTTTTCTAATAATGGCGGTGACATTCTTGTCATGGATAAAGATCTTGAGATTATCACGCAAGGTTATTGCTATCCAATCTCAGATCTTATTGAAGTTTGGCATGGGAATGCGAGTATCACATCAGCCTCTTTTTGCCAACATATGTATAATTCTGCAAAATGTGGCGATAATATATCCGCGCCCTTTTGGGTAAATTATATGTTGCCAGCGGCAAGATCATCTCGTTTGTGTGTCAACGGGAACATCTTTTTTAATGTCAAAAAAGGAGAAAGCTGGAGTGGCTCAATTTTGGCTTCTGGAGCGATTTTTGGAAAAGAGTTTATTCAACAGAAGGCGTATAGTTTTTATTTTTTTTCAGGGTTAAGACTAAAATCTTCTAACAACGCTGTAAGTCTTGTTAATAACCATATTAAATACAACCAACTTCCTCAGTTACAAGGAAGTCAAGGCGTTGCATTTGTGGGTACAAAGCAGGCGTTAGTGCAAGGAAGGGTAGTCGGGTCTCGGGTTGTGATAGCGTTTGAAGATGATTTAAGGGTTCAAACGGTAATGTCAGGACAACCACTTACGGCCTTTAAGCCGATTATGGATCTAGGCTCTCTGTTTCAATCTTCATGCTTAGTAAAGTTAGATTCAACAGGGAAAGAGCGTTATCTTCTTACTCTAGCTGTTCCTTTAAAATATCCCCACGAAAAAGAGCTTCAGGAGATGGACAAACTTATTCTTGGGCCTCTTGGTTCAGAGAAGCTTCGCCCTTTTCTTCATCCTCTTTTAGAGGCGCGTACCTTGTTGGAAGCATTACAGCAGAACATAGGGTATGTTCCGTTTAACAAAGAAGGCACTGATTTTTTGGCTTTGCATCTTCAACTTCGCCGGAATGGAGCAGAAGTCATGAAGATATTGAGGCCCTACCTTGAGCAACCTGCTCTTCTCGGCTTGCCAAATAATGCTTCTCCTCAAGCTTTAATTGCTGCAGGACAAAGCTTGCTTCAACAACGTTCTCCCTCCCTTCCGAAAGAACTGGCCTTAAATCTGAGCCATCCTTTGATCTTTGATATTCCTCAGGTCATCAATAATGAAAAAGTCTTGAAGTCTTATCTGTATACGCCTCTATCTTATTATAACCCCAAGAAGTGTGAGCATATTGCACAAATGTGGGCTCAAGAGCTTTACCTGATGGGGAAGGAAGGCTCCCACTTGTCCCTTGATAAAAGCCGTCTGATGACCGAAGACAAAGGAGCAATTGTTGCAGGCACTTTAAGTCTTGAGAAGGAGATTCAATATGATTGTCAAACGCAGCAGTATGGTGCAAAGCCTGGAGGAGAGATCTTAGGCGATACGTGGGAGGTCCATGCTGAGAATGTGATCAGTAAGTTAGGGCTAATGGATGTCAAGCATTTATGGCTTGATGTGTTAAATCATTACTACACGAGTGGGGTGACTAAAGCGGATGTCTTGGTGTGTGATGTTAAGCAGGTGACGTTGGACAGAAAGCAGCGATGCTGGAGGGTGACGTATACGATTGAGACGACGACCAAGAAAAAGAGACCTTTTGGAGGATCTAAGAAGAAGACATACAGCGAGAGCCATACGGTGACATTAACGGACTCTTATCCTGCGCATTTAAGTGGATTATTGGCGTTTGAGAAGTTTATTGGGCAGGAGGGCGATGCTAGAGCGTGGTTCCCTGAGCGGCAAGCAGGGCGGGAGATAAAAAATTTTATCATTCAAGGAGGGACAGTTAGAGCAGGGCAAGAGGGTTGGTCGCCTCAAGTTCAAGAGATGATAAAGTTGTTTCCGAAAGAGGAGACATCTTTAAGGTATTCAGAGACGAGCTGTAAGGGGTATTCGAAGCGGGGGATGATTGTTGAATCAACAGTTGTTCCTGCGGAAGTGATTACGGAAGGTCCGCTTCATCCTGTGAGTCGGAGCGATATGGTGTTGGTAAGCCCCAAGATCACAAGCTCAAGTGATCATGTTGTGTTTGAAGCCAAGAATAATATTTACCTTCAAGAGCACAGTGTTTTTAACCAAGAAGACTTTCATTACTTTAGCCGCAAAGATAAGATCTATGAGGTGGAGCGATGGCAAGAGGTACGTACTCCGATCAGGATCACGATGCCGGGTAAGCCTGTCTTCAGAGCGGGTCAAGAGATTAAGGGGGAGTTTAGAGAGATCCAGGGCTGTGAGGAGCCTGTTTATGAAGCACCGCGTCTTAGTTTATCTCGCCCGGTTCTTCGGGAT
>MKUV01000070.1 GCA_001898725.1 Caedibacter sp. 37-49
AGATTCTACCCTAAAATAATTCTCTGTACTATAGGCGCTTCCTTGCTTTTCTTCATACTTCAGAATCGACTATTTATAATTTTGTTGCACCTCATTATATGCTCTGTGATCTTATGATGTTGATTTATATCTTCTTTTTATATGAGTATCATTATTGTTAACTGCTTCTCGAGGACTGTAACTATCATTTTCCAAAAGAGCATCATCGAGTTGGTGGAAGAGCAATGCAGGCGAATCTTGACTCAAAAGCTTTCCAAGAGCTTCTTGTGCTTGAGTCGCATTCCAACGCTCTTAAGGATCAATCGCAAGCAATTTTTTTAAAACAGGAAGAATATCGATTTGCTTTGCTTCTGCAAATGCTTCAGAAAGTGCTTTTTCATAGTAAGCTTTATTCCAATTATTGAGCATACTAACCGCATCAGTTTCACAATCAAAAGGATAACCGTTAATAGCCATTTTAACAAGGCTTACCCCTGCTGCCCATATATCAGCTGCATAATCTGAAAATATTGGCTCTCTTAATCTTTTAGGTGAGAGATAAGCAATATCACTCTTAGTTTCTTCTTGTTTTTTCTCGTCTCCAGGCCGCGCACAGCCGTAATCACTGACATAATACCAAAAAACAATACTTACCAGCCATTAATTACAGGATTGAAACTTTAAAGGGCTTAAACCTGGCTTACTAAACGTTTGCAATAAAGTCAGATTTTAAATAGGAAACATCAGTATTTACTAAGGTATTCCTGAATTAAATAATTAAGGTAAATTATCAAAAAATTACCTTAAATTGAAAGTAAGGAATGTGATGTGGTTTATAAGAAAAATAAATAAAAGAATTTGTATAATTAATATTTTTATTTTTAATTCCATTTTTAATAACCTTAATGCAAGTGAATACTTTATGGAGGACGATTCGAATGTTGTGCAACATTCTTCTAACCGCATATCTTTATGTTCATTGGAATCATTAGGGAATTATCTTACAAGTTTTAAAAATATTTTATCAACTTGTTCATGCTTATTCGTAAAGGAAATGAACCTATATCAATTGGCAGGTAGTGACGAGGAAGAAAATAAGTAATTCTGTACCAAAAACTTCGCAAGTTGTAACTCTCTCCCACTTCCTTTTAGTCATAAATAATGTGAGAACATATATCAATTAGAATTTAATATGTATCATTTAAAGTTCTGTTGCACGTTTGAATAGAATATTATTTAGATACGCATCTTCTATTATCTAAAAGCCCTTAACGAGGTTTATATGAGATATTCTTGAATCATCCCCCTATTGTAGCAATAAGGAATAGGGTGGATAAGAAAAACCAAATTTTTAAAGACTAAAGATAATCTTTGAAGAAATTTTATTTAAAAAAACTGAAATAATTAACAGGCAAAATCCCATTTAATTTGTTGCCTGCTTAATGAAGTGGCACAAGCAGTAAGACGAAAGTCAGTCAAAGTAGATTGAGCAGTATTTAATAGGTAGTGCTACCAAAATAAAAGATTTAGGAAAAAATCTATGCCGAATGATTGTCTTAATCTTATTTTAAGAACCCTATTTTAAAATGAACGTTATTAGATTTGGAATTTATAATGTTGGATAAATATGAACCCTCTCTTCAATCAATTTGTTTCTTATTCAAAAAATAATGTTCAAGGTTTTCATTTGATTGATAAAAACCTTGAGGTTAAAGAATTTTTATCATTCGAAAATCTCTTAAAGCGTAGTTTATCAATTGCGCATTCCTTGCAAAATAAAGATGTGAAGCAGAATGAGTACGTTATTTTAATGTATGCACCTGGTATTGAATTTATAGCCGCTTTGCTAGCGATACAGATCATAGGTGCTATACCTGTACCAACTTACCCGCCTTTTTCAAAATCAGGACTTTTAAGACTGTTAAGTATAAAAAATACATTAAACGTGAAACATACATTGGTAGATCATCAAGTTAATAACTTGCTTTTTAGCCAATCTATTCTAAATAATCCAATGACACGTTTGTTTATGAAACTAATCAAAAAAGACATCCCTTTTACTTCAGAAGATTTTGACCACATTACTCACTTAAATGTCATCAATACAGACAATATCTCCACAACAGAAATTAATTTAAGAGATGTAACAATGTCAGTACAAGAAGTGGGATTAATTCAGTTTACTTCTGGTTCAATTAGCGATCCAAAAGGGGTTATTCTTACGTTTCATAATTTAATTAGTAATATCCAAGCCATTCAAGTCCGAATGCAGATTAATAAGAACTCTAGAATTTTTGCATGGGTTCCTCAATATCATGATATGGGGTTAGTGGCAGGCATTCTAACCTCTATCTATACAGGCTGTAACCTTTACATAATGTCACCTTTTGATTTTATCAGACAACCCTCTTTATGGATAAAATCATTAAATAAGTTTAAAATTACTCATACAGGAGGACCTAATTTTTCTTATGAATTATGCCTCAAAAAGGTAACCGCAGAAGAAATCAAAGATATTGATTTAAGCTGTGTCGAAGTCTTAATTAATGGAGCTGAGCCTGTAAAAAATTCAACTATGAGAAATTTTATTGATAAATTTAGTCACTATGGCCTTAAGGCAACGGCTTTAGTTCCAGCATATGGATTAGCAGAAGCCTCTTTACTGGTTACATCTAATAATGAGCATAATCCCTTAAGTTTATTTATTGATAAAACAAGCTTAACAACCAACTTTTTAAAAATAAGTAATGCTGAAGACGCTGTTTCTTTAGTCAATAATGGGAAACCTATTGATGACCATGAAATTATCATTTTTGATGAAGAAAAACAGGATTTATGTGCTGATTTAGAGATAGGCGAAATTTTAATCTCAGGAAATTCTATAACCTCTGGATATATTAATTCTTCTGAACTTGCTTTCCTAACGAAGAAAGATAATCAACAGAACGAAAAAGTATATTTGCGAACTGGTGATTTAGGGTTTTTATATCAAGGAAATTTATACATTACTGGCCGAAAAAAGGATTTGATTATCTATCATGGGAAAAATTATTACCCTCAAGATGTTGAACATATTGCTGAAACTTGTTCATCATATATACGAAAAGGATGTAGTGCAGCATTTTTTGATGAAAGTACAGAGGATATTATCTTGGTGGCAGAAATATATCATCCAAATAGTGAGCAATCACTCAATGAGCAAGTTTGTGAGAATATAAAAGCAAATATCTCTGCTTCCTTAGATATTGTTGTTAAGAAAATTATTCTAATCCCTCCAGCCTCCATTGCTAAGACAACAAGTGGTAAAATTCAGCGCAGTAAAATAAAGAAGCAATATAAAAGTCAAGAATTGAGGAGCGTATATACTTATGAATGAACCATTAATTGCTGTAAAAGATCAATTCATAAGCTTAAGTAAGCTCTCATCTGATCAAAAAAATTTGATAAATTTTCTTGAGGATTGTCTAAGAGCCGTTATTGAAGAAGAAAAAGTCGTTAACCTCATTCTTCAAGATTATCCTTTTGAAAAAGTAGGAATTGACTCGTTAGCAGTTGAAATGGTTCTGAGTGAAATTGAAGAAAGATTAAATCTTAATATAACGCTTAATAGAGAGGTTCTGATAATACATGATACGATTAGCAAATTAGCGCTTTATATTCAGCAAAATATTGAGCAAAGCATCCAACAAAAGCATATTTCTCATCCTTTAGCCCTAGAAGATAAAAAGAAGTTTACTGATTTTACTTTGATGCCAGGCTATATTGAACTTCAGCATCAAAAAAATTATTTAAAAACTTTTCAATCTGAAAATCTATTCTTTCAAGAAGGTGAAGGCCATTCAGGTAGTGAGATAGTATTTAGTAATAAAAAGTATATCAATTATTCAGGATATAATTATTTGGGGTTAGCTCACGATCCCGATATTATTATTAAGGTTAAACAAGCTATTGATCAATATGGCACTTCTGTTTCCGCCAGCCGGCTAGTAGGCGGAAATAAAATTCTTCACACTTTATTGGAACAAAAAATAGCTGCATTCCTGGGTACAGAGAATGCTCTTGTTTTTTCAGCAGGCCATGCCACCAATGTGAATACAATTACGTATCTGATGGGTCCCAAAGATGTTATTTTTTATGATGCTTTATCACACAATAGCTTAATTCAGGGTGCCGTATTTTCAGGTGCAAGTCGATTTAGTTATGCGCACAATAATCCTGAACACTTGGCCGAACTCTTATACACGTATCGTTCACAGTATGAACGTGCTCTAATTGTCACAGAAGGAGTGTTTAGTATGGATGGTGATATTCCACCAGTTCCTACTTTAATAGAATTAAAGAAGAAATATGATTGCTGGCTCATGATAGATGAAGCTCACTCTCTAGGGACTATTGGTAAACAAGGCAAAGGGGTATGTGATTACTTTAATGTGCGTGCCAATGATATCGATATTTTAATGGGAACATTAAGCAAGTCCTTGGCCAGTTGTGGGGGATATATTGCTGGTTCGCAAGCTTTAATTGATAATCTAAAATATAAGTCTCCTGGTTTTATTTTTTCAGCTGGTATTTCCCCCGCTAATACTGCTGCTGCTCTTTATTCCCTAGAAAAGATAGAGGAGGAAAGTTGGCGAGTTAGAAAATTGCAACAAAATTCAGAGTTACTTTTAGAACAATTAAAGTTGCTAGGTCTTGATACAGGATTAAGTCACCATGCCCCGGTTATTCCTGTTATTATGAATAATGAAAAAACAATTTTACAACTAAGCTTAAACTTAAAAAATGACGGTATCTTTGCAATGCCTATCATATACCCGGCTGTACCAAGAAATTTATCAAGAATTCGCTTCTTTGTTAACAGTTCTCATACTTCAAACGACATTATTAAAACCACCGAATGTTTGCATAAACACCTGTTATTTTTAAAAGGATAGTAGAAACAGGAGCAGTAAGGTATCAATATTTGGCGATCATTTCTTAATAATTCCATCATATATTATTAGAAATTGATGCAATTAAGAAGAGCAATTTTTCTTCATAATGGACGGACTGTAATTATTACTACTCTCCAAATAGTGAAATCAACAACAGTGCTTAAGTGAATAGCTTCGATATAAGAACTATTCGTTGAAAGAGTTACTTTCTTTCTTTCTTTCTTTCTTTCTTTCTTTCTTTCTTTCTTTCTTTCTTTCTTTCTTTCTT
>MKUV01000071.1 GCA_001898725.1 Caedibacter sp. 37-49
AAAGATCTTGAGCCAATTATGGGGGCTTTTGCGCATATTGTTGCCATTAACGAAGATTTTAATACAATTGCTCATGTCCATCCTATGGGTAAAGAACCGACAGATGAGAAGGAAAGAGGGGGACCTGAGCTTATGTTTCATTTTATGCCAGAGAAGTTAGGTTTTTATAAAATATGGTTACAGATCAAACTGGCGGGTAAAGAAATCTTTGTCCCTTTTGGTGTAAATGTGAATTAGGATATTAGCAAGAGAAGTCAGGATGCTGAAAATAGTAAGTTTATTCATGGTCATTATGATTGGGATCGTGTCAACGATCCCAGTCGAGGCAACCCGTCGTCATCGCGTTGCAGCGTTTAGAAAGAAACAAGCTGCAGAGGAAGCAAGAAAATTAAAGGAAAAACAAGAAGAACAATTACAAATAAAGGAAAAAACTAAGCAAGAAGAAGAAACGCCAAGTTTAACACCAAAAAAACAAGAACGTCTTAAAATTATAGCTCCTAAAGTGAATAAGTAAATTTGTGAATAGTATATATTTTATAGATAGATAGTAAATATTTTTATATACCTATTAAGTTCAATTTTCTCACAGTTACCTTTAATTCTTTTTTAACAACAAATTGCCAAGATTTAAATAAAGTAAAGGTTTATGTACATAGGGGGAATGACATGAGTTTATTTAAGGTTAAGTTAAGGATGGGAGCAAAAATAAGATTAGTCTTCATCATGGTACTTTGTCTTATTGTCTCTACGGGCGGCTACTTCCTATTGAAGCCATTCTTTCTTCAGCAAACAAATAAAGCTCAATTTTCTAAGAAAATCCTTTATTGGATTGATCCAATGGAACCTCACATCCATTATGAGGGCCCAGGAAAATCACGCATGAATATGGATCTTATCCCTGTTTACGAAGAAGAACAAAAGAAAGAGACGACTACACTCCAGATCTCACCAAACATTGTTAATAGCTTGGGCGTAAGGACTGCTCCTGTTGAGGAAGGCCCGATGAGCATGACAATTAAGGCATTTGGATCAATTAAAGCTGATGAGACTAAAATTGCTCACATCCATACGTATGTCGATGGATGGATTCAAAAGCTTCACACGAAGGCAACAGATGGAATCGTTGAGAAGGATCAACCTTTATTTGAGATTTATTCTCGTAATCTTGTTTTTTCACAAAAAGAGTATCTCTTAACATTAAAAGACAACTATAAAGAATATAAAGATCCTCAGGCTTCAAAATTAAAAGCTCTAGGTGTTTCTGAAAAGCAAATTAAAGAACTGCTCAAGACGAATAAATCGAGTCCTCTTGTGACAATATATGCTCCTCAAAAGGGCTTTGTTGATAGTTTAAATATACGTGAAGGTATGTATGTATCGCCTGAGACGACGGTTATGAGCCTTACAGATCTTTCAGACGTGTGGGTTATTGCAGAGATCTTCCCTTCTCAATTTTCTTTTGTAAAAGAAAAACAAGTCGCTAAAATTTACTTGCCGCAATCATCCTATCTTAGCTGGCAAGGAGAAGTGGATTACATTTATCCAACAATTGATCTAACCTCTCAAACACTTAAAGTCCGCATACGCCTTAGTAATCCAGAGTGGTTCTTTAAGCCCAATATGCTTGTGGCCGTTGAGATACAAGAAGCGCCTAAACAAGCTCTAACGATCCCAAGCGAAGCTGTTATCTGGAGTAGTAATAAGCAGCATGTCATTTTAGCACTCGGTGAAGGAAAATTCCAAGCGCGTCAAGTGACCACAGGGATTCAATCCGAAGGGCGCATAGAGATCCTCTCAGGGCTCAATAAGGGGGAGCGTGTGGTTACGTCTTCACAGTTCCTCTTGGATTCTGACATTAATCTTAAAGCAGGGTTTGAGCGCTTAGAGGACTCTTCTGCTTCACCCTCAGAGCCCTCAGGACCTCCCTCATGATATCACAACTTATAGACTGGTCACTTAAATTCAGGCACCTCATTTTATTAGGGGCAAGCATTATTCTCTTGTGGGGGGCCTATGTGCTTAAAAAAACCCCTGTTGATGCGATTCCTGATCTCTCAGATATTCAAGTGATTATTAAAACAGATTACCCAGGGCGTGCGCCTAAAGTGGTTGAGGAGCAGGTGACTTACCCCTTAACAACATCTATGATGGCTGTTCCAGGGGCTAAAGAGGTGCGAGGTTATTCTTCTTTTGGCAATTCCTTTGTTTATGTCTTATTCGAAGCAGGAACAGATCTTTATTGGGCACGTTCACGAGTGCTCGAATATTTAAATCAAGCAATCAGCAAGCTTCCCTCAAATGTAAGACCAGAGCTTGGCCCAGATGCAACAGGGGTGGGATGGATTTATGAATATGCTTTGGTCGATCGTACAGGTAAAAGAGATTTAGCGCAACTCAGGAGCCTTCAAGATTGGTTCTTAAAGTATGAGCTGCGTACTGTCCCTGGGGTTGCGGAAGTGGCCACTTTAGGGGGAATGGTGAAGCAGTACCAAATTATCCTTGATCCTTATACCTTAAGGGCTTTTCATCTCTCTGTAGGAGAGGTTATTGAAAGAGTTAAAAAGGCTAATAGTTCAGGGGGCGGGTCAATCTTAGAGCTTGCTGAAGCAGAATATATGCTTCAAGCTGAGGGGTATTTAAAATCACTTCAAGATATTGAACAGATTCCTATAGGTGTTAATAAGAATGGAACGCCTGTCCTCTTAAAAGAGGTCGCTAAAATTCAGCTAGGGCCTCAACTTAGACGCGGCTTGGCAGAGCTCAATGGCCAAGGTGAGGTCGTTGGGGGAATTATTGTCATGCGTTCAGGGAAGAATGCGCTTGAGACAATTGAAGGTGTTAAGCAAAAACTTGAGAGTCTTAAAAAAAGCCTACCTGATGGAGTTGAAATTGTCCCAACCTATGATCGCTCTAAGGTCATTAAGAATGCCATCAACAATCTTTTTGAGAAATTAATAGAAGAGAGCATTGTTGTCGCGCTTGTCTGCTTAATATTCCTCTTTCATCTACGCTCAGCCTTTGTTGTTATTCTCACTCTTCCTCTGGGGATTTTATCAGCTTTTCTTGTGATGTATTATCAAGGGATTAGCGCAAATATTATGTCCTTAGGGGGCATAGCTATTGCCATTGGAGCCATGATGGATGTCGCCATTGTTATGGTTGAGAATGTTCATAAACATATGGAGGCTTGGCAGCATCAACACCCTGGAAAAAAAGCAACACTTCATCAGCATATTGCCCTGGTTAAAGAAGCTGCTTGTGAAGTAGGACCTCCCTTATTTTTTAGTCTCCTTATTATTACCATTAGCTTTCTGCCCGTGTTTACCTTACAAGGGCAAGAGGGGCTTCTCTTCTCGCCACTTGCTTTAACAAAGACCTATGCTATGGCTGCCGCAGCGGGTTTATCGATTACCTTGGTGCCTGCTCTGATTGTTTACCTTATTCGTGGTAAGCTTCCCTCTGAAGATAAGAATCCTATCAATCGTGTGCTGATGAGTCTTTACTTGCGCGCCATAAAACCTATCTTACAGTTCCCTAAGGTCATGCTCTTCGTCTCTTTAGTCCTCTTAGGGCTTACGGCTTATCCAATTGCACGCCTGGGCACAGAGTTTATGCCGCCTTTGCAAGAGGGAGATTTACTCTATATGCCAAGTACCTTCCCAAGTCTATCTGTTGGAAAAGCAACTCAACTCCTTCAACAAACTGACAAGCTTATTGCTCAAGTTCCTGAAGTTGAGACGGTCTTTGGGAAGATGGGCCGGGCTGAGACGGCAACGGATCCTGCCCCCTTAGAAATGGTAGAGACCACGATCCAACTTAAAGATCCTTCTCAGTGGCGAAAAGGAATGACAATGGATAAAATTATTGCTGAACTTGATCAAGCTGTTAAGATCCCAGGGTTTGTTAATCTCTGGGTTCAGCCTATTCGGAACCGCATTGATATGCTCTCTACAGGCATTAAAGGCTCTTTAGGTTTAAAAATTGCTGGGTCTGATCTAAAAGCGATAGAGTCCCTTGGCCAGAAGGTTGAAAAGCTTTTAAAAGAAGTTCCAGGTACTGGCTCTATCTATGCAGAACGCTTGCAAGGTGGGCGTTATATTGATGTTTCAATCAATCGCGCTCTCGCTGCACGATATGGGCTTAATATATCGGATATCCAGGACGTCATTAATACGGCCATTGGGGGAGAGACGATTAGTGAAACGATCGAAGGAATTGAGCGTTATCCTATTAATATACGCTTTCCCTTAGATTGGCGTGACTCCCTGCCAAAGCTTAAGGATTTTCCCATTCTCACACCGACTCAAGCGTTTATACCCTTAGGAGCCATCGCAAATATCCGATTTATAGAAGGGCCTGCTATGTTGCGTCTTGAAAATGCCCGCCCTAGTGGATGGGTGTTTATTGATGTGCGTGATCGTGATTTGAGCTCTTATGTTAAAGAGGCCAAAAACCTTGTGAAAGAGAGACTTTTGCTTCCTGCTGGATACTCCTTAACGTGGGCAGGGCAATATGAATCCATTCAAAGGGCTCAACAAAGTATACTTATGATTGTGCCTCTGACGCTTATAAGCATTCTTTTCCTGCTGTATGCAATTTTCCGTAGGTGGTCAGAACCACTATTGATTATGGGAACTCTCCCCTTTGCTTTAATTGGGGGACTCTGGTTGGTCTACATCTTAGGATATCACCTCTCTGTTGCCGTTAATGTTGGATTTATTGCCTTGGCGGGAGTTGCTGCTGAATTTGGTGTAGTTTTATTGATTTATCTCAATATGTCGATCAAGAAATTTGAAGAAGAAGGAAAGCTTATTACTTTACAAGGCTTACAAGATGCTATCGTTGAAGGCGCTGTCATGAGAGTACGCCCTAAATCAATGACGGTTGCAATTATTCTTGTTGGTTTATCCCCTATTATGTTTGGAAGTGGGCCAGGCTCAGATGTCATGAAACGCATTGCTGCCCCTATGCTGGGGGGGATGATCACGGCGCCTATACTTTCAATGTTTGTTGTCCCCGCTTTTTATCTTCTTTGGCAGAAGTGGCAAAGAAAGCTCACATAAAATTTTGATATACGTCTATTAATGATAATAGTGAAATTCGAATATAGGGGTAGTTTGCGGGAAAGTGTAGGAATTAGGGTTCAATTTTTTTCACCATTTGTAGAACCCTGTAAGGATTATATGCTCCCAGCCGAGGGGTGAGAGATGCGCAAGTTTTTCTAGTGGTACATGTATCCCCTGTTGTCTCATATTGTGAATAATTATGCCAAGATGTTTGGTATTCCAGTAGATGACTATGGCGGCAAGCAAATTCAGATACATCATGCGTAGGTGTTGGTTTTCAGAGGTGTGGTCTGTGATTTCACCTCTTCGATTGAAGTTCAGCGCACGTTTTAAGGCGTGATGTGCTTCTCCTTTGTTAAGCCCCATTTGCGCTCTTCGCTGTAAGTCAATAGAGCTTATCCAAGTAAGGACAAAAATGGTGCGCTCAATACGACCGATCTCGCGTAAAGCGATTGCCAATTCATTCTGACGAGGAAATGATGCTAGTTGGCGGAGGATATCACTGGGAGTTACCTTATGCGTTTTGATGCTGGCAACGAGACGAATGATATCCGGCCATTGCTGTTCAATACGTGTGATATTAGCTTTTGCCTTAATAACATCTTTCATTGTTCTTGTTATGGTAATGCCCTTCATACTGTAGAGCCTGAGTGAAGACAGATTGCGCAAACGTGGAGCAAACTGGTAACCAAGCAGAGCACACATAGCAAAGACATGATCGGTAAAACCGCCTGTATCCGAGTAATGCTCTTTGATGCGTCTGCCTGTATCATTCATGGTCAAACCATCAAGAATATAGGGTGCCTCATGCGCAGTAGCAGGAATGGTTTTGATAGCAAAGGGCCCATATTGATCGGAAAGATGGGTATAACCTTTAAATCCTGGAACAATACCGTACTTGGCATTGACTACATTCATTGCTTCGCCAGCACCTCCTGAAAAAAAGAACTGTCCATCAGATGATGATGTCATGCCATCACCCCAGATGGTAGATAATGGCAGATTTTTATGCTTTTCTATGATAACAGCCAGTGCGTCTGTCATGGATTCACTAGTGACATACCAGCTGGAGGTTCGCATGAGTGACCAGATGGAGGTATGCGAACTGCTGCATAGAGCCATTTTCTTTAGACCCATATTAATGCCGCCTGCCAGCAACACATTAAGTAAGCCGATCTTATCGCTACAAGGAGAGCCGGTATGGAGATGAGTAAAACTGTCGGTAAATCCCGTATCTTTATTGACTTCCATGAGAAGGTCGGTAATAGAAACTTCCGGCATCTGTTTATAAATATCTAGTGTTAGCGCATCCATACCTTCCGGCACTTGGCGGTCAAGCCGGTTGACACGTAATTTGCCTTTCTCAATATAGCTGTTCGGCAATGTACCTTGGCGTACCATCTGGCTCACCTGCTTAATGCGCTGCTCCAGCAATGCTTGACGCCCTGCAATCCATGTATTCGGCTGCAATGGTATAGGTAGAGATACGGTTTGTTCAGCCTGCTGTCTTGGTAACAGTTGTTCCCGGGTATCCTGATAAGTGTGTGACTGCCTCACCCAAATATCACGAGAACGCAGACTATCACGAATACAAAACAATATAGCGGTTTCCCAGAGCTTTCTTTCCGGGTCATTGCCCATTCTCTTGTACCATTTCTGATTTGCAAAGCATACAGGCAAATTATTATTGTCCTGATTTTCTGAATGATTTAATGCTTTCAGCAATTTAATTGCATTAAGCAACGGCTGTGCTGCCTCATTCCCTTCAAATATGATGTTCTCTAACATACGCTGTGTATATCGCCTGAATTTACCATAGCCTAATAGCACAAACTCTAGAGGGTCACTCTCCATTTTTTTAGTCAATGCCGTGGCAGTCATTATCAGTGTTTCCAATGCATCCGTGTCCTGAATTACATCTATCACAGTCATATTTTTCGCATGAGCTTTTAACAGCTTCTGACCCAGGCTCACAAAGGATATAAAGGTTTCATTTACCAGTTTTTTCTGATCGACTAACTGGTCATCGCGTATACGCTTGCAGTCACTATAAACCTTTCCCACAATCCGATCATGCGTTTCCAGCACTGCATCCATGATTTTAGATTTCCATTGGATAGCACAAGTGGCAAGAATCGCCATTTGTCGTTTCTCCTTAATATCACGCAATCCATCAGCATAATATGCTTCACCCTGCTGTTGCAGCCAAATAACCCGATGTGCAGGAATATCATCTAACAAAGACTCCGGGATATCTAGCTTTTGAAGATATTCCAGCTTTTCCAGCAGCCGGTTTACATCTGCTGAATTATGCCCAACTTCAAATCGTTTTAGCCAGCCATATATTGTCAACCGCCTCCCAAAGGATTCTTCCAACATCGCATGCAGATTCTTCTTCGTCCGTTCATCGAGCCGGGAAGCAATGCACCCTACAATCTTCCGCTCAGCTGCGACGCGGGCATCAGCACATAATCGCTCAATCACTGTAATACTCGGTAGGATAATTTTGCGTCTCCTACATTCTTCTACAAACAATACTGCCAACTCAGCGTTATTACGTGTCTCTATTGCTGCTTGTGTTAGCCATTTTACAAACTCGATTTCAAAGCGATGGAATGGACGATAACCATAATGTTGCTGCAAGACCCTTAAATGCTCATATCGGGTAACAGATTTATAAGTAAAATTTAAAAGTTGTGCCTCAGATAATCCTAGCTGGGCACCAATAAAATCAATCATTTGTTTGGGTAATATATCATCTGAATTTAGATAACGTCCTGGATAACGCAATGCACATAATTGTAAAGTAAAACCTAGTTGATTGTGATTATCACGCTTTTGTTTGATATAGATGATATCTTCATCACTTAAAATATAATAAGTCAGCATTAAAGAATCGTCTGTTGGCAATGCCATCAAATCATTACGTTGTCGTTCTGTTAAAATTTGACGATGGGCCATACTACATTCCTTTTCAATTATTTTTAGGGTTTACTCCAAGCGTACCGGCAATAAAGATAGTTTTATCATTCAAAATACCATTTATACTGTACTGGTGTTAGGAAACCATATATATAGTATTGAATGAACAGAATTTATGGATATTTACGAGCCAGCACCAAAGAGCAAGATGCCAAGCGCGCAAAGCAAGCATTAGAATCTTTTATTGCTGAGGCTAATCAGGTTATCTGTGGCTGGTTTATTGAAAACGAAAGCGGGGCCACATTGAAACGTCCTGAACTCTTTCGTTTACTGGATATTGCACAACGGGGTGATATCCTTATGGTTGAACAGGTTGATCGTATCAGCCGCCTCAATAGTGAGGACTGGGAGCTTTTAAAATCACAGATTACTGGTAAAGGTATTATTATAGTGGCACTTGATTTGCCAACCTCTCATCAGTTTATCAATACCAAAAGCGATGAATTTACCCAACGCATGCTCGCCGCTATTAACAGCATGATGTTGGATATGCTAGCGGCCGTTGCCCGCAAAGATTATGTAGATCGGCGGCGCAGACAGTCAGAAGGTATCGATAAAGCTAGAGCAGATGGTAAATATAAAGGACGTTCTGTTAATCCTAAATTACACGAAAATATTGCCGCACTCTTGAACGTAGGTAAAAGCTACAGCGATATTGTAAGCCTCCTCGGATGTTCTCGATCCACAATCTCAAAAGTACGCAAATTTAACCCCACACCCTAATTCCTGCACTTTCCCGCAAA
>MKUV01000072.1 GCA_001898725.1 Caedibacter sp. 37-49
CGTCGCTTATCTGGCTTTTGTTTATATTGCTGGGATATATTTATGGCTAAAATAAATGTCGACAGAACCTAGTTACACTTTACTCGTTTAAGATCTTCTTGGGAAGATCTGTAATACTCTCTTGGAGAGAGCATCTTTAACCCCTTATGAGGGGCATTATTGTTATAATCCTCAAACCATCCTGGAAGTTGTTCCATAATCTTTTCTGAGGAACTTAGGTCATTCACATAAACATAGTCCCTTTTAAAGGTCTTCACAAAGGCCTCTGCCATGCCATTGCTTTCTGGACTGTAAGGAGCGGTTGTACACATCTCAAAGCCAAGAGAACGACCAAAATTAATGGTTTGTCTTGCTACATAAGCAGGACCATTATCGCTTAGCCATTGTAGTTTATAGGGAAGATGATGGTGGAAAGGGAACCTGATTTCCATGCATTCTGTCATCAAGTCTCTGATCATTTGACCATCAACTCCTTTATTAGAAGCGATCCAAGAGATTGCTTCCCGATCATGACAATCAAGGACAAAGGCAACATGTACCTGATCCCCATTCCAACATTGAATACTAAAATGGTCAGAACACCACCTCAGGTTACTCTTCAAGGTAATGACTTTACCGTCATGAACGCGGGTTGGCTTATTGCCATATTTTTGCAAAAGTAAACTATTTTCCTTCATCAAACGATAGACTCTCTTGACATTAATCGCTTGATTTAACCTTTTCCTGAGCAAAGCTGTAATCCGCCGATATCCATAAGTGGGCCTTTCGTCCGTTAGTTGACGGATCACAGAAAGGATTTCTCTATCTCTTGAGTCATCTCGTTTCTTTTTACGAGCTGTTTGATCCTTAGTTAACTGCTCATAAACATTGGATCGAGAAACTTCCATCGCTTGGCACACTCTCTTCATTGAGAATCTCCTGATCTTGGCAAGGGTTTGTGCCAGATAAGTTTTTTTCACGACCAATCTTGATAGCTTCTTTCAGAATCTCTACTTCCTCGGTTTTTTGTCCAAGCAAACGCTCTAAACGCTTAATCCGATCAAGGGCTTGCTTATACTCAGTTTGAGGAACAACGGTTTCTTCGCTCTTTATGCCCACAAGCGCCCCTTCTTCCATCTTACGGCGCCACATAAAAACTTGTGAAGCCGCAACGCCATGTTTACGAGCAACATAGGAAACGCTCTTACCAGGCTCATAGGTCTCTTCAATAATAGATTTCTTTTCAAAGACACTCCAACGTCGTCGACGTTGAACTGAGGTGATCACATGAACTGTGTCGGTTTTAGAACTAGGCATAGTACTAGTATTTCTCCTATCACTTAGGAGCTATTCTATCGTGTCCGGTTTAACGGGGGCAACTCCACTCCGAGGTTATATTTATATAATAAAAAATTCCCTAATATATGAAAATTTTTCCTTTAACAAAAACAGTTCTTGGTAATTGATACCGTATTTTTTACGTAAGTATTTTATACGGCTGTTTTTATTCAAAAAAAGATCATAAATAATGTAAAGACATTACTTGACAAGTAACTGATATTATTAATGTTTGTTCTTTTTCAGTAGTTTTGGATAAATTTAAAAAATAGTTATTAGGTCACAATAAAAAAAGCAAAAAACATTAATATTTAATGCCTTATATGGATTTTCTTCTTTAAAACGGCAGATTTGGATTTTGATTAAACTTTAAATAATTTTTTGGAGTTGGAGATTAAAGAAAATGTTAAAAAAAGTTCTAATTCTAGGGTTGGCCATTCTTTCATTTCGCTCACTCTATGCATCTGACATATCAGATGTAGATCATAATCATTTTGGGCGTGTCTATAAAAAGGTGGCGCTAGTCACTGGTGGAGCAAGCGGCATTGGTGAAGCCACATGTCTTGAGCTTTCTAAGGAAGGTGCAAAAGTAGCTGTTACAGATATTAATAAGGAAAGAGGTGAATCAGTAGTTAAGCAGATCACCGCTTCTGGTGGCGTCGCGACTTTCTTCTCAATGGATATTACTGACGAAAGTGCTGTGGAATCAACAATCAAAGAGGTCGTGGCAGCATGGGGTAGCATCGATATTTTGGTGAACAACGCTGGTGTGCCTGGTGCGAATAAGCCAACCGATAAAGTTACAGTAGAAGAGTGGGACTATGGTTTAGGATTGAACACCAAGGGAGTATTTTTATGTACGAAACATTCGGTGCCTTTCATGAAGGAACAAAGAAAAGGCGGGAGCATTATCAATGTCTCATCTGTTTTTGGTGTGATCGGTAGTGGTGGTGTCTCCCCTTATCATGCAGCCAAGGGTGCTATTCGCGCCATGACAAAGAATGATGCTGTTACTTACGGTGTGCATGGCATTCGCGTTAACTCAGTTCATCCAAGTTCTGTGCGGACACCGATGACCCATGAATACGCTGATAATTATCCTGGTGGTATTGAAAAGTTTTATGAAGATATCGGTAAAATGCATCCTTTAGGTCGTGTTGCTGAACCGTTAGAAATAGCTAAGGCTATTGTTTTTTTAGCATCCAATGATGCAAGTTTTATCACGGGTGCAGAATTAATGGTTGATGGTGGTTTTACAGCTAAATAACGCCAAAATTTGTTTGTGGAGGAGGTAATGAGCGCTTGGGTCGCACATCAAATAAGGGGCCTTGATCCAGAGGATCAATATGACATCTTATACGAGAAAGTATTAAATATCGTAGTAGAAGTCTCTAGTTTAGATCCGGATTTGATCGAACCTACCACTCCCTTTATGGGGTTAGGATTAGATTCTATTATGAGTGTTGAGATTGCAGATAGGCTTGGGAAAGCGTTCTCTCTAGATTTACAAAAAACATTGATTTGGACTTACTCATACATGGATGCCCTTATTAAATTTTTAATGGATGAATTGGGCAAGAAGAATGCTCTTTAAATTTATAAATCTAAGTTCTAGCTGTCATACTGCTTTCGTATTTTAGGAGATTATTGGTGTCTAAAATAGGTAATTCTGATAAAGGAAGTATCGGAGGTTTAGTGATTGAAGATCCTCAATTAGCTCTTGCTATTGTCGGATACAGTTGCCGCTTTCCAAAGGGTGCTAATTCACCTTCTTTGTATTGGAAAAACTTGCTTGAAGGGAAAGATTGCATTCAAATCATTCCAAATAATCGATGGGATTCAGATTCTAAAGATAAAAGATCAGCAAAATATGTTGCTGGGTTAATTGATGATATCGATAAATTTGATGCTGACTTTTTTGGGATCTTTCCCCGTGAGGCTGCCAGCATGGATCCTCAGCAACGTCTCCTTTTAGAAATAAGTTGGGAGGCTCTGGAGCATGCCGGAATACGGCATGAACACTTATTGGGAAGCAATACTGGTGTCTTCATTGGATCCGTTGCTCTTGATTATCGAGACAGATTCACCCAGATGTCGACAGACCATATTGATACATATGCGCTTACAGGAAATTTGTTGTCAATTTTATCGGGACGTTTATCGTATGTTCTTGGACTTGAGGGGCCATGTTTGACAATAGAAACAGCATGTTCGTCCTCTCTGGTTGCTGTACATCAGGCCTGCCAGAATTTACGTTTGGGCGAATGTGATCTCGCTATTGCTGGTGGTGTCAATGTCCTTTTATCCCCTGTAGGTATGGAGCTATTAGATAAGGCAAAAACTTTATCGAATGATGGAAAATGCTGGGCCTTTGACGAGAAAGCTAATGGATTGGTGAGAGGTGAAGGATGCGGAATAGTTATACTAAAACGCCTGGAAGATGCCAAACGAGATAACGATAGAATTATTGCTGTTATCAGAGGGGGGGCAATTAATCACGATGGCAAAGCCGCGAGTCTGAGTTCTCCAAACGTACTAGCGCAACAGAGTCTTCTTAAAAAAGCTTTGAAAGATAGTGGCCTTAATGCTCAGGATGTGGGGTATGTAGAAACCCACGGTACTGGCACAGCATTAGGAGACCCTATAGAAATTCAAGCTATTAAAGAAATTTACGGAGATAGTCGAGATGACGGTAGCCGCTGCTATTTAAGTTCCGTTAAAAGTAATATTGGACATCTAGAAGGTGCTGCTGGGATTGCAGGAATGATTAAGGCAATACTTGCCTTAGAGAATAATTCTATCCCCCCACAAATTAACTTTGAAACCTTGAACCCTGTTATCGATATTGATAATAGCTCTCTGCAAATTTCAAAAGAACTAATTCCATGGAAAAGTAATGCTAAGAAAAAACGAGTCGCTGGAGTGAGCTCTTTCGGTATAAGTGGCACTAACGCACATGTATTGATTGAAGAGAGCCCTTATAGAGAACTTCTTACGTCAAGACAAAAAGATAAAGCATCCTATAACATTACTCTTTCTGCCAAAAATCCTGAGACGTTAACGGCATTGGCTCAGAAATATATAGACGAGCTTCAAGATAATAGCAGCGAGCTGGCCACAGCTGATTTACAGGATATCTCGTACTCTACACAACTTAGAAGAAGCCACTATAAGACTCGTTTGTCAATTACTGCAACGACTAAAGAAGAGTTAAAAGAAGCCTTACAATCATATGTTAAAGGAACCCCTTATTCAGGCCTCAGATTCAGAGATGTACCGCTTAGAAAAAATAAGATTGCATTTGTATTCCCTGGGCTAGGGGCACAGTGGGATGGAATGGGCTCGGACTTATTCCAAAAGGAACCTGTGTTTCAAGAAGCAATTTTATTATGTGAAGAAATTGTCCAAGACGTGGCTGGATGGTCATTAATGGATAAACTTAACTTCAAACAGAACAGCAATTCAAACTATATTGATATACCCTCTGTTCAAATCAATATGTTTGCAATAAATATGGCTCTGGTCAAGCTCTGGGAATCTTGGGGTATCACGCCTCGTGCCGTTGTGGGGCATAGCTTAGGAGAAGTCTCTGCAGCACATGCAAGCGGCCTTATTGACCTACCAACTGCGATTAAGCTTGTGTATTATAGGGCTAAAATTCTGGAGCAACTTCAAGATACTGGATCGATGGCGATTATTGGAGTTTCATGGGAAAAAGCCGTCGAATTAGTAGATAATTACAAAGGTCTCATTTCTGTAGCAGGAGCAAATAGTCCACGCTTGACTTTGCTATCTGGTGACACAGAGAAACTTCAAGAGTTGTGGGAGAAGTGTCATAAAAATCAGATCTTCTTCAGAATGGTCAAGAATTCAGCTCCTTCCCATTCTGCCCTTCTTGATCCGTTTTTGCCTGATTTACGGGAAAAAATCTCATCAATTCAGGCACTCGAATCAAGGGTTTCTTTCTATTCTGCTTGGCAGACAAAACTAATCAAATCTACCGAATGTGATTCAGAATATTGGATCAAAAGTCTGCGTCAACCTGTCTTGTTTGATAAAACAATTTCTCAGATGTTAGATGATGGTTTTACCAACTTTGTGGAAATAAGCCCTCATCCTACCCTCCAACCTGCAATAAATGAAATTGCACAACAAAAGAGTATAATAGTACAAACGTCATCATCCCTAAGGGAGGGTATTAACGGTAGACAGGCAATGCTAGAGTCTTTAAGTGAGCTTTATGTTTCTGGCATAAATATCGATTGGGAACCGCACCACACATCTGGGAATAGACAGTACGTAAGACTACCATCCTATCCTTGGCAAAAGGAACGCCATTGGGTTGGTGAAAAGACGACATATTTCAAAAACGACTATCAAGAAAATGACAACTCTACATCAAGGACCAGCAAGGTTGATGATGAGCTTTTTCTGCATGTGAGCTGGAAAGAAAGTGATGACGTATTGCCATTTCAGGCTGAACAAGGTGGCAGTAAAAGTTGGCTTCTGTTGAGTGCTGATACGCCAAATGCCCGACAAGTTAGAGCAGCTATGGAATCAAGAGGATATCAAGTCATACAGGCAGCTCCTAAGGATCTTCTTATAAATGATAAAGATTCTCGGATTAACCCCCTGGATATGAGAAGTAACAGTTCGTTCATAAATCTATTTAATACATATTTTAATGATAAAGAAGTCTGCGCTGGTGTTATACACATGCTTAACTTTAGCAATGACATTATGAAAGATGAAGATCTTCCACAAGAGGCTTTAGATTTGCATGGATGCACAGCTATTATGTACCTAATGCAGACAATTAATCAATTATCTGTAAGAAATATTCCAAGCCTTTTTCTCATAACAAACAATGCCAGGACAATTACGCCTATCGATAATATAAATAACGTTATACACTCTTCACTTTGGGGAATGGCCCAATCTCTCCGGTATGAATTTCCAGATATTAAGTGTAAATGTATTGACTTAAGCTCTGCACCTATAGATGAGGAAATTGAGGCACTAATTTCTGAGATCTTGGCTGGCAATTCTGAAGAGCAAGTAGCTTATCGCTCTAACAAAAGATATGTTGGAAGGTTGCGGAAGGGATTTCCAAGCAATCAACAAACCCATAAGAAGGTAAGTAATCTAAACATTAGCAAAGAAGGAACTTATGTAATAAGTGGTGGCTTGGGAGGATTAGGGCTTGAGCTAGCCAAATGGTTGGCAAAACAAGGTGCTAGCTCTCTTGTGCTTCTGAGCAGATCAGGTCCTAAAAATACAGAGCAACAGGATATTCTTAGCGAACTAAGTAATATTGGAGTAGTGGTTAAAACACCCAAGGTTGATATTTCAGATTATTCTATGTTAGCTAGCACTCTGGAAAACCTGGAAGATTCATTTCCTCCTATAAAAGGCATCATCCATGCTGCAGGGACTCTAGAGGATGGTTTTTTAGTTCAGCAATCTCATGAAAATTTTCGCAAGGTCTTTGCTCCAAAGGTCGATGGTGCTTTGAATCTTCATCGTTTCAGTAAAAAGCTAAACTTAGACTTTTTCATAATGTATTCATCTGCCTCTACAACTGTTGGTTCACCTGGCCAAACAAACTATTCTGCGGCAAACGCTTGCCTTGATGCTCTGGCTCACTATCGTGTGGCTCAAGGTTTACCTGCTCTTTCAATCAATTGGGGTGCATTCAAGGATGTAGGTCTTGCAACAGCCAATAGTATCAGAGCCGAACGCCTTGAACGTCGTGGTGTTAGAGGTATTAATTTTGAAATGAGTTTGCATGCAATTGAACTAATAGCTCAATCAGGAACGGTCAATATAGGTTTTATGCCTTTTGAAGTTCGTCAGTGGACCGAATTCTATCCTCAAGCGTCTTCTTCAACTTATCTAAGTGAGCTCATCAATTCTAATCCAAGAGCTGCCTCCAAGAAAGGAGATCTTATTGAAATAGTAACGCAAGCACCTAAAGGAAAGAAACTAGCTGCCATCAGTTACCATGTTCAAGATCTTGTTGCTTCGATATTACATCAAGATCCCAAGAAACTTGGTCTTGAAATGCCATTCTCAAACTTTGGAATGGATTCTTTAACAGGACTAGAGCTGAGGAATCGTCTTGAGGTTTTATCGGGTCATCAGCTACCTGCAACGCTGATCTGGACGTATACGAATATTACTGCCTTGGCTCAACATTTACTTTCTCTAATTGCGCCAGAGGAAGATGAGGCTAACAAGTCAAGCAGTGAAAATTGGTCTTCACAGGAAGATGTAATTGAATACCTCAAACAAGAGCTAAGTGCATGAACAAGATTATCTGGATTGGATAAAGACTATGAAAGACAAAGAACTACTGCAAAAGGCTGCGGAAAGAATTAAAGCTTTAAAGGATAAACTTAAAAAGTATGAAGTCGAGAACGAGTTCATAGCGATTGTTTCAACTGCTTGTCGCTTTCCTGGTGAATCCAACACACCTCAGGCCTTTTGGCGAACTCTGATAGAGGGCAAGGATCCCATTCAGAAAGTTAGCCCTGAAAGGTGGCCTGAAACAGCCATACCAGAAGTAATAAAACAAAAATACCCAGGGACCCAATGGGCAGGCCTAGTTCATGGTGTTGATAAGTTTGATGCTGATTTCTTTGGAATTGGAGCTATTGAAGCAAAGAGCATGGACCCACAGCAACGCATACTTCTTGAAGTTAGCTGGGAAGCTTTTGAGAGAGCGGGATTAACTGCTCAAAATCTTTCCGCAAGCCGAACAGGTGTTTTTATTGGAATGGTTGGGTTGGATTACAAATATCGTATTGAAGCCCAGCCGGCCGATGATTTGGATATTTATGCTGCAACAGGAAATGCCCTATGCACAACCTCTGGACGAATATCTTATGTTTTTGGTCTTGAGGGGCCAAGCATTACTATCGAAACCGCATGCTCATCTTCGCTTGTTGCCGTACATCAGGCATGCCTTAGCTTGAGAGCTAGGGATTGTGACTTAGCGCTAGTTGGCGGAAGCAATTTTATTCTTTCGCCAAAAGCAATGAGTCTAATTGGTATCACAGGTGCTTTGTCCCCTGATGGGCATTGTAGAACGTTTGATTCTCTGGCAAATGGTTTTGTGCGATCTGATGGTTGTGGTGTTGTCCTGCTAAAAAGGTTATCAGATGCACAACGCGATAAAGACAATATTTTAGGAGTTATTAGAGGAAGCGCCATCAACCAAGATGGTCGCTCCACTGGATTTACGGCCCCAAATGTTTTATCTCAGCAAAGACTGTTAAAGGATGCCTTAAAAAATGCTGATATAGAGTCTTCTTCTATAAGTTATATCGAAACTCATGGGACAGGCACATCTCTTGGAGATCCTATCGAAACAGAAGCAATTAAGGCCGTTTTTGGCCAACAAAAAAGTAATCAACCATGCATACTTGGAGCTGTTAAGAGCAATATCGGTCACTTAGAAGCTGCTGCAGGAATTGCTGGCCTTATAAAGCTCACCCTTATGTTTGAAAATGAAAAAATACCTCCTCAACTTCATTTTAAAAATAAAAACCCACGGATCGAATTGGATAGCAGGAAGTTTTTTATCCCTACAACAGAGATGTCCTGGAAGCGAAGTGATAGGAAACGGATTGCTGGAATTAGTTCTTTTGGTTTTAGTGGAACGAACGTACATGTAATCATTGAAGAGGGGATGTCTAAAAAAATAGAATCTGAAAACTTAAGTGAACACGAGGAACTACTTGTTGTATCTGCGCGCACGCAGAAAGCAGTTATCGACCTGGCTAAGAAGTACTGCGAATACTTTGACGATGAATCAAAGCTGAAACACATTCAGCTTTCTGAGATTTGTAGTGCAGCAGCAACAAAGCGGACACACTACGAATACAGATCAGCGGTTACTGGAAAAACTCATTCAGATTTAGTTAAAAAGCTGTCTGCATTAAGCTTCTCAGATATTAGGAAAGCCAAAATTCAACCAGATGATATTGTATTTTTATTCTCCAACGATAACGGCATTGGGGCAAATATCAACAGTATATCACCTATGTATTGCTATCAAGAGTTCCATGAGATCGTGAAGAAGTGTAATGATATATTGAAAGGCATGACCAATGTCTCAATGCTTGAGCAGTATAACCAAACTCGATCTTCTAAGGATTTTGATGATAACGATCTTTGGGTACTTACTATAAAGCTAACGCAGCTTGCAATGGCTAAGCTATTGCTATCTTGGGGCATTATACCCAAGGCAATCATTGCGGAAGGTATCGGATCAATTATAGCTAAGCATATCAATCGTTCTCTCTCTTTTGAGCAAGCTGTAAGAGGAATAATTGTGACTAGCTGCTGGTATCAGAAACTGCACCATCAGAAAAATCCCATGCTTGCTTTAGAGATTATAGCTGACATTAAAAAACAAATTATGGAAGGTAAATCTGATACTGATGGTTATATGGATTTACACTGCGCCACTCCAACTTTAGGTGAATCCTTATCTGAGGAGAGTCTAGGACAGTTTGATTCAGCCGATATAGCTCAAATTCTAAAAATTTTTAGTGAGGCTGAGACTGATCAAGCTATGATTATTAATTTTGGGATGGAATCCCAGCCAGCGTCATTAAAGGTCTTTGGCAACAATAATGGCTTAAAAGAATCTCTCAACAACTTTTTAGGTGAACTCTACTTAAGCGGTTACCCTCTTGACTTTAAAAAATTCATGATAAGTAACCGAGGTTGGGAATCATTGCCAACATACCCATGGCAGCATGAATCCTATTGGATACCAGAAGAATATAAAGAATTTCAAGGCAAGCTTACAGAGGAAGTGGTACAAAACAGCGTTGCCCTGGTCCAGGAAACTGCTTCTACTCAACAAGAAGATATACACAGCGTAATAACGCATGCAGTTGCTAAGATTCTTGGAATTCCCCCTGAGCGCGTACGCACGGAACAACATCTGTTTGAGATTGGGGTTGATTCAATTTCAGCTGTTCGCCTAATTAATGATTTACAAAAACGAAGCTCACTTGCTTTAACTCTTACAGACTTATTGAGAGAAGGTAGTATCGATAAATTAGTTCAGTGGTTGGAGAGCACACCTAAAAATGATCATCTAATCTCAGAAAATCCTAATACTGAGGCCACCTCCTCGGGTTTGGAATGGGATACAAGCTTTATTGATGAAATAAGTGAATCTGATGTTCTCGCTCTTGAAGAGGCATTGCAGAAGGAGGCAATCTAGTGGAAAATACAAAATCGTTCTTAGAAAACAAGTCAAAAGAATTACAATTGTATCCTGCCTCTTACAGCCAGGCCTCAATGTTTTTCATCTACAAAATGGCTCCTGAAGCTGTTGGTTACAATGTAATGTTTGCGACAAGAGTAAAATCGCAAGTTAATTTTGTTGGTTTAGAAACAGCGGTTAGAAATTTAGTGCATAAGCATACAACCTTAAGAACCACGTTTTTTGAAGCTGGGGCAAAGGTCTATCAACGCCTTATTTCTGAGAATTTTTACCATTTTCAACAGTTTGATATTTCATCTTTAACCGATGATGAACTTCAAGCTAAGATGGAGGACTTTGGGCACATCCCATATGACCTACACAAAGGACCTTTGTTTCGTCTCGGTATTTTTTCAAGAAGCAGTAATGAACATTTTATCGTTATCGGAATGCATCATATCACATGTGACGCAGGATCATTCGAAACCATTTTTAAAGACTTACAACATTTCTACGATTGTGCATTGAAGGGCATAGAACCTTATTATGCTCCGATCAGTGCATTCAATAAATTTGTTCAATGGGAGCGCAAATGGTTGAATTCTGAACCTGCAACCAAGGCTAAGGCTTATTGGACAAGACAGCTGCAGACTCCTCCTTCGCGCATTAACTTAAAGAAGCTTGCCAAAGCAGGGGATACCCTAGATGACTTTGCTCCTACCCGTACAAATAATTTTAATTTTGATGGTGGAGAATACTTCTACAATTTCGATCAAAATTTTACCAATAATCTGAAAGTGCTTGCAAAACGAGAGAAGGTAACCCTCTATAACATCTTGGTCTCCGTATATTTTATTTTGCTACACAAGCTTACAAATGAAACTGATGTTACCGTTGGGTCTTATGCAAACTTACGTCATCATCATGAGTTTGAGAATCAGGTTGGTTATTACCTCAATACGATAGTTCTTCGGGCAAATATTTTTCCGGAAATGAGCTTTAAAGATTACTTACAAAAAACTAGAGATAACTCGCTCGAGGCGCTGTCACATCAGTATTATCCTTTTGTTCTTCTTGCTGAGGAGCTCAAGCCAGAGCGTGAGACAGGGCGTCAGCTTTGGTTTGATCACATCCTCAACTGGACCACCGGCGATAACTATGAGATGAGTAACTCTTACTTTATGGATATAGAAACAACGGGGGAGCAGAAAACACAGCCTTTGCCTATGCAACCCTGGAAGATCAAACGACGTACAGCACCCTTTGATATGGCATTGAATATGGGTGAGATAAACAATCAAATTGCGTGCTCAATATTCTACAATTCCTCTTTGTTTGATGAGGAGTCGGTGGCAACTCTTATGCATAGGTATAAAACCCTTCTTAAACAAATTATTGATTATCCTGAGAGCACCATAAGCCAACTTTCTTTGTTAGATAAGCATGAGCATAACATTATACTTAAGAAGTGGAATGAAAACGCATCCGAGTATAATCGAAAGTCAACCTTACATGAATCTTTTATCAAGCAAGCAGAAGCTAACCCCGATGCGATTGCAATCATAAGTGGAGATGAAAGCTTGACTTATGCTCAGCTTAATGAGTACTCGAAACAAGTTGCTGAGACTTTAAAGAGATTAGGAGTCAAAGCGGGGATGAGTATCGGCATTTGTATTGAACGCTCACCAAAATTAATTGTTGGCCTTTTTGCGATCTTGCGAATAGGGGCACACTATGTACCCCTAGATCCAACTTATCCAACAGAGCGAAACGACTATATGTTACAGGATAGTGAAGCTGTCCTGCTGCTGACAACTTCGGAAGTTCGTGAGTCTTATACCCCTTCTGTGGTTAATAGCATTATTATCAATCCTGATTATACGGCGATGTGCTTAAATGAAACCGCTGTTGAAATCCCACAAAATATAAAAGAACTTGATACTGCTTATCTGATATACACTTCAGGTTCTACTGGACAACCAAAAGGCACCAAAGTTAGTCATCGAAATTGCGCTGCTTTATTTCACTGGGCAGATCAAACATTTTTAAGTAATGAAATTAAAACAGTTCTAGCTTCTACCTCAATTTGTTTTGATATTTCAGTATTTGAGATTTTTTATCCCCTTACTCGTGGTGCTAAAATTATCTTAATCCAAGACTTACTACATTTGCCTGAAGATAAAAATAAGGACAATATATCTCTTATTAATACAGTTCCATCCGTTATTTCAGCGTTGCTCGAATATGATAGTCTCCCTAAGAATGTCGAAGTAATAACTTTAGTGGGAGAACCTTTACGCCGGTCACTGGTAAATAAGCTGTATTCTCATGCCAGCGTGAAGAAGGTGTATAATTTGTATGGACCTACGGAGGACACAGTATTTTCAACTTCGCTTTTGGTCTCTCAAAATGAAACTAAAGAGCCCAGCATAGGAAGGGCAATATCGAATACCACAACATATATTTTGGATAAAGATCTCAATCTTGTTCCACCATATATTCCAGGAGAGCTGTATCTGGGTGGAGACGGGGTCACCTTAGGATACCACAATAGAGAGGAGCTAAATAAAGAACGCTTTATGGATGATCTCTTCAGGCCAGGTAAGGGGCGAAAGCTGTATAAAACGGGTGACACCACCTACTATCTCCCCAATGGAGAAATAGAATTTATTGGACGATCAGATAACCAAGTAAAAATCCGCGGATACCGTATCGAGCTTGGTGAGATCGAACATGCATTAAACCAACTAGATAACATTTCAGAAGCGGTCGTATCGGCGATCACCCTTGAGGGGAGGCCAGAAAAAGAGCTTGTTACCTATGTAGTTTCTGATCTCGCAAAGTTCAATGCTGAAGGTTGCATGATTGATAAATTTCTTCAAAAGAAATTTACTGAAAAATTAGAGAACTCATTGCCTCTCCACCTTATTCCATCTCACTTTGTTTTTGTGAAGGAGATGCCAAAAACGCTCAATGGTAAAATTGATCGAAAGGAGCTAGCAAGAGTTTTTGATTTAACTAGATCCCATTCCAAGGAATCTTCAAATTCACAAATGACTAACACCCAAAAGATCATTGCAGAGATTTGGGGAGAAGTGCTGGGAATTGATCCGAACTCTATTGGAGTTTATGACAAATTCTATAATCTTGGCGGTAGCTCATTGCGTTTGGGACAAATAGTTAAGCACATTCAGGAAAAACTCAATCGGAAAATCTCTATTGCTGACCTGTTCAGGTTTCAGGATATCTATGCAATTGCTCAGTGGCTCGAAGAAGGAGATGGCAATAGTGAAGTTATCAAAGCCGGATTCACACAAGGTAGCATAAGGCGCTCTAGGTTACAAGATCTAGCAAGGAGAAAGCAAGCTGTGGGTACATTGAATGATTAGTTTTGTAACAATACCTATAAGATATACATCTAAGAAGGAATAGCATCGTGTTAAAAACCTCAGTAATAAAATCTATCGGAGTTTACATACCCGAAACCAAAGAATCAAATTTTGATCTACTAAATCGTTTTGATATTACCGAGGAATTCATCACCAGAAAAATCGGCGTTCACTCCCGTGCCATCAAGAACAAGACAGATAACACTAGTGACCTATGTGTCAAGGCATTTTATAATCTAAAAAGCAAAACAGATATTGATATTGAAAAAATTAACTTAGTGTGTGTTGTCACTCAAAACCCAGACCAAAAGATTCCGCATACAGCAGCAATAGTACATCAGAAACTTGGTCTGACTAAAAACTGCATGACCTTTGATATTTCTCAAGGTTGTGCAGGCTTTCCTCATGGTATCTCAATTGTATCATCCCTCATGAGTAACTTGTCGATTCAGGATGCTTTGTTATTTACATGTGATCCTTATTCAAAAATTATTAACCAAAACGACAAGAATACCGCCTTACTATTTGGTGATGCAGCCACAGTTACTTTCATCAGCAATAATAGAGAGCAATCTGGATATTGCTTACAGGGAACCACCTTTGGAACGGTACCGGGCAGCAATTCCTGCCTAACTTGTGAAGACAAGTTGCAAATGAATGGCCGTGATGTCGTTAGTAACGCCTTAAGAGAAGTACCTGAGAATATTAATTCTTTACTGCGATCTTCTGGTCTAAAAATTTCAGATATTGATCTGTTTGTGTTACACCAGGCATCCAGAGTAATGGTGGAATCCTTAAGAGATTTACTAATTTTAGATGAAGAAACTGCCCCTTATGAGATTATGAACTTGGGCAATACGATTTCTTCATCAATTCCAATTGTTTTGAGCAAACATGTGGATCAGCTAACAAAAGATAACATTCTAATTTCTGGATTTGGTGTTGGTTTTTCATATGCTTCTAGTCTTCTTAAACTCATAAAATAGCAAAAGGAGAATACATGGTTAGCTGTAATGATATTGTAAATGTTCTTAAGGATAAGGTTAATAAAACTTCGGTTGATTTATCTACTCTAAAGTATGATAAACCCTTGCGTGCGCAAGGGATAGACTCTCTTGATGTCTCGCTTCTAATGTTTTCTTTGGAAGAGAAGTACTCAATCACGATCCCAACCAGTAAAATTGGAGAGTTATTGAGTGTTGAAGATTTTCAAAACTATATCAATGGAGAATTAGAAAAGCAAAAAGCAGCTTCTTAGCACAACTAAGCGGCGTGTTTTTGCGAAAATTATAATGGATGGGAGCTGGTAACATGATCACGACTGAAGCTTGGGCTATAAAAAGGCAGGATGTAGAATTTCCAAGCAAGAAAATTACCCTAGTAGAGTTTTCTTTTTCAGAAATAACTGATGAGGAAATACTCGTTGAACCGTTATTTGGATGCTGGGAAGGTAATATGGAGCATGCTGTCAATCGCAGTCCTATTGATTTATGTGTCCAGAGAAATGAAGACCAAGTCGTAATTGGTAATGCAGGTGTTGTTCGTATTCTGCAGGTTGGGAATTCTATAAAGGATGTCTATGAGGGAGATGTAGGTATATTATTCTGTAATGGAGTACCTGATGAATATGGCTACCCAAAATTAATTTTTGGATATGATGCACCTAATACCATTGGTGTCTTGTCCAAAAAAACAAAATTGAAGCGCAATCAATTCATTCCAATTTCTTCCAACTCTCAGGCGCCCCTTCCTCAATGGGCGGCTTTTTCGCTACGGTATATTACAGCTTGGGCAAACTGGAGAGTAGCTTTTAACAGTTGGCGGCTTCAAAATCAAGATGTCGACCCTGGGTCTGCCTATGCAGTAGCTTGGGGTGGTGGTGTCTCTTTAGCAGAGTTAGAATTGGCCAAAAACCAAGGATTTAAGACTATCATGATTACTTCCATGCCAGAACGCATTGCTTTACTTGCAAAAAAGGGCATTAAAAGCATAGATCGAAGTACTTTTAGCAAGGAAAATTATGAGCAAGATCTGATTTCCAGTGTCATGGCTCACACAGATGGGAAGGGGGCCAATATTTTTATTGATAACATTGGGAGCTCTTTTCAGAGCACACTAAAAGTCCTAGCGCGGCAAGGTGTCATAACAACATCCGGATGGCGGTCGAATATGATTTTCCCTTTGATACGATCATCAGAATGCATCAATCGACACACTCATATTTTCACCCATTACGCACATTACCAAGAAGGCTTGAATGCTGTTGAGTATGCTATTCAGAATGATTGGTTTCCAGTTGTTCCAGAGAAGATTTATGGATGGGAAGAAATTCCTCAACTTTTGGAAGATTACTCAAAAGGGGAATTAAAAAACTATTTTCCAATATTTGCTGTTAACTAAATCATACTGCAAAACATTAAAATAAGTTTGTTTGGTTCTTATAAATAATATTAAAGAAGGAATATCAATGTCTAAGATAGATAGTTCAATCCCTAATTCTGATGTCAATCCTCAGGATATTGCGATTATTGGAGTCTCTTGTCGTTTTCCCAAAGCTCCCAACAAAGAGATATATTGGGATAATCTTGTTAATGGTCAGGAGTGTATCACTTTTCTTGAGCACGAACTGATCAAAGCTGATCGCCATCTAATTACCAACCCTGCTTACGTACCTGTAAGCGGAATTATCGATGAATATGATCAGTTTGATGCGAAGCTGCTTGGCATACCTGATAGAACGGCTGAGTTGATGACTCCCGAACATAGAGCATTTATTGAATCAGCTTGGGATGTCATGATAGACGCAGGCTATGATGCATCCTCTTATGCTGGAGATGTAGCGGTTTACAGTGCTTGCAACCCACAGAGCGTCGCGACATATAGTCCTCCGCCAGATTGGATCACTGCTAGCGATGCTGTTCTTGAAGAGAGTCAATCTTGGCTTCCCGATGCATTGGCTCCCTACACGTTGTACCATTTGGGCCTAACCGGAGAGGCTATGACTTTGGGAGCTCTTTGTGCTGGTTTCCACTCTGCTGTTCATTTCGCTTGTCAGTCATTGCTATTAAATCAAGTTGAGATGGCTATCGCCGGTGGTGTAATGATTCGACTACCTCATTATAGAGGCTACTTGTGGGAACAAGATAAGCCTTTATCTAAAGATGGTCATAGCAGACCGTTTGATAGAAAAGCCTCTGGTGGTGCTCTGGCAAGTGGTGTTGCATCTCTCTTACTAAAACCACTTCCTGCAGCGATTGCTGACAAGGATAATATTTATGCTGTCATCAAAGGAACCGCTATCAACAATAATGGTGCCAAATCCATGGGTTTTGGTATCTTTCATATGGAAAGATTGGGCGCCTGTATTGCTTCTTCCTTAGCCGTTTCTGGGGTAGATGCTGAAACTATTACAATGGTTGAAGCTGTTGGTGCTTCTCTTCCCATTTCAGATGCAGTTGAGTTTAATGCTACAAAGCTCGCGTTTGACACCAAAAAGACAAATTACTGCTCGCTTGGTGCGGTGAAAGGCAATCTTGGTCATGCTGGGGTAGCTGCTGGAGGCGCAAGTGCAATTAAGGCGATCTTATCAATTTACAATGGCATTATTCCAAAGAGCATCAACTTTGAAGAGCCAAATCCCGACATTGATTTTGCATCCTCACCATTTTATATGCAGCAAGAGACGGCTTCATGGAAGGAGAGTGTTGGAATTAGACGTGCTAGTGTGAATGCTATTGGTGGTGCGGGATACAATGCTAATATGATTTTAGAGCAAGCCCCAAGGAGAGCACCTAGAGACGCCTATGATAATAGACCCATATTCGTTCCAGTTTCGGCTCATAATGATGATTCCCTAACAAAACAGTTGAAAAATCTCTATGGTTGGCTACAGAAAAATCCTTCTGCACGAGTGGACGACTTAGGTTATACCCTGCACGTAGGAAGAAAAGAGATGGACTATCGTTGGTCAGCTGTGGTCACCTCTTTAGCTGAACTAGCTGAGGAGCTGGAACAAAGCCTTAGGCATGAAAAATCTACTGCAATAGTAAGCAATCAAAAAATTTTTAATGATCAGCTCCTAAGTTTAGAAGACGGAAAAGTAATATTTAAAGATCCAGCTTCTCAATACAACAAAAAGCACTTAGAGGAGCTTAAAAGAGCGTGGGTGTCTGGTTGCTCGATTTCAAGACACCACTTATACAAAGACCAAGACCTCTATCGAATCCCTTTACCTGCCTACGCCTTTACAAGGAAGAGGTATACTCGGGAATATTGGCGATGATTCTTATCGAGCAGCTTATTGGCTGCATATTAAATAGGAGGAAATAATGAATAATGTTAGACAGATCGTAGAAGAAGAGACACTGAAGCTCCTTAATGAAACTAATAAGTCAATAACAGTGTCAGACCTTAAAGATTCAGCAAATCTTGAAAGCCTTGGCATGACTTCGATCGATTGGGCCAGGTTACTTGCAATTCTGGAAATAAAATTAAACAAAACTCCCTTTAAAAACACAGCCTCAGTAACAGATATATCAACTTTTGGTGAGGTCATTACTGCTTATACCCAGAGTGCTAAAATAATAGAGACTGAAGCTCACAAAGACAGTGTTACAAGAGCTACGGCCCGCAGGCAAGCGCGGACACTTCATGTAAACCGTAAGAATGTCAATTCTACTAGTGTCCAGAGCGAATAGCCATGAACGAGTATGACATAGCAATTGTAGGGATGGCATTAAAATTTCCTGGTGCTAATACTCTTGAAGAGTATTGGGATCTTATTAGCAATGGCAGGGAAACGATTACTTTTTTCAGTGATGATGAATTAAAAAAAAACGGGGTTAGTCCGAATAAATTGCAAGATAAGAACTACGTCAAAGCAGCTCCAATTTTAGATGATATCGCAATGTTTGACGATAAGTTTTTCAATTATTCTCCCAGTGAAGTAATTGCAATGGATCCGCAGCATCGATTATGGTTAGAGTGTTGCTGGAATGCAATAGAAAATGCTGGCTATGCAGTAGATAAGTACAATGGATCCATTGGTGTTTTCGGATCGGCTGGTGGGAACATATCAAGCTATTTCCTAGAATACCTCCGAGAAAATCCCGATATTGTTGGAGAAACTGGCAGTTTCCCACAACTTGGAAATGACAAAGATTTTTTGGCTACCCGCGTTTCCTATAAACTAAACCTTAAAGGTCCAAGTATGACGGTACAGTCTGCTTGTTCATCCTCGTTGGTTTCAGTGCATCTCGCTTGCCAAAGTCTTTTGAATGGTGAATGCGATATGGTACTCGCTGGTGGATCGACGGTTCGTGTTCCTCATTACAGTGGTTACCGGCGTCAGGAAGGCGGAATTTTATCTAGTGATGGTCACTGTCGTGCTTTTGATGAAAACGCAGATGGTGTCATCTTTGGAAGTGGTATAGGTGTTGTCCTATTGAAACCAGCATTGAAAGCTTTTGAAGATAAAGATCATATTTACGCGATTATTAAAGGCACAGCAATCAATAATGATGGCGGCCAAAAAATCAGTTACACAGCCTCAAGTACTGAAGGACAGATAAGAGCTGCTACAGAGGCTATAGAATTAAGCGGATTCAATCCGCAAGAGATTGGCTATCTAGAGGCACACGGTACTGGTACAAACCTTGGTGATCCCATAGAGGTTTCGGCCCTGAGTCAAGCATTTAGAAAGTACACTGAAAAGAAACAGTTCTGTGCCATTGGATCAGTCAAAAGCAACATTGGGCATTGTGAAGCAAGCGCTGGCATTGCAGGCTTAATCAAGGCTGCGCTGTGTCTTTATCACAGAAAAATCCCTCCAGTTGTGAATTATAAGGCGCCAAACCCTAAAATAAACTTTGAAGAAAGTCCTTTTTATGTTCCTAAGACTCTTAGGAATTGGCACAGTCAGGTACCTCGTAAGGCCGCTTTAAATTCTCTTGGTATGGGAGGAACAAATGCATTTGCTCTTCTTGAAGAAGCGCTGCCTTCTTTTGAGATTTTGACTAACAATCAAAATAAATTTTTTGGCATTTTAACAATCAGTGCAAAAACCAATGAAGCGTTGAATGACTATATTGCACGTTTTATAAGCTTTCTAAAGCATAATGAAACCGATCACTTCAGTGATATTTGTTACACCTCCAACACTGGACGTTCACACTTTTCAAAAAGGTTGGCGATAATAGCTGAGAGTACAAAAGACTGTTACGAGAAATTGGAAGCTTATGCCCAAGGTCATACTCTAGAGGGTGTTTATGATGGCAGTGAACAGGTATTCCAAACCAATGGCCAAAATGTAGTTTTTAAAATCAACTCTCAAAAAGTTAATGATAAAAGATATCTTGAAAGTTTATGCAGAGCATATGTTGCTGGAGAAGCTATAGATTGGTTCGCTCTTGAAAATAATGAAAAAAGAAAAAAGGTTGTATTGCCCACATATCCTTTTCAACGCAAAAGATTCTGGGTTGGAAACAACCTTTCTTCCTCAAATCAGCTTGGAACAATTCCCAAAGTATTAGATGTTGCCATGATTGACAGGCGGTGGGATACGGCTATTGGAACGCTTCTAATTACCGAGCTTTCAACCCAAAAATATCCTTATTTAATAGATCACAAAATTAATAATAAAATTGTTGTTCCCATAGCTGCACATGTTGAAATGGGGCTCTCTGCTGCGAAGTTGGTTTTTGGTAAAGGGCCTTTACTTTTAAAAGATATTATCGTTCAACGAGAGCTTACTCTTGATGAAGATACAAATCGCCACTGCCAAATACACCTTAAACCATCTTTAGAAGGGGAGGGCACTTATGAACTGAAGATATTTGGCTACGACCAACAAGAGACCTCCGATTCAGGGACCTGGACCTTATACTCGTCTATGATTGTATCCAAGCCAAATAGTGAAGTACCTAGAATTGCAAATGATTTTCTAACGGCCGCCTCAATTCCTGCTAAGATAAAAGACATTGTAATGCATTACAATGCGTTTAGTAAAGCTGGTCTAAATTTTGGCCCCGCTTTTAGAGGTATTGGAGCACTACAAAAGAAAAATGAATATATATTTGGTGACATTAAAGCTCCAACAGATATTGAGGTTTCAACTCAAAATTATCTCATCCATCCTGTTATTTTAGATAACTGTTTACAAGTATTGGGGGCACTATTCACTCATGAGGAACAGGAAAGAGATCTCTATTTACCCTTTAATATTGATTCGTTAGTCTTACATGATCATGCCAAGGATGATGGATCAAAGTTGCGCAGTATAGGGAAAATACGCGAATCAAATATTAAAAATCCCAACCTTTATATTGCTGATGTAATGATTTTTGACGAGTCGAACAATCTTATTGCTGAAGTAAATGGAATCTGCTTTAAGCGGATTGACAAAGTTGAGTTCGTACAAAAGGACAAAGAGTTCGATCTGACATATCGAATCGAATGGGAACAACAAGCAGAGATTGATGATTCACTTCGGCATCCTACAGGGTTATGTGTCATATTTTCTAATAAGTCTAACCTTAGCGAAAAGCTTAAAAAATTAATGAAGTTCAAAGGTATTGCTACCGAAATAATTTATCATGATTTTAATCAGGAAAAACCAGAAACAGATCCTGAGAAACTATATGCAAATTTGGCAGATGCCGAGTCCTTGAATAGTGCTCTTTATAAAATATCTGCAAAATATCAAAGTCCTGTTTCAGAAATAGTATTTGCCTGGGACTGGGATTGCAGTAATGTAGACGCACTGGTAACAGAGATTGAAGAGTCCCAAAAAGTTCTATGTGGTGGCCTGTTAGCTATTGCTCAGACCATGATAAAGGATCAAAGTCTAAGTTCGGCAGGGTTATCGATTATAGTGCCTGAAACGTTTAGGGTTACAGATAATCAAAAAGTTCTTTCCTTTATGTCGTCATCAATTATCGGTTTGGTTAATGTTCTTAATCTTGAGCATCCTGAGCTGTCTTGTAAAGTCATTGACACTGACCAAGACACTACCCTTAATAACTTATTAAAAGAAATTCTTCTAAAGGACAGAACCAGCCAAGTTGCTTATAGAAATAACATTCGGTACCTTGCAAAACTTGCAAAAACTGAAATCATTGTTCCTAATACTTTATGCAATTTATCACAAGAAAGCACCTACGTGGTAACAGGTGGAACAGGTGGACTTGGTGAGGTTGTAGTAGAATGGTTGATTAAGCATGGTGCAAAAAACATTATTCTTCTCAGCCGGAGTGACATACATAAGAAGGAAGGTCATCCTTGGATCGAACAGTGGCGTAAGGAAGGCTTTAGAATTGATCTCATGAAGGCCGATATATCTGATTATGCTCAGACATTTACTGCTTTTGAAAAAATTAAGGAAGCTTATCCCCCTATCAAAGGGATCATTCATATGGCTGGGGCTTTGGATGATGGTACCATAGTTCAACAAACATGGAACCGCTTTTGGAAAGTTATGGCGCCAAAGGTGCAAGGAAGCTACAATCTTCATATTATTTCAAAAGAACTAAATCTGGATTTCTTTGTTCTTTTCTCTTCTGCTGCTGGTATGCTTGGTACTTTAGGACAAGCGAATTATGCAGCAGCCAACTCTTTCTTAGATGGTCTTATGAGATATCGAAGATTAAACAACATGCCGGCTTTAAGCATTTGCTGGGGGCCATGGAATTTAGGTATGGCTGCCAATCTATCAGAACAAGATTCTTCTAGGCTGAAAACTCAGGGGTTCGATAAGCTTAAGCGAAGCCAGGGGCTGAAAATTCTTGATAGGTTGATTCTTTCTCAATTCGAAAGTGAAATCGGTGTTTTTTCCATTGATTGGCAACAATATAAGAAGCAATTTAATGAAAGAACCATTCCATTTCTGATGAAAAACTTAACCAATGGCGTAAAGCTTTCCCCTCAGCCAGATGCCGAGAATTTGAATAATACGAATATGCCGGTTAAGATAATAAACCCACATTCTCAGGAAGATGTTAAGGATATTTTGCTTTCTGAGATCTCCAAAGTCTTGTCTATTGACAAAGATGAAATTGGCGAAGAAGAGCCTCTCATAGAAATTGGCTTAGATTCCTTGATGGCTGTACAGCTTCGAAATGATCTTTCTAAGAAGCTCAATAAAACTTTGCCTATCACTATGTTTTTTGACTATCCCTCGTTAAAGCAGGTTTTAAATTTCTTATCTAAATAGGAGAAATAGTATTATGGTTGAACAAACCCTGAAACAATATGAGCAAAAAATTCGCCAGTTAGAATCCGAAATTGTTCGCCTAAGGAGTAAAGATCAAGATCCTCTTGCAATCATTGGTCTAGGGTGCCGATTTCCCGGAGGTGCCAATGATCCGGAATCATTCTGGAAGCTGCTTAGCCAAGGGTATTCTGCTGTTACTGAAGTTCCTGCAGATCGTTGGGATGTGGATAAGTACTATTCGGAAGATGAGAGAGCTCCCGGAAAAATGTATACTAAATATGGTGCCTTCATTGATAACATTGACCAGTTTGAGCCAGAATTCTTCAGTCTTACCCCCAGAGAAGCCGAGCGCATGGATCCTCAACAAAAGCTCTTTCTAGAAGTTGCGTGGGAAGCTATTGAAAGCGCTGGACTCCTAACAGAAGACTTATTTGAAAGTAAAACTGGGGTTTACTTAGGCATTAGCTCTCACGATTTTGTTACCCAGTATCTAAACAACGGAATGCAAGGTATCGACGGCTATTACGGAACAGGCACGCAGTTTAGTTTAGCGGTCGGGCGATTATCTTACTGGTTGGGGCTGCAAGGTCCCAGCATGGTCATTGACACAGCTTGTTCATCATCCTTGGTTGCGCTTCATGAAGCCTGTCAAAGTCTTAGAAACCAAGAAGCTGATATTGCTATTGCTGGCGGTGTTCACCTAATGGTTACTCCTGAGCTGACCATTTACTGCTCGAAAGCGAATATGATCTCTCGTGATGGAAAATGTAAGACTTTTGATGAAAAAGCAGATGGCTACGGTCGAGGTGAAGGATGTGGAGTCGTGATCTTAAAAAGGCTATCCGATGCGCAGCGTGACAACGATAATATCTTAGCGGTCGTGCGTGGCTCATTGATCAATCAAGATGGCAAGAGCGCTGGTATCACAGCGCCCAACAGAATCGCACAAGAAAAATTAATCAAAGAGGCCTTAGATAGATATTCCATTCAGCCAGAGAACATAAGTTACATGGAATGTCATGGCACAGGGACCATACTGGGAGACCCCATTGAGCTAACGGCCCTTCAAAATATATTTGAAAATTATCACAGTAAGAATAACCCACTTTACCTGGGTTCAGTTAAAGCGAACATCTCGCACTTAGAAGCAGCAGCTGGGATTGCTGGAATGATTAAGCTGGTACTAGCCCTACAAAATAAGAAGATCCCACCCCAGATTAATTTTAATCAATTAAATCCTCATGTCACCTTTTGCCAAGATTCCTTTAGAATTAATAAAGAACTAGTGGATTGGATTCCACAAAATAGACGTAGGGTCGCTGGCATAAGTTCTTTTGGATTCAGTGGAACCAACGCCTTTGCATTGGTAGAAGAAGCCCCTGAACAAAGTTCAATGCCAGAAAATGATACTTCTTTACCTGAAATAAATATTCTTTCCATAAGCGCAAGAAATGCAGATGCTTTAAGGGCGTATGTTAAAAAGTATATAGAGCACCTCAGTAACACAGAAGATAATTTTACAGATATCTGTTTTTCTGCAAACACCTGCCGCTCGACATTCCCTTATCGACTTGCAGTTATGGCTAAAAACAAAGATGATTGCTGCAAGAAATTATCAGATTACCTATCAGAAGAAGAACAAGAGGATATTTTTCATGGCGTTGTGAAAAGATCTAACAACTCCAAAGTTGGTTTTTACTTTCCTGCTCAGATAGATCAATCGGACCATTTTATTAAGGAATACCTAAATACTCTCTTTGCTTCTGATCCAATTATCAGAGAAGAAGTTGATCAAATTGACCGCTTGCTTCAAAAAAAGATCAATTTGTCATTTGAGGAAATTTTGGATAATATTGCCTCAGACCCTACTCAAACTAAATACCGCAATATACATACTTTCATAGTTGAATATGTAACGGCTTTGCACTGGATTCGATATGGTGCGACTCCCGACCTCTTCATATCAGAGGGTGTGGGTGAATATGTTGCAGCTTGCCTGGCAGAGTTCTGGCGCCTTGAAGATATTCTAGATGTTATATGCAAATTGTCTATAGGAGACAAATCCAGTAACGCACTTAATTCAGCTGAAGCTCTTCTTAAAGAAATTCCATGCTCTCCAATCAAAATTCAGATCGTGAGCAATAGCCTCGGAAGTATTCTGGAAGAGGAAGATTTACTCAAGCCTCGGAATTGGTGGGAAGAAAATAGAGTATCAGCCTCTAAGGTCAGCACTACACATTTATTAGACAAAAAAAATAATTATACCTTTGTTGGATTCGGCAGCAAGCTCGATAGCACTCCCATCCTTGCGGAAAGGTTAACCTGGCTTGATAATATGAGCTCTGAAGCGTATTCATGGAGGAATTTTATAAGAAACCTGCTAACAGTTTACGTCCAAGGTAAAAAAATATCATGGAATAACTTTTATATGGGATTAACTCCACGAAAACGAACATTACCATCATATCCCTTTCAGCGCAAAAGAGTTTGGGCTGATTTTGGCTTCTAAGTGTATTAGACTTAAAACTTCATATATCATGAAGATTGAAAGAATGTTTTTTATTAGGGTGGAAAAGAACTTAAAAGCTTGATTAAAATATTGCTAGTCTGTGAGCAAAATACAGCATGTTAGGAGTTAAGAAAATTAAGAGAGAAACGCATCTTTAATAAAATGAATTATAGATTCTATACAAAGAATAGCATCCAACGATTTATCTGGAAAAGGTAATTTTTCTTTCAAATCCATTTTTAAAAATTTAATAGGTATTTTTTTTTGCTGTGCCGATAGCTCTGCTGATTCAATTGAGTGCTTATTAATATCTATTCCATAAGATCTAGTATTTGTTTTTTGAGTTATATAAGCTATGACTTGCCCATTTCCACAACAAGCATCTAAAATAAGCATGCCCGGTTTCAAATCAAGCCAGTTAATAAACTTATTAATTTGATTTATAGAGAAAAAACTTGTAATACCTATATCTTCATTATTCCAAACATCCCCTCTAATATCTTTATAAAGTGGATTAAGATTGTTCCTGTAATTTACATCATAAAAGCTAACTTTTCCCATTTTTACACTACCATTTCCTTTCTATTGTCCAATATAAAATGTAAGAGATTGGAGCGCCCCCGTTAAGGCCGGACATTTGAATAGCTCATTAGCTATACTTTACTTGTTTGAGGCCATCCTAAGAATCCCTATAATACTCTCGTGGTGGGAGCATTTTTAGCCCTTTATGGGGGCATTATTGTTGTAATCATCGAACCATGCTGGCAGCTGCTCAATAACCTTTTCTCCCAAACTTAAGTCATTACATAAACATAATCCCTTTTAAAAGTCTTCACAAAAGCTTCTACCATGCCATTACTTTCTGGACTATAAGGGGCGTGCACATCTCAAATCCAAGAAAGCTACCAAAGTTGGGTTTTTGCGGCTACATAGGCAGGACTATTGCCGCTCAGCCATTGCACTTTATATGAGTATTGAGAAAAGGCAGAGGTAGCAAGAATAAAGCTGCTATGATTTGAGATTTGATATAAATGCCTCTATGAAGTTTAAGATTATTCGGAGCTCTCAGATGCCATTTTAGGCCCGCACATGGACGAGCTTATCCACGAAAATCATACTTATCGTAAACTTTTGTCAATTATGTAATTGCTGGAGCAATAATGCATAAGCTCTTACATATAATATTTGAGGTCTTAAAAAGACAATTTCTCTTTCAAGAAAAATTATGCTCAAAAATTTTATAAAAAGATCTTGTATACTAACGCCGTATCTAGTTTATTGTATCCGGTTTAACAGGGACATGTATGGACTCGCCGAGAGATGCAAGAATAAAAATGATAGTCAAAAAACTAGTAATAGGTTGCATGCATGTATCCGGCCTTTAAATAGAAGATTTCTCTTCTTTGGTCCCGATGGAATCTGTGCTCTCTTGTCTGATTACTCCAACGGCCTCATAAGGGCCTTAGCCCCTGACAGAATATAAG
>MKUV01000073.1 GCA_001898725.1 Caedibacter sp. 37-49
AAAATAATTCTCTGTACTATAGGCGCTTCCTTGCTTTTCTTCATACTTCAGAATCGACTACTTAACAATTCAGTAAAACAAAAAATGTTTTTGACTTTTTGTCTTGAATAAGATGAAAGGCATCCTATATCAATAGTATTCAACAACTCATTAAAAGATTTATGATGAAATTTATTCGATTATTCACAGCAGCTTCTTCTTATCTCAAAGCTTCTCACTTAGTCGGGCAACTGATATGACTTCACAAAATGACGACAATAAAGCTCCTAGGACAACGCCTATTGTTTCACAAGTGTAAGCGTTTACCAAACAGCATATGTTCAGTATCTACACTTGAAAAATTAATCGTGAAAAATTCTCACTTAAATCAAGTACCTGAGGGAATTATTAACCTTAAGAATCTTGTTCATATTAGCTTGCATAATAATGAACTAATATGCCTCCCCCGTGAAATGAGCTTGTTGCCCAATCTTGAATCTATTGATATCAGTCATAATGAGTTAATCGATTTACCTCCTTTTGATCCAAGGGTGAAAGTCATCAACTTTGTTAAACAAGATAATCTTGTTATTGGGCAAGTAAGTAACGCAAATCATGGACCAGCCTCTATATGGGCGGGACCGTCGCTAGTAATTGACCGAAGAAATCTTACTATGCCGAATTAAAATCTTTGGGATTACACCAGGGATAGCGCAAATCTTAACCGTTGAGCACTATAATTTTCAGTCGGCCAATGTTTTCTTAGATATCTTGAGATGCTTTACTCTTTTCCTAATAATAAGAGATTAACAGCTCAATAGGTCAACGTCCCAGAAATAAAACCTTCAAGCAGTCATTTTTCTTGATCACAAAGGAAAATGGCTGCTTCACTGCTTATTCCTTATATTTCTTTGGAAAACTTAACTTTATAGTTTTAATCCCATAAAAATTATTCGTAAGATTCTATTTGACCTTATAATACCATGTAGATACAATGAGTTATCAAATTGTATATTGGGAGTGTAAAAATTATGCCAGTAAAGACCCTTACACGCGCTGAAATTAGTGATGCGATTGCTGAAAGTATTAACTTTCCACGCCATCGTGCTATGGAAATTTTAGAACAAATTCTTGAACAGATGATTGTTGGCCTTGTTAAAGAAGGTGAACTTAAACTTTCTTCATTTGGAAGTTTTAATGTGCGCAAAAAAAGCAACCGTATCGGACGCAATCCGAAGACAGGCAAAGAAGTCATGATTACACCTCGTAAAACGATTTCTTTTCGAGCTTCTCACATCCTTAAGGATGGTGTGTCTAGGAAATAAATAAACCTTGCACGATAAAAAAACTTTTAATTGTTTTTAATAGCTTAATGAAATTGTAAGAATCAGCTTTTGGAATAACTTTTATCCGCGGTGAGAAAGCACTTTTTCTAGGTGAACCATCTTGATTATAAGCAAAATTTCGTTCAGGCGAATTTCGATCATTGTTATGATTAGCTTCAGGTCTTCTTGGAGAGGGCCTTACTGATATTTTTATACATTTGCTTTAGTAAATCTTCGTTTACTGGGCTGGCCTCTGTTGCTTGTCTAAAAGCCATGTTTATAAAGAATAACAAGAAAGGTGCTTTTTTCAATTTTATAACGACCTTAAAAAATATTCTCTAAATGAATTAGAGTTCATTTTTACCTATCTCTTTAATAAAAATTCGTCTATTTCAAAAAAATCCATTTTCTAATCATCGTAAATGCTTGAAGTTCAAATAATCTAAACTTTTACTGCATTTTACGATAGCCAACCACGTTTGAATGTCCTATAAAGAGAGACACCATTATTGATGAGGTTTTTCATGGCAGGTTCAGTAAACAAAGTTATTCTTGTGGGAAATCTTGGACGCGATCCAGAAGTTCGACATGCGCAAGATGGTACAAAAATTGTTCAACTTTCAATCGCAACTTCTGAAGCGTGGAAAGATCGTACAACTGGTGAGCGTAAAGATCGCACTGAATGGCATCGGGTTGTTGTCTTTAATGATCGTTTAACTGAAGTTTGTGAAAAGTACCTCCGTAAGGGTGCTAAAGTCTTTCTTGAAGGACAACTTCAAACACGCAAATGGACAGATCAAAGTGGCCAAGAAAAGTATACCACTGAAATTGTTCTTCCAAAATTTAGAGGAGAACTTACGATGCTTGATGCGCGTTCAGAAGGTGGCTCCTCCTCTACTTTAAGTGAGCCTTCATACGGAGGTGGACTTTCTTATGAACCCTCAGGTGGTAGTTCTCAAAGCAATCATGCTGAACCTGATCTTGACGACGAGATCCCTTTCTAATAATTAATGATTTCATAACTAAAGGAGTTGGGCCTTGACGCAAGCCACTAGTCCCTTAAGCACAGATATTACCCCAGTTTCCCTCGAAGAGGAGATGCGACGTTCTTACCTTGATTACGCTATGAGCGTGATCGTTAGTCGTGCCCTTCCAGATGTGCGAGATGGCTTAAAGCCTGTGCACCGCCGTATTCTCTATGCCATGAAAGAATCAGGAAATAACCCTGATCGTCCTTATCGTAAATGCGCCAGCGCGGTCGGTTATGTGATGATGAAATATCACCCTCATGGTAACGCCCCGATTTATGAAGCTTTAGCACGCTTGGCTCAAGATTTCTCGATGCGTCTGCCCCTTATTGATGGTCAAGGAAACTTTGGTTCCATGGACGGCGACCCGCCTGCAGCCGAACGTTACACAGAGGCACGTCTTGCAAAAGTCTCACACTTCTTACTTGAGGACATTGAAAAAGAGACTGTTCATTTTAAACCCAACTATGATGGCACGACTTCAGAACCTACTGTTTTACCTGCCCGTTTCCCTAATCTTTTAGTCAATGGTGCAGGTGGTATTGCTGTTGGTATGGCCACAAACATTCCTCCCCATAATTTAGGGGAAGTTATTGATGCTTGTTTTGCCTACATTGACAATCCTGACGTTACTGTTGATGAACTTCTTCAATACGTTCCAGGACCTGACTTTCCAACGGGCGCTGTTATTCTAGGCCGTGCAGGAATTCGTGAGGCTGCTCATAACGGTCGCGGCTCTATTATTATGCGTGGGCGTGTTCAAATTGAAGAAATTCGCAAGGATCGCACCGCCATTATCATCACTGAAGTGCCTTATCAAGTGAACAAAGCTCGTATGATTGAACGCATGGCTGAAGTGGTGAAAGAAAAGATTATTGAGGGCATTTCTGACCTTCGTGATGAATCTGACCGTGAAGGTGTTCGTGTTGTTGTTGAACTAAAGCGTGATGCCGTACCAGACGTTGTTCTCAACCAACTTTACCGTCATACGCCTTTACAAACATCTTTTGGCGTCAATGCGCTTGCTCTTGATAAAGGGCAACCCCGTCAAATGGGTCTTAAAGATGTTATCAAAGCTTTCATTGAATTCCGTGAAGATGTCATCGTGCGTCGCATTAAATTCGAGCTTAAAAAAGCACGCGAACGGGCTCATTTATTAATTGGTCTTGCGGTTGCAGTCGCTAATATTGATGAAATGATTGCCCTCATCAAAAATGCTGCTGATCCTCAAACAGCGCGTGAACAAATGATGGCAAGAACGTGGCCTGCATCTTCTATTGCGCCTCTTATTGAGCTTGTCGCTGAGCCTGGAAATACTTTTAGCAATGGGACTTATCGACTTTCCGAAGCGCAAGCCAGAGCCATTTTAGATCTAAGATTGCACCGCTTAACAGGCCTTGAACGTGATAAAATTGCTGAAGAGCTTCAACAAATTGTTGACCAGATTAAAGACTATCTTTCAACTCTTGGATCACGTGAAAAACTTTACGCTCTTATGCGTCAAGAACTTGTCGAAGTAAAAGATCAATTTGCGACACCTCGCCGTACAACAATTGAAGATGCTTCTGGAGAAGTGGATATTGAAGACCTCATCCAATGTGAAGATATGGTCGTCACAGTCAGTCAGAACGGTTACATTAAGCGTGTGCCACTCTCAACTTATCGTGCGCAAAAGCGTGGTGGTCGTGGTCGTTCAGGAATGTCAACACGTGAGGAAGACTTTGTGCGCGATGTCGTGGTCGCCGATACACATACGCCTGTTTTGTTCTTCTCTTCAGGTGGAAAAGCTTTCATGCTGAAGGTTTATCAATTACCGCAAGGCACGCCACAATCTTTAGGAAAACCCATTATTAACGTTTTACCTTTTGAGCAAGGCGAGACAATTGCGACCGTTCTTCCGCTTCCTAAAGATCCTGAAGAACTCAAGAATATGTCTATTGTATTTGCGACTTCATCAGGAACTGTTCGCCGTAACTCGATTGATGATTTCTTAAACGTTAGAGCTAATGGAAAAATTGCGATGAAACTTGAAGATGGCGAGCAACTGATTGCTGTTCGAGCTTGCCATAATCATCAAGATATAATGCTTTCCTCCAAAGAAGGACGCAGTGTTCGTTTCCCTGTTGAAAGTCTTCGTGTGTTCGCAAGCCGCAGTTCGACAGGCGTACTTGGAATTCGCTTAGCCTCGGGCGATCGCGTAATTTCCATGAGCATCCTTGAGAGCGCGCGTGCCACTATTGAAGAACGTGATGCCTATATTCGTCAATCTCGCAAACTTCGAGGTGGTGATGAAACTGAAGTTGAAGAAGTAGAAGAAATTTCAGGAGATTCAACTTTCGAACTCTCACCTGAACGTTTTGCTGAACTCGAAGCCAGTGAGCAATTCATTCTCTCAGTCACTGAAAACGGCCTTGGTAAAAGAACATCGGCTTATGAATTCCGTGTCACCAACCGTGGTGCGCAAGGCGTGACAAATACGAAATTAACCTCAAAAACTGGTAAGATCGTTGCCTCCTTTGTGGTTGAGAATGATGATCAGCTTGTTCTCGTGACGAATACAGGACAACTCATCCGTCTTCCTGTAAAAGATATTCGCATTTGTGGCCGCCAAGCCCAAGGCGTCATGCTTTTCCGAGTTGATAATAATGAACAAGTTGTCTCTATTGCACGAATTCCAAGTCAAGGAAATGAAGAAGAAGACGAAGGAGAAGAAGGAGCAGAAGAAGAGGTTTTAGACTCTTCCCCTGAAGTTCCTTCCGCATCTTAACGAGGAAAACACTTAAGGAAAGTTTTTATGCTAAAATTACTTAGCTTTTTAAGCCTGTTATGCTTCCCTTTTAATTCAGCTTACAGTCTTGAAAAAATTGGCTTCCCTCCTGCGTTGATTGGAGATAATACACACGTTGAAGTCTATACGTTTATTGCCAACGCTTTAAAAGAAGCCCCCACTTTCTCTCAAACTGAACTTCAGGGAAAAAAACAAGCAGAGATAGACCACCAGCATAATATGAATTGGAAAACTCATTATGCAGAAATTATTGAAGGTGAGATCGCCTCTTTATTAAAAATTCTTTGCAACAATTATCCAACCTGCCAAGAGATTACAATTTACCAACGAGATGGGCTTGGTATTGCAACAAGCGGGCTTAAAACTTCACTTGATCTTTCTAAACGTAGTTCAGATTTTTCAAGAGGCATTTTAAGTGACCAATTGATGCGTGCGCTTGGCACATATTCTTACAAAGCTAAGAATGGCCATGAATATCAAGACTATCTGTTTGCTATTTATTTAGATTCAAGACAAAACGCTTATATTGCCAATACTCAACAACAGCCTCAAGATAAACTGATTGGATATGTCAGTTGCCTCATAAACTCAAAACCTTTCTAATTTTACGGATTGCTTATTAGTTCAGAATCAGTAAATAATCACCGATCATTTTGATCTCATCAAGGAGGAAATAATAATGCGAAATAACTTATTGAAAAACAAAGTATTTTTTTCTTTTTTCAGTTTAGTATGCCTATGGTTTTCATCCTCTATTTATGCTTCTCCCAACTTAGAAGAATTAGGTTCCCTAGAATGGGTGAAATCAAAAATTGCAACCTATCCTGAACTTGAATGGTTACTCGATAAAAATGTTCAACACACTCAAGAAGGGAAAGCCGAACAATTCTCACATAGTTGGTCAAAAAAGCTTACAGGCTTTCATTATCCCGAGTTTGAAAGAACGATTTTAAGTCTTGTTTGTCTTTATTTAATTGCAGATGGGAGTGATATTGCTTATGACCGCTTTACGAATCTTCAACCTGCAACCGAGAAACTGACACGTGATTCTTTTCAAAAATTAAATAGTTTTGCTCAGTCGATTATTCAAAATGATCCTCAACAACTTCAACTCCTTGAAATCAACCTTATCTTGGGAGATATGGGTAAAACTAAAACGGCCCATGAAAAAGCTCTAAAATATGGCATTACTGAGGCTGATCATGATCTCTTCTTGGACGAATGTCTGGAAAAATGTCCCGAAATTTTTATTACTTTTCAATCATTAACGCCTGAACAACAAAAGAAAATTAAAAAAGCAAAAGGTCTTGTTCATTTAGGGCACGTTACCCATGTTGAAGGCGGTCCTGAAATTTTAACACAATTAAAGAAATCCGGCATTCTTGAAGATAATCCTCAAGATTTTGACTTTGAAATGCTAACGCATATATGTGATGTCAGTGCTGCCCGAGGACATGAGGATAACACTAGTTCAAAAGTCATGACAGAAAATGTTTTAAAAACACTTTTTGCCGTGAAAGAGGCGTTACATTATCTAGCCAATCATACTGAACATGAAGCTTTAAAGAAATACTTGGCCACCCGTGCTGAATGGTTGGGATTAGATAAAGACTCAAATATAGCTTATCTTTTAGCGCGTGTAAGTGCGATGATAAGGCTTTATACGAAAGAAGATGGTACAGCTCTTCAACACGCTTTTCAAAAACTTAACCCATCTCAGAAAGCCCTTATTGCTTCTGAATACGATCCTCTTATTTACCGAAAAGAACGAACACCAACATATGTGCCCGCTGTACTCGTTAACCTCATGGGGACATATACAAAACAAAAACTTTCAAGGAAAATGGCAATCCATAAATCTTTGGAAAATGGCCTTACGTTAATTTCTCATATTTTACATGACTATCGTGATAACCGTGCCAATCATCCTTATGATCCTAATTTAACGCTTAGTTTCAACAAAGCCGCAGGCCAACTTAGAGACACCCCAGCATTAGCAGAAAACGCTAGTTTTATGATAGATACTCAGGGAAATGTAGAGCTTAAGTCGTTTATGGAGAAAAAGTATAAATAATGCCAAATCAATCTTCACAAAGAATTGCCGTTTATCCTGGAACCTTTGATCCAATTACAAAAGGTCACCGTGATATTATTCAAAGAGCTGCATTGCTGTTTGATAAAATTATTATCGCGATTGCTATTAATGCTGGTAAGAACCCTATTTTCTCTCTACAAGAACGCTTGCAACTGGTGCAACATGAAATTGAAGCTCTTTCAACGGAAAAGAACATCAATAATCTTAGTGTGCAAACTTTTGATACGCTTCTCGTTAATTTTGCAAAACAGGTTAATGCTCGCATTTTGATTCGGGGTTTAAGAGCTGTATCTGATTTTGAATATGAACTCCAACTTGTTGGAATGAATACTTCGCTTTATCCTGAACTCGAGACTATTTTCTTAATGTCATCAGAACGTTATCAATTCATTTCTTCAAGCATGATTAAAGAAGTTGCTCAATTAGGAGGGGATGTTACCCCTTTCGTTTCTCATTTTGTGGCTCAAAAATTACTTGAAAAAGCACTAATTATTTAAAAGTTTCTTTACATCTTCTTTTTTTGCTTTAGTGTTATGTAAAATTTGAATTAATTTTTTTTAAATTTAAGGGAGGGAACCTTGAAAAAATTACATTTATCTTTAACTGCTATGGCTGTGCTTATGCTTACAGGTTGTATCGATGAGCCTGTATCTCAGTCTTCAGAAAAAGCATTGACTCAAGAAAAATCATTGGAGCAAATTCTTTCTGAAAAAGCCAACTCTGAAGAGAAAGGGCTTGTCAAAGAAGGAATTCAAGCCTTACTTGCAGCTAACTATGAAGAAGCTTCACAGAAGTTTAACATTGCTCTTGTAGATGATCCTACAAACTCTTGGCTCCATACGCTTAATGCGATGGCTTATCAGCTATTAGCTCGTAAAGGCGATGTCTCTCAACTTGAAATTGCCGAAGCAGGTTATAATCAAGCGCTTAAGTTTGAACCTTCAAACAGTATCGCTTCTTTGCAATTAGGCCGTGTTAAAAAACAACAAAAAGACTACAAAAGAGCGCAAGAAGAGTTTGCAAATGTTCTTTTAATTGAACCAAATAGCTTACCTGCTTTATATGAGCTTGCTTCAACCTCATATTACCTTGGAGATATTAAAACTGCTCAAGCTGCTATTGAACGTTATGTTAAGGCAGCTCCTAATAAAGCAGAAGCTTATCGTGCTGCAGGCATGATTATGGCGGCCGCAGGTAAATCTCCAGAAGCAAATGCTTACATAAAAAAATATGAGAGTTTGGCAGAGAATAAATCTCAGGCCAAATTTGCTAAGCGCCGTGCAGATGAATGGAAGCGCCTCTATGACAGCGGCATGATTATGCTTGCTCAAGCTGATGCTACTGCTGCTGGAGGTGATGCTCCTAGTGCTACTACTGCCCCAGATCAGAATGCAAGCGCTACAGGTCCAGCGAATGAGGGCTCACCTGGAAATACTCCAAAGCAAGCCGCAGTCCCTGAAGCACCTGCTGGTCCTCAACAAATGGTAGCTATTGACGCTATCGTTATGCGCGTGAGTGAATTAGGACAAACAAAAAAAGGGAATAATATTTTAGAAAACTTTTCCTTAACACTTGCACCAGGGACACATATGTACGCAAGGGCACGAGGTATTCCAGATCCTAATAATTCAAAAACTATAAACGCCGATGGAACAAGTACCACAACAATTAATGACCCTGGTAATATTGATTTCCAAGGCGTTCCAATGTTCCCTGGAGCTACTAATTTAGCAGCCACAATAGCGGGAGGTGGATCTCCTCTCTCAGTCTCACGCCTTTTTACTCAAGGAATTTCTTTTGGAAGTGTTAGTTATAGCTTGAATATTGCCAACGCTTATAATGAACGCATAAAAGTACTAGATCGCCCTTCAGTAACCACGATTGTCGGTAAGTCTGCTGAATTCTACGCTGGAACTGACCTGGCTTTAGGGTTGTCAGGCCAATTTGGTGGTAACGTTGCAAAAACACCAACAGGTATCACAGTTAAAGTGACGCCAATTGCTTTAGTAGGAGACCGTATTCTTCTTGAAATCGAAGTTCAGGGTAGTTTAACACCAGCAATCATTCCTGAAGATACAACGAAAACTTTTACGCGAATTCAAACAAGCCATGTTAAAACAACTGTTGAAATGAAACTGGGCGAAACTCTCATGCTTGGCGGAATTAACTCTCATGAGGATCAAAATTCAAAGGATGGCTTCCCTCTTCTTCAAGACATTCCTGTTATTCAGTATCTCTTTTCACAAGAAGTAACCAGTAGCTTCCGTAAGTCCGTTACATATCTAATCACGCCAAGATCCCATGAAAAGAACATGGCCGCTATTAAACAGGCCTTTACGAACCCAACAGATGGTCCAACAAATCTCACTGAGCTTGAGATGCGTAATAAAGATTGGTTTGCTCCCTATAATAATAATCAAGTCATGATTCTTAAATACGCTGCTCCTTTTTATCGTGAATTCCGCACGGGCGACATTACTCCCATTGTTTGGTGGCAAGATGAAGATTTCAACGAGCAAATTACTCAGATCGCAAGCTTTTTATACTACTAAAGAACTTTCAAGATAAAAAAGGGCCGGGGTTTTAACACCCCGGCCAAGTTTAAACAGGGAGGCTTCACGTCTGGGAGACGTAGGACCAAAGAACTTGTCTTTGCCCCTTTTTCAAGCTTTGCGCTCGAAAACTCAAAAACTCTTTGAGAGTAAAACTCTCTATGCTTTTGTTGTAATACTTTTCGTCAAGAATGAGCAGCATAATTTTTGCAGACCCCCTCCTCTAAAAAAGCATAACCTTCTAAAAAGAAGACGAATTTTGTATTTAACTCTAGAATATTATCTCACTATACTAAGAAAGGAAAGAATTTTCAAATTAGTGCTTTCAAATACTTAACATATAACTTCTAAATTGATCTTTGACGCATAGCATCAAAAAATAAATCTCCCTCAAAGTGACTTTAAGCTATAATTTAATCTCATTATGCTGATGAAAAAATTTAGTAATTTGGGTAAGGCAGAATGAATTTTAAAGAAAAGTGTAAGCTTTCCTAAAATAATCGTCTCAGCTTGAACCTTAAAAGAAATTACAGTCTAAAACTTCTTTATTAATTCGTTGCTTCTACTTTAGCTTCTTCTATATTTGTACTTAAGTTTTTAGAACGATGATTCCATGTTAAAGAGAAAAAGAAAGCACCAATAAGAGATGTTATGATAAAAAGAATGAAACCTCCAGGCCATCCATAATTTTCTACAATAGCACCAATTCCTACCCCTGAAATCGCCGACCCCGCGTAAGCAAAGCTTCCTGTGAAGCCAATAGCCATCCCTACGGCACGTTTTGAGGTTAAATCAGCACATGCAACCCCAGCAAGAACCTGTGGACCATAAACAAGAAAACCGGCAACCATGAGAGCAAGTGTATCTAAGAAAGGATGTCCTTTGGGAATAAGCCAGATCGCAAAAAGGCAAAGAGAGAGCCCTAGAAGGAATAAAGCACCAACAGGACCTCTTCTCCCTCCAAATACTCGATCAGAGAACCAACCAGCAAGAATTCCTCCTAATAACCCCGCAACTTCAAAACCAGCTGTTTGCCAACCAGCAACAAGCAAAGTAACACCCTTAAACTCTTTAAGAAATGTAGGTGCCCATGTAAAAACACCTATCCGAGGAATATAAAGACACATATTTGCAATGCCGATGTACCAGACAAGTTTATTTCCAAAAACTTCAGTAAGTACTTCGCGAACTGTTATTCTTTCACTTGATTCGTTATTAACACCATCTCCTTTATATTCTTCAACAGGAGGTAACCCGACTTCCTGCGGCGTGTCTCTAAGACGATTAAAGATATATATCGAAAAGACTAAGGCAAGAATAGAAGGAACGATAAAGGCTGCGCGCCAGCCAAAAATCTCTATAAGATATCCTGCTAAAATAAGTATGACAGCCGCTCCAATTTGATGGGAAGAAGCACATAAACCCCATTTTGTTCCTAATTCTTTAGGACTAAACCAATGCGTTAACATGCGTGCTGCTGGCGGCCATCCCATCGATTGGAACCAGGCATTTATTCCCCAAATGAATCCCATGGTCCCTAACCCCACACCTAATCCCATAAAAATACTTACGATGGCAGATAGAAATAAACCTATGGACATGAAATAGCGCGCATTTGATCGGTCGCTTAAGTAACCATTAAAGAATTTTCCAACCCCATATACAATTGAGAAAATTGTAACCACCCAACCGAGTTCAACTTTTGTATATCCAAACTCTTCCATTAAACCAGGCATCGTCATCGAAAAGTTCTGCCGCACCAGGTAATAAGCAGCATAGCCAATGATAGTTGAATATAAAATGCGAATCCGCCAATAACGGTAGCTATTCTTCTCTATATTAGAAAGCTTCTGAAATGTTTCATAAAGATCTTGAGTTATCGCTTTGGCGATGGACATTTTTTATCCTCTTTAATCTAAAACGTGGCATGATCCTAACGAATCGTGTGCGAAATGCAACCCAGTTTTTTACATTGACCAACTCGGCAATCTTTTTTAAGTTGTTTCTAAAGAAAAATCAAGGTAGTGAAAAGAAAACAAAATTAAAAGGTTTGATTTGACAATACCTCACTCTTATTCAATCAGTCAGTTCCCTGCGATACGCCTACGTCGGCATCGTCGTACAGAATGGATACGTCAGCTTGTAGCAGAGACAGCTTTAAGTTCAAACGATCTTATTTGGTCCGTTTTTGTCCGTGAAGAAAGTGTATCACCAAGAATTAAAGGCATGCCTGATGTCGAGCGTTTTACGATTCCACAACTTCTTGAGGCTGCAAGTAAGGCTCAAGATCTAGGAATCAATGTTTTAGCCCTTTTTCCAGTTATTCCTTTTGAAAAAAGATGTGAACAAGCGGCAGAAGCGCTGAATGCAGAAAATGTGCTTTTAAAAGCTATTCGAGCTCTTAAGCAATCCTATCCTAATCTCGGGATTATTTCAGATCCTGCTTTAGATTCTTTCACAAGTCATGGACATGATGGACTTCTTGGAGATGACGAAGATGTTGCGAATGATGAAACGATACAAATTTTATGTAAACACGCTTTGTTTCAAGCAGAAGCCGGCGCAGATATTGTTGCGCCTTCTGACATGATGGATGGAAGAATTGGTATGATTAGACAGTATCTTGATACTTACGGATATAAAGATGTTGCAATTATGTCTTATGCAGCGAAGTATGCATCAGCTTTCTATGGTCCCTTCAGAGAAGCTTTAGGGTCAGATAAATGCTTGGGCAAAAAAAATAAAAAAACTTATCAGATGGATCCTGCAAATGCACTTGAAGCTCTTCGTGAAGTTGCATTAGATATTGCAGAAGGAGCAGATTCTGTTATGGTCAAGCCTGGACTTGCATACTTAGACATCATTCAACAAATTAAGCAAAAATTTATGGTTCCAACCTTTGCTTTCCACGTAAGTGGTGAATATGCTATGCTTAAGGCCGCAGCAGCTCAAGGAATGATTGACTACAACAAAACACTTCTTGAGGTTATGTTATCATTTAAAAGAGCTGGGGCAGATGGTGTTCTTTCATACAGTGCTTGTGAAGTGGCTAAACTTTTAAATGAATAAAATTATTTTATTTTCTTTTTGTTGCGTTCTTTCAAGTTGCGTTGGTTCTTATATTGTTTTTGAAGATGATGATCCTAAAGCTTTTGAAACTTTACATGCGGTTCCAGAACGCTATAATTTTACACCTCTAGAAGTATATACAAAAGAAGAACAACAGCTTAAAAATGAGTATCAAAAAAATCTTCTCGAAGGTGAAGAGATAAGAAAAAAGGCGCCCTTGTTAGGAGATCCCCCTCACAAGTGACGCCTTCTAAAGAGAAGTTATTAGTTGCTATTCGCTTATTTTAACAAAGTACTTCTCTTTATCTCAAAGTCATTCACATAAATTTAATTTGTGGGGGTTGTCTATAAATTGACTTTTGGCTTCCCTCTCCTCTTATTTAGAATAAGTCTCGAAGCTCGCGCAGCCCCCTCCTGCAATAAAACCCACTTTATTTAATGAGTTTAAGATAGAAAAAGAAACAGGTGTAGAAAAGTTTAAAAGATAAATTGCTTTCTACTCAAGGATTCATTCACGATAAGTATGCATGATACTTTAAAACTAAGTGTATATGACGTCCATATTTTTAAAAAATTCTATAAATCTAGTATTGCAAAAAAGCAAGGTTTTTTACTTAAACATCTAAAAAGATTAGAAAATTTAAACTTCTTCTGAACACTTTATTTTATACAAATTTATTTGTTAACCACAAAAAAAATAGTGGTTGACCAATTAATCATCTTTGCCTATTGTTTTTGAAAAATAGAAACCAGGAAGAATCTTAATCAAGATGATTCAAAAAAAATTGAGTACAATTTTATTTTTTATGAGCTTTGCAGAGATAATAAGAGCTGTCATTTGTGTATCATATGCCACAGTAATTTCAGACGAAACAGACGCTCAAAATCCTATACTAGCGCATAACCTTCAAATTCCTATTAGTTCAAGTGAAAGAACCATTGATTATCTTACGGCACCAGCTGGTACATCCCTTATAGAAATACCCCACCAAATTTCTCAAGCAAGACAAAGTAAAGGATTATCTCCTTATATACCCTTAAATCAACAAGATGAGCTTTTGAACTATACTTGGTACGTAAATAATAACTTGTGCGAGGAATGTCCTATGCCTGGCAAGATAATTAAAATATATAGCCAAAAAGGACAAAATGTCACACCTGGGCAAGAGCTTTGTAAGATTGAATCCATGAAAATGGAACATACTATTAAATCTACAATTGATGGAGAAATAATTGATATTTTAGTGCAAGACGGAGATCAAGTTGGAATACAACCAATCTTAAAATTGCGCCCTTTAAAATGGAAATCTATAAATTTTCAAGATATTTTAGATAATCAAAAAATTTTAAGTACCTTCTTTCCTTGGGAATCATCTCGTGTAAATGTGCCACCTGCAGAAGACTTAACAACTATTTTATCTGAAAATACAGAAAAGCAAGCTGAGCCTTATGAACCTGTTTCTATTCCAGAAATTACAGATGCCGAATCTGTCGTTGTCATCATTGATCAATCAATTAAACCATCCTTACCTTTTAATTCAATAGAAGAAAGCTTAGTACCTATTATATCTAAAAATAATAACTTTCCTTCTAAAGACTTAAAGATATCCAAACAACTGACCTTGTTACCCTTTGTTTCTAAACTTCAACCAGAAATGGATTCAGCGTTTCCTGAAAAAATGGTGCCCCTTTCTACGACAGCTGAAAAACAAATAGCTCTCTCACCGCTTATTTCTGTTGCTCACGCAACAAAAACTAAATCTATAATTTTAACTAAGGTGGAACTCTTCAAAGCCTCTTTACTTAGAGATAGAATTAAGAAAAAAACTTATTCTGTCCAAAACAAGAATATTACTGCCAGAAAATATTATAAGGATTGGTTTAGAAATTTTCCGCCCCAAAAACTAAACCTACCAAACTTTATGACGTTTAAAAAAATCCCTAAAAATCTTTATTTATTAATAACTTTATATTGTTTTGCTTTATTTATAGCACGAGTTAAAAGAAGAGAGATTTCTCTACAAACTAAGCAGCCAAAAAAATTCATACAAATGTTCCATAAGCAAGCTCTAAATCAGAATTTCTCTTCTGTAAGACACATTAAACTTGCTTAGTCCTTTAAAAGAGAGGTATCACCATACGAAAACTTCTGAATGCTTCCTGCCGCATTTTCTACAAGAAGAAAACCTTGATGATCTATCCCACGAGAAATTCCAACTACTTTACTTCCCCCTATATCAAGAGAAACTTTCTGATTTTTAAGTAAATCATACTTTTCCCATTCAGCTAGAAAAACTTCCAGGCCTTTATGATTAAATACCTCTAGACCTTCAAGCATGGTGAGTAATATATTTCCTATAATAATATTGCGATCTAATTTTTCTTGAACAACATGCTCTAAAGAAATCCATGGTTGGTCAAGATCAACAAGTTCAATATCCTTCATATTTACATTTAAGCCAATACCTATAATTGCCTGACAATTCCCATAAGCTTCTCCCATTAACTCGATAAGAATACCTCCCATTTTTCGATTATTTATGTAAAAATCATTTGGCCATTTTAATTGTATTTTAATTTTAGGATTACACGCTTCAAGAGCATTTGCTGTTAATATAGCGACAACTAAACTAAGCCCTGACATTTCTCCGATATCTTTTTTAAAAACACCTGAGAAACTACAGTAGATATTGCGTCCAAAAGGCGATACCCATTTTCTTCCTAAACGACCTCGCCCCTTTGATTGATACTCAGAAAGACAAATTGTTTGAGTTTTGAAGGGCATTTTGCTTTTTAAATAATGACTTGTTGATTCAAGTGATTCAAAAATTTCTAAAGAAATTTTTTTGTCTGAAAGAAAAGGCTCTATTTTCTTTTGATCCAATAACAGTAGGGGCTCTTTTAACTGATATCCTTGAGGCTTGGACTGAATATCAATGTTGTATTTGTGGAGCCGTTTAACAACTTTCCAAACAGCTGTACGTGAAATTCCTAAAGCATTGCCAATATCAATACCAGAGTGACTTGTTCCATCATTGAGAATATTAAGAACTTGAGTGACTGTTGAAGAAAGTTTATGAGACATTATACATTCAAGAATTAAAACAGTTAATAATATTCTTTTTCATATACAATATTTCGTACCAATTGATAAACATATCTATGACAAAACTAAAAAAGCTTTTAAATTAAGATTTTTTTAAGGGACAATCTAACATTTCTTCTCTTAAAATTGAATAGACATCCATATCCCAATGCTTATCATGTCGGAATAAGCGTCCTCTAAGACATCCTTCAAACGTCATGCCAAGCTTTTGCATAACCCGTGAAGATGCTTTATTCTCTGAGATACACTAGGCCATAATAAGATGAGGCTTTTGACTTTCAAAAGCATAATCCACGAGTGCTTGGGCCGCTTCAGTCATCAATCCTTGGCACCAATATTCCTTAGCCAAAGCATAGCCTAGTGACATTACATTATCTTTTTTTGCTGCCAACTACATCCAATCGTACCGATAACAAAATTTTTTTCTTTAAGTACAATGCCATATGGTTCTAATTCACCTTGAGCATACTTTTTAAAAGCATAATTTTGTACAAACTCCTGCGTATCTGTCTGAGTTTTATGCGTCTCCCAAGTTACATACTTACTAACCTCTGAATCTTTAGCATAAGCATAAACATCCTCAACATCTTCAAGTGTTAAAGGTCTTAAATAAAGACGAGACGTTTTAATAAGCTTAAGGGTCATTTTTTACTCTACTCATTTTACATTTATAAAAAAAATGCCTTAACAAAATAAGGCATTTTTAAAACTTTTTATGAACAAAAATTTAAGGAGATAAAAACTTATTTTTTAGCACCTCGTCTTAAAAAGGTTGGAATTTCTAATTCCTTTTGTTCAGTATTTGCGGCCATCCCTTGAGCAGACAACTCTTGATCATCACTATCAAGTGAGTCAGTAATAATCATAGGTTCAATTTCAGACTTCTGCGGTTTTGATCCTCTCATGGTTTCTGCAACTCTCTCAAAAAAGCCAAGTTTACGTGATTTTTGTGCCTCAAAATTAACTTCTTTATTCTCTCCAAATACCTGTCCTTCTTCAGTATCAAGAATAAGAGGTTTTGGTTCTTCTGAAGAAAAAGATTCTTCTGTAGGTTGCTCTCCCTCAAAAGCATTAACTTCATAATCATCAGGTTTATAAGTGGGATTAAAAAGATCGTTTTCTTCTTCTTTCTTACGCGTAAAAAAGCCATGGACAACAGACTTGTCGATTTTCGTCTCGTGCAAAACATTAGCTTTTTGTTTTGCTTCTTCAGCTTTTCTTGCTTTCATTGCTTCACTTTCAATGCCTGTCGCAACTACAGATACACGCATACGACCATTCATTTGTTCATTAAAGGTTGAACCGAAAATGATATTCGCATCTGGATCAACTTCTTCACGAATACGGTTGGCAGCTTCATCAACTTCAAACAAAGTCATGTCCATTCCACCCGTAATATTGATCAGTAGAGCTTGTGCACCCTTCATTGATACATCATCAAGCAAAGGATTTGAAATAGCTGCTTCTGCCGCTGCAATCGCCCGGCCCTCACCTTCTGCTTCTCCTGTGCCCATCATGGCCTTACCCATTTCCATCATAACGGCTCGAATATCAGCAAAATCAAGGTTGATAAGCCCCGGCATAATCATAAGATCAGTTATCCCACGAACACCAGAATGTAAGACGTCATCTGCCATTTTAAAAGCTTCAGCAAATGTTGTTTTATCATTCGCGACCCGAAAGAGATTTTGGTTAGGAATCACAATTAAAGTATCAACATACTGCGCAAGTTCCTCAATCCCATACTCAGCAGTTCTCATACGATGACGCCCTTCAAAATGGAATGGCTTTGTCACAACAGCAACTGTGAGAATCCCTTGTTCACGAGCAAATTGAGCAACAACTGGAGCAGCTCCTGTCCCAGTTCCTCCACCCATTCCTGCTGTAATAAAGACCATATTGCTGCCCGTTAAGAGTTGAGATAATTCTTCATGTGATTCTTCAGCCGCAGCCCGTCCAACTTCAGGTCTTGAACCTGCGCCTAATCCTTGGGTAACTTTTGTCCCTAATTGGATACGATAAGGCGCTGCAGCTTGCTCTAGCGCTTGAGCATCTGTATTGCATACAACGAACTCAACACCTTGTAGATTCGAACGTATCATGTTGTTAACGGCATTTCCTCCTGCTCCACCAACGCCAACAACTGTAATTTTTGGTTTCAACTCTACGTTTTGATGAACTGATGACGTGCTGGCTCTACTCATATTTTTTCTCCAATTTGTCGATACTAAAGGGTCATTATTTTATTGATGCAGTCTAAAATATATTTTTATTAAATGCTACAAATTCTCACGCAACCAAGAGCCAATTTGACTAAAAAATTGATTAACTCCATTTTGGCCTTGTTTTTCAGGTAATTCTGTCAAATTATTCTGCGTCGTTTTACCATACATCATAAGGCCAGCACAGGTTGAAAACATTGGGTTTCTCGATCCTTGTTCTAGGCCTAGTAAATGCAGAGGTTTTCCAAGACGACCTTGCTTTTCAAGAATCAAGTTAGCAAGTTGATTTACACCTGCTAATTGGCTTGCTCCCCCCGTTATCACTAATCTTTTACCTGCAATTTTATGAACGCCCGCTGCTTTTATACGATCTCTGATAAGCTCGAACGTCTCCTCAATTCTGGGACGAATAATTCGAACTAACTCACCTCTCGTTATTTGGCTCCCTTTATGGTTTTCATCCTCTCCTATTTGAGGCACAACGATTTTTTCACGATCATCATTTGAAGACACCATTGCACTTCCATAAAGAGCTTTAAGGCGCTCAGCATGAATCATAGGTGTTGCAAATCCTCTAGCAATATCTGCCGTAACGTGCGCTCCACCAACTAGAATAGTATCTGTATAATAGAGCTGAGAATCATGAAAGACTGCAATAGAGGTTGTTCCTGCTCCCATATCAATTAATGTTGTGCCCAGTTCAAGCTCATCTTCAACTAATGTAGCAAGACCTGATGCATAACTTGAAGAAACAAATCCTGAAACAGCTAGATGACATCTTTCAACACAAGCCGCAAAATTGCGCAAAATGGAAGGATGAACTGAGATAAGAGAGATTGAAGACCGTAAAGTCTCACCAAACATTCCTCGAGGATCTTTAATCCCATGTGAATCGTCAATATCATAACCCATGGGAATCATATGAATAACATGATTACCACTTCTTTCAACTTCTTGACATGCTTGTGCTGCGATCTTTTTGAGATCCGCAACATCAATAGCATGACCTGAAATATTTGCTTCTATTCGTAAAGAGTGGGCTTTAGTAATTGCAGGTGATACACTTAGAAAAACTTCTTGCAATGTTTCTTCTGCCATCTGTTCTGCTGCATGAATCGCTCTCACTACAGAGGCCGTTAATGCTTCCATATCAACAATCATTCCAGCTTTGAGTCCACGAGATGCCTGATGACCATAACCGATGATTCTAAGTTTCCCACTAGCATCTAAACGCGCAATTCCACAAGAAACTTTAGATGTCCCAATATCTAATCCAGCAATTGTATCCTTGACGGCTAATTTTCGATGTTTACGAAAAGATAAAAGGCTCATGGTATACTCATGTTTGCTTTGATGATAATTTAACTTCAGCTGCTTCAGGAGCTAACTGGAAATAGACTTTATCCTCAAATCTCAAATCAATAGCAATAACATTTTTATCGCTGATCTTGCGACTTTCTTCTAGGTTTACAAAGTGCGTAAGGCTTTGTTTAATTTTTCCTTCTCCAAGCTTAAGCTTTAAACGGTTATCTAACATGAGATCCCACCTTCTTTTCCCTAAATAAATTGCACCTGTCACTCTTCCAATAATAGTTGGAAACTCTCTTAAGACTGAAAATAATTGAGGCGCATTTTTAGGTGCTTCTTCTCCTGTTAAAATTGGCAAACTTTGGAAAGGACTATCTTTAGGAATTGCAAAATGATGACCTTGATCATCAACCAAATAAAATATTGCTTTTTGCTGCCATAAAGCAATTGGCTTATATTCTGCAAGCCGTACATAGATTGTAAAAGGCCAACGCCTTTGAACCGTTGCTGTTCGAACCCAAGATAAAGCCTCAAGGCGCTTTTTTATTTCATATAAATTTGATGCAAAAAGTGAATCTCCTTGTTGAATGTTAACAGCGTTCAGAATATCTTTCTGCAAAGTCAGACTTCGTCCTTCCACAATTAAATCATTAACTTGAAAACCAATTCGTTTAAAAAAAGTATGTCCTCTCAAAGTGACATTGTTCGCAAAAGCATCTATAGTTGTCATTAAAGGTTTCCATAACAAGACACCACTTATTATGAGCGCTGCTAATGATATTAGCCGCCAATTTTTCTTATCTTTCCATAGAGGATAAGTTTGTGTCTTTGATGAAGACGTTCTCGCCATTGTTTTGGGTTTAGAACGAGGATTTAGTGAGGATATCGGGGATTTTCGATCATCCATTCCAACAAGTCTCCATAATTCATCCCGTGATAGGCCACAATTTCAGGAACGAGTGATAAGGGGGTTAGTCCTGGTTGGGTATTCACTTCCAAAACATAAAATTTAGCGGGGTTTTGCGTATCATCATATCTTAAATCCACTCTCGTTACGCCTTCACATCCAAGAGATTTATGCGCTTTGAGTGCCCATTCTAGCGCTTCTTGATAAGCATTTTCTGGAATCGCCGCAGGCATAATATGCTCTGCATAACCATCTGAATATTTTGCGGTATAATCATAAAACTGCTGTTTAGGACGGATTTCAATGGCGCCTACTGCTTGATCTCCTAAAATTGCGACTTGCACCTCTCGACCTGGGATATACACCTCAACTAAACATTGATCACCATACTGCCAATCTTTTTCAATATTTTTAAGATCTTTGTGAGTTTGAATAATATGGACACCTAAACTTGAACCTTCTCGTAAAGGTTTAATTACAAAAGGAAGTGGTAGAATTTCTTTTTCAAAAAGCTCTTTTATCCTTACAACTTTTCCGTTAGGACAAGGGATGCCAGCTTCTCGAAAAACCTTTAAAGCCATTGGTTTATCCATAGCAAGAGCAGATGATAATGGACTTGAGTTTGTATAGGGAATACCTAAAATTTCAAACATACCTTGTAAACAACCATCCTCAACCCATCTCCCATGAAGCGAGCACATAAATATAACATCAGGCTTTGGATCAAGCATTTCAAGTAAGAAAGGTAAATTTCGTGTTAGCTCAATTGGAACAACATCATATCCACGTTCCTGCAAAGCATTCACAACACCACGTCCACTTGATAAAGAAACTTCTCGTTCTCCATTCCATCCGCCCATCAAAACGGCAACTCTTTTCTTGCCCTTAGTCATGCTGCTCTTGCTTCCACTGCATAATTTTTACTTGATCCAATACGTACTATTTCCCATCTAAGATCAACGCCTGAGGTTTCTTTAACGCGTCTTCTTACTGTTTCTCCTAAAATTTCTAGATCTTCTGCTGTTGCATCTCCAGTATTAATTAGGAAATTGCAATGTTTTTCAGAAACTTGAGCACCACCTATTTTGAGACCGCGACATCCGGCTTTATCAATAATTTCCCATGCCTTTAAGCCTTCTGGATTTGCAAAAGTGCTTCCTCCGGTTCGCGATTTTACAGGTTGGGCTTCTTCACGTTCTGCAAGTAAATTCTCAATACGCGCAGTTATTTCTTTTGAAGAACCTGATTTTGCTTTAAATCTAGCTCCTACAAAAATCCAATCATGAGGAATTTCGCAGTGACGATAAGAAAAGCCCATATCTTCAGCTGTCAGTTTATGGATTTTTCCTTGTCCATCAATAGCTAAGGCTGAAACCAAAATATCTTTTATTTCAGTTCCGTAACAACCAGCATTCATACGTAACGCTCCCCCAATAGTACCAGGGATCCCTGCTAAAAATTCTAAATTTTGTAAGCTTTCATCTTGAGCGACAAGAGCAAGAGTACGATCTAAAACACCTGCTCCTACTTCAATTTCATTACCTTGAACAACAATATTATTAAATCCTGACAAACGCATAACAACACCTTGAATGCCGCCATCTCGAACTAATAAGTTAGATCCTACCCCAAGTGTAAAGATAGGAATTTCTTTAGATTTTTGCTTAAGGAAGAAGCTTAAATCTTCTAAGTCTTCAGGTTTATAAAGAATTTCCGCAGGACCTCCAACTCGGAACCAAGTGAGTTTTGAAAGTTCAGCTCTTTCCGTGTAACGACCTCGGACAGAAGGTAATTTTTGTAGAAGGTTATGCATGTTATCCATTATTTTACCCATTTTTTTCTCCCCTCTTCGCCAATGAATTTTGATCCTGGTTGTTCCATTCTTTTAACTCTTCTGGTAAGGTTTGAGCCCACCCAGAAATACTTCCAGCCCCTAAGCAAACAACCATGTCTCCTGAACTTCCTAATGTCATGATTGTTGGCGCAAGCTCTTCTTGCGATTGAATTGCAAGGACACTTTTATGACCTTGCTTCATAATATCATTTACTAATTGCATATGATGCAAAGTAGGAATAGGTTCTTCACCTGCCGCATATATTGGGGCTACAATCACATGATCCGCTTCTTTAAAGCAAGTACAAAAACTATGATAAAGATCTTTTAATCGAGAATAACGATGCGGCTGTAAAACCGCAATAACTTTACCTTGTGAAACTTGCCGAGCTGTTTTTAAAACTGCTTCTATTTCAACAGGATGATGAGCATAGTCATCAATAATGGTGATTCCGTTTACTTCACCTGTTTTTGTAAAACGTCGTTTAACGCCTTTAAAACTTGAAAATCCTTTATTTATATCAACAGGATTAATGCCTAACTCTAAAGCGAGCGCAACAACAGCAAGAGAGTTTTGGACATTATGTTCACCAAACATGGAAAGATGCATCCTTGGAAGATGATTTACACGCGCAGCATTCTTACAAATCGTAAAAAAGCGATCAGAAATTCGAATATCAAATTGCGACCCAGAAAGATTAAATTCGATATTCTCGGCTCTAATATCAGCATTTGACGATAACCCGTAAGTAACAATACGTCGATCAGTTAAGCGAGGTAATATTGCTTGGATTTCTGGATGATCAATACAAACAATTCCTAGACCATAAAATGGAATATTAGAAAGAAAGCTATAAAAGGCCTCCTTTAGAACTTCAAAAGAGCCGTAATGAATTATGTGCTCGGCATCAATGTTTGTCACGATCGCATGCGTTGCAGGAAGTTTTATAAAAGTACCATCGGACTCATCTGCTTCAACGATGATCCACTCCCCCGATCCAAGTCTTGCATTTGTCCCATAAGCATTAATAATTCCTCCACTAATAACTGTAGGATCGAGACTTCCTGCTTCAAGTACAGTAGCACCCAAAGATGTTGTAGAGGTTTTTCCATGCGTCCCAGCAACAGCAATCGATGGTTTCAATCGCATTAACTCGGCTAACATTTCTGCGCGTCGAACAACTGGCAAAGATAACGAACGAGCTTTCTGAAGTTCAATATTGTCTGATTTTATATCAGAAGAAACGACAACAAGAGCAGCATCTTCAACATGCTGAGCTGCATGCCCTATAAAAACAGGAATTCCTAACTTCTTTAAACGTTGCACGTTAGCACTTTCAGCTATATCACTTCCTCGCACTGAATACTTAAGACTATGCAAGACTTCAGCGATACCACTCATTCCTATACCACCAATACCAACAAAATGGATGACGCCAACTGACTGTGGACACACTCTCATAAAACTTTCGTCCTTCTTTTTTTTATATTTTGGGTTAAAACGATATTCAAAATTAAATCTGCTAATGCTTCACTGGCTTTATGACTTTTAAGTCGATTTAAAGCTTCACTTGCCGCTAAAAGAACTTCAGGTTTTTTAAGTGCTGCTTGTAAAATATAGTTAAGCCTTTGAACTGTAAAACAGGCCTGTGGAATAATCCAAGCTGCGCCTATATTCGCAAAATTCAAAGCATTTGCTGTTTGATGATCATCTTTTGCATACAGGTAGGGAACAAGAACAGCGGGCAGTCCTGAAGTTGCGACTTCACCGAGTGTTGAAGCTCCTGAACGACTAATCATAAAATTAATTGTTGAAAGAAGCTTGGGAATATCCTTAAAAAAGGGTCTCAAATCGACTGCAGCTTGGGTCTTTTTATAAGCTGCTCTTACAGATATAATCTCTTCTTCTCGACATTGATGAAAAATTTCAAGACGATGTTGCAAAGTTTCAGGTAAAAGACTTAAGGCTTGGGGGATAAGTGAATTAAAGACTTGCGCTCCTTGACTTCCACCAAGGATTAGTACTTTGAAAGTTTCATCTTTTCGAGATATATCGTAACGATGCTCATGAAGTCTTCCTATCATCTTACGTATAGGCAAACCTGTCATCTTGAGTTTTAAGGAAGGATATAAAGGTAAATTCTTTGTTTCAGGCCAAGAATAAGCAAGACACTTTGCAAAACGAGAAAAGAAATAATTTACTCGCCCCACAACAGCGTTTTGTTCATGTAAAACAAAGGGATATCTTAATAAAATTGCGGCTCCCAGAGCAGGAAGTGTTGGATAACCTCCAAACATAACAACAACAGAAGGCTTGACACGCATTAACAGTCGGCAACAGTGAATAAAAGAAGTAATGAGAGAAATAGTAAAAATCAAAATGCCTTTTAAATTTTTCTGCAGCGGCTTAATAGAAAGAACTTGAATATTTTCCCAAGTTGAGGGCCAATAAGAAATGGCTCTGGAATCTGTTAGGATAAAAAGCCGTTCACCTTTTTCTTGAAGCGTTTCGCCAAGAGAAATAGCTGGAAATACATGTCCTCCTGTTCCTGCGCTTACAATAAGAATAGATTTATTCATGGTTAGCTTCCCCTTGCAAACGACGACGTGTAAGCCCAAGAATCATTCCGAAACTCATGGCTAAAGCTAACATAGAAGAACCACCGTAACTGATAAAAGGAAGTGTCATTCCTTTTGTCGGAATCAGACTTAATGTTGATGCGATATTAATCATGGCTTGTAAACCTAGCTGCATAATGAGACCTGATACAGCAAGCACGATAAAAAAGTTATTCTCGTTAAGCATACGACTAATTGTTCTTAAGACAAGGAATGCGAACAAGCCTAAAATAATAATGCAAAGAACAAATCCAAATTCCTCTGCAGCTACAGCATAAATAAAATCAGCATGAGCATCTGGTAAATGCTTTTTAATGATACCTTCGCCAGGACCTTGCCCTAAAAAACCTCCATTCATAAAGGCTTCTAAAGATTGTGTTATTTGATATCTATCAGAATATTTATCTCCAGCATCACGTGCTAAAAAACGATCTATGCGCTGCGTCACGTGAGGGAAGAGAAAATAAGCACTACACAACCCACCTATACTTAGTGCTGCTGCCAATAAAACCCATAAAATAGGCAGACCAGCTAAAAAGAACTGCCCAAACATGGTTATAGTCATTAACACGACCATTCCCATGTCTGGTTGTAAAAGAAGTAAAGCAATTGCAAAACCATAAAACCCTAAAGCTAAAATATTCCCAGGGAATTGTGAGTTAATTTCACGTTCTGCTAACATCCATGCACTTAAAACAACAAGAGCAGGTTTTATAAATTCTGAAGGTTGAATAGAAAAACCTCCAAAATTTAACCAACGTCGCGCCCCTTTAATTTCGACACCAAAAAAAAATGTTACTATTAAAAGTAAAATCCCAATACTATAAATAATAAAAGAAAATCGACGAATTTTTTGAATATTCATTGTTGAAACAAAAAATATAATCAATAAAACAGGCAACAGATAAAAAGCATGGCGTTTCACAAAATAGAAAGAGTCTAAATGGAGACGTTCTGCAACGGCTGGGCTTGCCGCCATTGTTAATAAAAATCCTATTCCAAGCAAAAAGCTAACAGTTGCAAGTAACCAGTGATCAACAGTCCACCACCATCTGCCTAATAAGCTGTTATCTGTTCTTGCAAAAGGTGCTGTCATGATATTTTCCGCTCTTGTGGTAGCTTGCTGACTAGCTCTTTAAAAACTTCGCCTCTATGCTCGAAATCTTTGAATTGATCCCAACTCGCACATGCTGGAGAAAGTAAGACATAAGCAGGCCGTTCTGCATAAGAAATAGCTTCATAATAAGCTTCTTGAACTGCTCTTGAGAGCTCATGACACTGAAGATAAGATACTTTCCCTTCTAATATTTTCGAAAATCGTTCTTCAGCTTCACCGACAAGAAATGCCTTTTTAATACGCGAGAAATATTGATCTAACCCATTTAGACCGTTATCCTTGGCACGTCCTCCCAAAATCCAGAAAATATTCTTTTCATAACAGGATAAGGCTTTTGCAGCAGCATCACTATTCGTCGCCTTGCTATCATTGATAAAATGTACATCATCAATAACAGTCACTTCTTCAAGGCGATGTGGAAGATTTTTAAAAGTTCTAAGGCCTTCAATAAATTGATCTTTACTAAGGCCTTCAAGCATAACAGCTGCATAAGCAGCAGCAATATTCTGCCAATTATGGTCACCAGGTAGATTATGGAAGGTTTTGAGATCTAAAACTTCTTCGTCCGTATTCTCTCTATTATCCATTAGCATGCCATTTAAAACATATATTCCCTTTGGAACCCGTGCTTTTACAGAAAATGGAATAATAGCATAAGATTCTTCATTTAGGAGTACACGATAAAGATTTAAACATTCTTCATCATCAATACTAATAATAACATTTTTAGGTCCTTTTTGAAGGCTAAATATTCTTTGTTTAGCTTTCACATAACCTGCCATATCTCCATGACGTTCTAAGTGATCTGGGGTAATATTTAAAAGGAGTGATGTCTTCAAGAACGGTGTAAAAATTCGCTCGAGTTGGTAAGATGATAATTCAAGTACATAGGTCCCATCTTTTCCTAAAGAATTTAAATTCAAAGCGGCTTTACCAATATTACCACCGACTTCAATTTGGCGCTTTACTGTCCTAAGAAGATGAGCAATAAGCCAAGTTGTCGTTGATTTACCATTTGTCCCAGTAATTCCAATAAAGTTGGCTTCAAGTTGTGTTTGTGCAAGTAATTCAATATCACATATAATAGGTACACCTGCTTTATTTGCCAGCACTGCATATGGATGTGATGCCGCAATACCAGGACTTAATAACAAAGCAGATATTTGATCCCAATGAAGAGTGGCTAAATCAACAACAGATATCCCTTGATCTTCTGCGTCCTTGCGAGAAAGACTATTATCATCCCAAGCAAAAACATGAGCATTTCCTGCTGTAAGCGCCAAAGCAGCCGAGTTTCCAGTCCGCCCAAGCCCAAGAATAGCAACTTTTTGATGTTCAAATCCTTTAACTTTTATCATTTTATCGTAACTTAAGAGTAGAAAGGCCAATAAGCGCTAAAATAGTTGCAATAATCCAGAAACGAATGACTACTGTCTGTTCTGTCCATCCTTTTTTCTCAAAATGATGATGAATTGGTGCCATAAGGAAGATACGCTTCTTGGTCATTTTATAATATCCCACTTGCAGGATCACAGAAACCGCCTCTAAAACAAATAATCCTCCAATAATTGCAAGAACAAGCTCATGTTTTATCACAACGCTCACTGTACCAAGGGCACCTCCTAAAGCTAAAGATCCTGTATCCCCCATAAAGACTTGTGCTGGAGGCGCATTAAACCATAAGAATCCTAAACTTGCCCCTACAATGGCAGCACAAAATACTGCAAGCTCACCTGCGCCAGGGATATAAGGAAGTTGAAGATAATTTGAAAATATGTGGTTACCAACAATATAGGTAATAAGGGTAAAACATAAAGCAGCAATCATAACAGAACCAATTGCTAATCCATCTAAACCATCCGTTAAATTAACAGCGTTAGAAGAACCAATTATTACGCACAATCCAAAAGGAACAAAAAACCAACCGAGATCAAAACTTAAAGTCTTTAGAAATGGAACAGAAAGTATAGTTTTGAATTCATTAGGACTGCCTTGCAAAATAAACCCTATGGCAATACCTGAAACAAGTCCCTGCCATAAAAGTTTTCCTTTACCAGAAAGACCTTTCGAATTGCGTTTTGTTAGTTTTAAATAATCATCTATGCTGCCTAATATTCCAAAGCCTAGCATCACAAATAAAACAGCCCAGATATAAGATTCCGTGAGGTTAGACCATAACAAAACACTGCAACTAATTGCAAAAAGGATTAAACCTCCCCCCATAGTAGGCGTTCCTTTTTTTGTAACTAAATGCGATGCTGGACCATCTTCTCTAATAGGTTGACCCTCGCCTTGCTTACTTTTAAGCCAGCGAATGAACTTGGGACCTAAAACAAAACTAATTAAGAGAGCGGTCAAAATAGCTCCGCCCGTTCTAAAAGTAATATATCTGAAGAGATTAAATGGTTGGAAAAAAGCAGCATACGGATAGAGAAAATGATATAACATGGCTTATATACCAACCGCACTTGCTTTATGATCTAAATTTAAAAGAGCCTCAACAAAAGCATACATCCGACCTCGATGTGCATATTGTCCTTTAGAACCTTTGATCATTATTATATCACCCGGCTGTACACATCGAACCACTGAAGGAATAAGATCAGCTACTTCTAACGCATGCGCTCCTCGCATCTTTTCTGGAAGGCTGCGGTGTAAATGCTCCATTTTTTCGCCACACGTAAAAACAAGATCTACTTTATTTGCAATTAAATCAGTCTTAAGCCCTTCATGAATTTCTTGTGCTTTAGGTCCTAATTCTCTCATATCGCCTAAAATGGCAATTCTTTTTCCTGTTCCTGCTGGCACCAAAGTTCCAAGAACTTTAAGAGCAGCTTTCATTGAATCAGGCCCAGCATTATAGCTTTCATCAATAATTGTAATTTTACCCTGTTTAAAATTCACTTGGTGCTGAACTCCTCGACCTTCAGGGAGAACCAACTTCAAGAATACTTTTGAAGCTTCAATTACATCTAAACCAAGAGCTTTGATTACCCCTAAAACACCTAAACTGTTGAGTGCCCAATGCTCTCCAACAACAGGGATGCGGTACGTAAAAAGTGTCTTGTCTACCATTGCTTCTGCCCAAAGCCATCCTTCATCTATGGTGCATTTTACTAAGCGGCAATCTGCTTCTTTATGAGTACCAAAAGTTATAACTTTTAACTTTTTTGCTTTGGCCGCTGCATGTACTTTAGGAAACATTAAATCATCACGATTAAGGATAGCTGTCCCTCCTTCAGCCATGCCTGCAAAGATTTCTGATTTTTCAGCGGCAATATTCTCTAAAGAACCCATATGCTCAATGTGCATTTCACGAATTGTTGTAATCAAAGCAACATCGGGACGAGCAACACGTGAAAGAGGTGCTATCTCACCTGCATGATTCATTCCTATCTCGATCACACCAAAATCAAGTTTTGGCGAGATATTTGAAACAGTAAAAGGAACACCCCAATGATTGTTAAAGCTCCTCTCACTTGCCTGTACAGAACCAAAATGAGACAATAAAAGAGACGTTGCATCTTTTGTTCCAGTTTTTCCAAAACTACCTGTAATAGCTATAATTTTAGCCTTAGAGCGAGCACGAGCAGCTTTCGCTAAGTCATTTAAAGCCTGAAAAGTATCCTTTACCAGAATAAGACGAGAATCTTTCTCATAACCGGTAGGTATACGATCAACAATAGCACCTGCGGCGCCTGCTTCTAAGGCTGAGGCAACATAGTCAGTACCTTCAACCTTCGGCCCTTTTAAGGCGATAAAAAGATCCCCAGGATTTAATTCTCTAGAATCCTTTGAAACACCAGTCGCAACCCACTCTCCCTTTGTTTCAGCGCCAACAGCTTGTGCGACTTCGTGTGCCGTCCATGTTGTCTTCATCCGTTATTTCCTTCCATTTTCATAAGGATCTTTTGAGCGACATCTCGATCACAAAAAGGATAAGTTATTGCACCAATTGTTTGGCCTTCTTCATGCCCTTTTCCGGCAATTAAACAGATATCACCTGCTTCTGCTTTGTGAAGTGCAAAAGCGATTGCTTCTTCTCTAGACGCTATTTCATACGCTTCAGGAACACCTTCTAGAATTTGTTTGCGGATAGCTTGAGGGTCTTCAAAACGTGGATTATCATCAGTCACTATAATAGAGTCTGCATAGTCTTTTGCAATCTCTCCCATCATTTTTCTTTTCGCTTGATCTCGATTACCACCACATCCAAAAATGACAATGATTTGCCCTTGCACATGTGCACGAAGAGATTTTAGAACTGTTTCTAATGCCAAAGGTTTATGGGCATAATCAACAATGACCGAAGCACCCGTCTTTGTTTTGCCGACAAGCTCCATGCGACCATTGACACCTTGAAGTTTTTCTAAAGCTTTAACAGCCTGTTCACAAGGCATTCCGGTACTTACACTAATCGCGAAAGCTGTTAATACATTTTCGACCTGGAACTGCCCAATTAAAGGCAGAAAAATCGTATAATTTTTTCCAAAGGCTTGAAACGCAATACGGCTTCCTCGTGCTTCAGTTACAATATTTTTGACATAAATATCACTTTTTTCGCGCCCTAATGTAACCAAGCGTAAGCCTCTTTGTGCACAAACTTTTGCAATTTCTTGCCCAAAAACTGTGTTAGTATTTACGACAGCAGTTCCATCAAGACTTAGAACTTCTTTAAAAAGGCGTACTTTTGCTTGGAAATAAGCTTCCATTGTTTTGTGATAGTCAAGATGTTCATGACTTAAATTTGTAAAAGCTGCGACTTTAAAATGAACATGTTCTGCTCGATACATATCAAGCCCATGACTTGAGACTTCCATAGCAAGGTGATTGATCCCATTGTGAGCTAATTGCTCTAAAAGAGGATAAAGAACTAAAGGTTCTGGGGTTGAAAATGAAAGATTGTGAAGTTCATTTTTTCCTAAATCTTTCCCTTGTACGCCCAAAGTTCCAATTGATGCAGATTTTTCTCCTAACAACTCCCATAATTGGCGTGTAAAAGAAGTTACTGATGTCTTTCCATTTGTGCCTGTAATGCCTGCAATAATATTTGGTTGAGAAGGAAAAAGACGGCTTGCTAAGGAACTTGCCATCAAGCGACTATCTAAAACTTCAAAAACGGCTATCTTCCGATTCTCTATAAGCGAAAGAAGATCAAAGCTTAAATGCATTCCTTGCGGAATTAATATAATGCTTGCTCCTTTCTGGATTGCCTCAAGTACATAGGGTTCATTGCTTGCCGCTGAAAGAGAAGGAATAACAAGGAAAAGATCTTGCTCTTGAACTTGGCGTGAATCGTCACGAAAAGTTTTAAATAGAAGCGATGCAGGAACAGGTTTTCCTCTTACTTCTTCTGGTGTTAAAAAATCAATAAGTCGCTTCATAAAATTCTCTAAAATTTTACATTTCGGAAAAATGCATCAGGCATTTCTTCTTCCTTTTCACTAGGGAGAACTCCTAGTATCGGAGCCATTCTGGCAATAATCCTACCACCTACTGGAGCAGCATTCCATCCAGCATTATTAAATCCGTAAGTTTTTTGCAAGCGTTTTGGATCATCAAGCATCACATAAACGATATATTGCGGTGTCTCATACCCTTTCCCAAGCACACCAATAAAGTTAGCCATTACTTTGTCTTTTTGGTAACCCCTACCAGAACGTAAGTTTGCCGTTCCTGTCTTTCCAAAAATCATATACCCAGGAATATTGGCTTTTCTACTGGTCCCATTTGTTACAACAAACCGCATTAATTCACGCATAATACGAGATGTTGCCTCTGAGACCACGCGCGTTCCTTGAGATTCTTTGCCATGGGATTTAAGTGCTGTTGGAAATTTCCTTAATCCTCCGCCAACAACTGTTGCAACGCCTGAGACAAGCTGAAGAGGACTAATTGACAGACCGTATCCATAAGAGATTGTAATGGTCGCAGGATCATTCCATTTTTTTGGAAGCATTGGCGCCCCTACTTCAGGAATTTCAAAACGTGGAGCTTCTAAATACCCCAATTTTCGCATAAATTCCTTTTGCTTATCAGAACCACTTAATAAGGCCATTTTAGCCGCCCCAATATTTGAAGAATAAACAAAAATTTCGGCAACATTAAGCCATGCATTTTTTCCTCTGAAATCAGTCACTTTAAATCTTCCAACTTGAAGCGGATGAGTGGCATCAAACTTTGTTGCTAAGTTCACACTGCCTGTTTCGATAGCCATAGCCGTGTTCATAATCTTCATCGTTGAACCCATCTCATAAATGCCTAAAGTAACTTTATTAAAAAGCTCTTCTTCCGTTGCTTGAGAAGGATGATTGGGATCAAAATCTGGTAAAGAAGTCATGGCCAAGATCTCACCAGTTGAGACGTTCAATATAACGCCACATCCTCCACGCGCACCGAACTCCTGAATCCCCTTAGAAATTTCATCTTTAAGTACGTGCTGCAAACGAATATCTAGACTCAACTGTACGGGCTCAGCTTTTGCCCTAAGCTCTGCATCTAAGCCTTTTTCGATTCCAGAGATTCCATAATTATCGACATCTGTATAACCTAGAATATGTGCAGCAAGGCGCCCTTGCGGATAAATACGACGCTCATCTCGCATAAAATTAAGCCCTGGAATTCCTAACTTTAAAATATTATGGCGTTGCCCTGGTGTTAGATGGCGCGCAATCCAGATAAAACGACGATTAGATGAGAGTCTTCTAATAAGATCAGCTCTTTTTAAATTAGGTAGAACTGTCAAAAGTCTGTCTGCAACTGCTTGAGGATTCTGAATCACTTTGCAATTGGCATGAAGAGAAGAAGTAATAATTGTTGTGGCAAGTATTTCACCATTTCGATCGACGATATTTGCACGCCCCATATAAACAGGTTTTGACAAATCTTGATCTGCTAACGCTGGCTCAACACCATCGCTTAGAACAGTCACCATAAAAAGACGGCCAGCAATGATCAAAGTTGCAAAACAAAAGAAAACTGACGCAATTAGAAGTCTTGTACGGGCGCAATCTAATGCACCTTGCAAAGGGGCAATAGCTTTTTGACGATTAAATGATGAGGCGGCGGGAGAAAAAGTACGAAGCTCCATGTAAGTTTCTCAACGAGGTTCGGTAAAAGTAGCAAGATGAATAGGGGCCGTTTCCTCAAAAGTACGTGATGGTAATTGCTCATACGAAACAAGCTGCGTTCCTTTTAAAGGAGCTGCCCCTAAATGGTTCTCAACCAATAGCTGTAGACGACTAGGCTCATTTAAATAACTCCATTCTGCACCTAAGAGTTGCAGTGTTTCTTCTGTTTTACGTATATTTCCTTGGGCGATAATTAAAGTATTTTCAATCGCAATAACACGCTGTTTTACAGTATAATTTATGATACCTAAAACGAGTGCGATTAAAATAAAAATAAGCGTCGACTTTCTCATAGTGAAAGCTCTCCTTGTCTTTCTATGGTAATATTTATTTTTTCTGCAGCTCTTAATTTCGCTGAACGCGAACGAGGATTATCCTGCATCTCTTCTATAGTTGCTTGCAGAGGTTTTGTTGTTAAGATCTTCAAAGTTGCGTCATTAACTGTTGGGGAACTTGGTAGATGACGGGATATTGGCCTTGATGTTTGAGATTTTTTTCTGAAAAAATCTTTTACAATTCGATCTTCTAGTGAATGAAAACTAACCACAACCAAATGACCGCCTGGCGCTAGCAAATCTTCGGCTGCTTGCAAGCCTTGTGAAAGTTCTTCAAGCTCACGATTGACATAAATTCTAAGCCCTTGAAAAGTGCGCGTTGCCGGATCGATTCCATCTCGGCTTCTCGGCACAACGGACCGAACGATTTCTGCAAGTTGCAATGTCGTTGTAATTTTTTCTTGAGCACGTGCTTTTACAATCGTGCGCGCCACACGTCTCGCAAGACGTTCTTCTCCGTAAGTATAAATAATATCGCTTAGTTGAGCCTCAGAATATTGATTCACAACATCTTCTGCAGAAAGCCCTTCTTGACTCATACGCATATCCAAGGGCCCGTCAAATCTAAATGAAAAACCGCGTTTACTTTGATCAAGTTGGGGGGATGAAACACCAAGGTCTAATGCAATTCCATCAACTTCCTTTATGCCCTTCCCTTCAAGAAGTTCTTTCATTTGGCTAAAACGCCCATGAAGGATGTGGAAATTTGGATTTTCTTTTTCTAATTCATAACCAAGTTGGACGGCTTCAGGATCACGATCAATTCCAAAAACCTTACAAGACGCGTGCTTCAAAATAGCCTGCGAGTAACCTCCCATGCCAAACGTGCCATCGACATAAATTCCTTCTTCATGCAACGCAAGAGAAGTCAAAACTTCTTGCAACATAACAGGGACATGGGAATTGTTTGACACGTGAGAAGAAGGTGCTTTCCATACCATCAGTTATGCTACCTCATTCACAGATGGAGGCGCTAATTTTAAAGTCGCCTGACGTTCCTGTATTCGCGTTCGCGCTATCTCTTGATGTGTTTCAAAATGTTCTGGACGCCAAATTTGAAATGTGGCACCTCGTCCAACAAAAGCGGCTGTATCTTCAATTCCAGCAAACGTAATAAGATCTTTAGGCAAAATAATTCGCCCGTCACCATCAAAAGGAATTTGCTCAGCATCTGCAAAAATGGCTGCTGAAAAATCGTCTTGCGCTTCTGAGAAAATATCGAGCTGATCAACGCTCTTACTCATTTGTTCCATACGTGCAAAACTATAGCATTCAATAGCGAGGGATTTATAAGAACGAAAAGCAACAAACCCAGAATAACCTTCTTGAGAAAGCACAGAGCGATAAGAGGCAGGAACTGAAATTCGTCCCTTCTTATCAAGTTTGTTCAAATAGGTTGAGAGAAACAGAGCCATCTTCTACTCAATACTTTCTCTTGCCAAATAAAAGTTAAAGTTACGGTTGCTTGGTCTTTTATGGGATAGCATGGGATTATCTGGGAGTCAATGGAGTTTTTTTGGGAAATTTATCATTTCCACAGACTTATCCACAGCACAACCAATAAGAATTACAAAAATTTTTTAATTTAAAATCAATATATTAATTGTTAAAATGTGACCGAATTGACGCTATTTTAAGATTTTTTCTAAAAAAAATTCACAGGGATTGTAATGATCATTTAAAGATTAAAATATTCACTAAATATTAATCTTCGTTAATTTTTAGTTAAAAATTTATTAACAAATGGTTAATTATTAGATGGACAACGTTCTGTTAAAACGTTTTTTAAATATAAATATGGTCAAAATTGTAAAGTAATAGCTTTGCGCCTGCAAAGAAGTGATAAAATTTTACTTCTGCAACATAAGACTTTTTTAACAATATGTCTCTACTCTAACATTCTTTGGCCTTGCACAAAAGATGATGATAAGGTTAAAGCATTACCTTCTATGCTTGCTAAAGAGAATCTTCTTTCATCTATTTTTGCTTTTCTTTTATCATCTTCGTAGAAGCGGGAATCCATCTACAACAGCGAAAAACTTCTCCAAGTTTTAAGTATCGTTGCTTCTTCACTCTTTCGCCGTGCCTTTCACACACGCTTATGACTTGAGAGCATCGTTCTCCCGATCTCATCCCCGCGAAAGTGGAGGTCTATTGCAGAAAGAGAAGAACTTTTCCAAGTTCCGCACCCATTTACTTCCATCCCTTTTCACACACTTGCTATAAACGCTAAGAACACTCTGACACCTAGTCATATCTTCAAGCTGCCTGAGATCCTCAGTACATGACTGAGGATGACGAAGAAATAGTTACCTAATTTTATTGTCATCAACC
>MKUV01000074.1 GCA_001898725.1 Caedibacter sp. 37-49
TGTTTTTGAAGTGAAGGTTTACGAGTTTGGTGGGTGAGAGGGAATTTAGGGCGAGCAAGTTTTGAATGAGAAGTCTTTTGGGTAAGTTACGGTTTGGATATCAGCATGTTTGCCTTTTCTTCTTTTTTGGACTTTTTCCCTTATCTCTCTTGTCTTCCTTGTCACCCTCGTGACCCGGCTACGCCAAAGGCTTTGCCGTGGCGAAAGGTGGGGATTCTAAAATGGTGCAAGAAGCATTGAATAATTGATTGGCAAAGTCTATAGGCCGCTTGAGATCCTAGGCACGAGGCCTGGGATGACTAAAGGTTTAGGAACGAGAGTGCTCGTTGGCATGGATAGAGAGGCAAGGGTTAGAAACAGAAAAGCTCTTTGACAAAAGTCGGAAAAGATTGATTGGTGACAATAGCAACAAACCACCCTCATCGTCATCCTCGGGCTTGTCCCGAGGATCTCAGGCAACCTGAAGATGTAACTAGGTGCCAGAAGGTCCAAGGTGTACATGAGAGGTACGAGAGGGCAGAAGGGATGAGAAGTGGGCAACCTCTTTGTTGCCATCCTCGCTACTTTCTTTGTTATCCTTGCGAAAGTGTGGGTCTAGGAAGAGTTGGAAGGATTAAATGGTGATGGGTGGCAAGAGGAATGAAATAGCGCCTCTCTTTATCATCCTCAGTCATGTACCGAGGATCTCAGGCAGCCTGAAGATGTGACTAGGTGCCAGAAGGTCCAAAACGTGCGTGAAAGACACGGCGAAAGAGTAAAGAAGCAACGGTGCTTAAAACTTGGAGAAGTTTTTCTCTATTGTAGATGGATTCCCGCCTTCGCGGGAATGACAAAGGTTAGGAAGGAGAGCGCTCGTTGGCTAGGGTGGTAAGGAAGTTGATTAGGAGACAACAGAGACAGGCCACCCCTTTGATGTCATCCTCGCGAAAGCGGGTATTCAGGAAGCGTTGAAGGCGGGGAATGGTGATAGGAGAAATCTTTCTGTTGATTGAGATCCTAGGCATAGGACTCAGGATGACTAAAGGTTTAGGAACGAGATGGCTCATTGGCATGGATAATGCCTGGTGACAAAAGGCACAAGGCCTGGGATGACAAATGAGAACATAAGGGCTTGTTGGCAACGGCAGAGGGGCAAGAGTTAGAAACAGGAAAGCTCTGTGACAAGAGTGGAAAAAGGTTGATTGGTGAAGGCTTAACCTATTTTATATTTAAAGTTGGAGATGATTTGTTTTCGACAATTGGTTGTTTGGTATGAAGTGATTGGTATAGTTTATCCATTTTTTCTTTATGAATTAAAAATTTCTTTAGTTCTTGTCCTGACAATTTACCAGCAGGTAACATTTTGATACTTGAAGGATTGATTTGTACATTATGTCTTAAAAGTTCGTAGTGTAAATGAGGTCCTGTTGTGCGACCAGTTGCTCCAACATAACCAATAATTTGAGCTTGTTTAACGCGTTTACCTGGATGAAGTCCTTTTGAAAAGCGACTTAAATGTGCATAAGCTGTCGAAAATTCACTGTTATGTCGTATGCGGATATAATTTCCATAACTTGCCCAAGGACCTATTTTTTCGATAACACCATCTCCTGAAGCCATGATAGGTGTTCCTGTAGGCGCAGCAAAGTCTACGCCTTTATGTTGCTTCGTGTAGCCTAAAACAGGATGTCTGCGGTTGCCATATCCAGAAGAAATGCGTGCACCATCAATAGGTGTTCGAAGGAGTCCTTTTTTTACACTTTCACCTTTTTCATTAAAATATTCATAATCTCCACTTTTTATTTTGAAGCGATAAATAGCAAGCTTCTTGCCTTGAAGATTAAGCATTGCATATGTAAGATCTCCTGCTTGTTCTAATTGAGTTTTTGGGTCAGTATAGAGATCAAATACTAATGCATATTCATCTCCGCTATGAAAACTTCTTTGAAAATCCACATCATAACTAAATGCTTTAATAGCTTCATGTAAGATTCTTTTAGGAACGCCTGACTTCCCAGCGTCAACATAAAAGCTGTCACGTATTATACCAGTGGCTTGTTTGACGACATGATCAAGTTTTACGGGAAGTTTTTCAAGAATAAACTCACCATTATCGTTCCGTCTTATCCAAATCTCTTCTTCAATAGAAGGGCGAAAATAAAGAGATTCTAGCTCTCGAGTTTGTTGTTTTTCCTTAAGAGGCATGTAAGTTATATAAATTTCATGATCTGGTCGCAAATCTTTAGGATTAAAAGCCTTTTTCAAGATATCAGCTACTTTATGAGCTTGGGTTTTATTAATGCCAGCTGTCACTAACACAGAGGTTAAAGTATCTCCTTTATGAATAATAAGTGTTTCTTCTTTTGGCCCTTTTTCTTCATCAGGGACGACTTTTTCTTCAGTTGGTAGAAAAGGTTGTAATTGTGGAATAAAATTATCTTGAGGTTTTTCTTGACGATGCAACCAAAAATCATGCACAGCTATGGCAAGGGCTAATACTAAACATAAAATTGCGGCAAAAATACGTGCATTAATACGAAAGTTCATTCAATTCTTTAAGTTTAAAATTAATGGTTAGGGAACATTGATACTCTGAACGAGGCATGGAGTCTACGAGAAAATAATGACAGAGATAAGGAAGCATATTATTGAACCTCATGAAGTTGATCAGCGTTTAGATCGTGTTTTAGCTGGTAAATATCCTGATTTAAGCCGCACGCGAATAAAAAACCTTATTGAAGATCATAAAATTCTTATTAATGAAAAAAAGAGCCTTCCATCAGCTAAATTAAAAGAAAAGGATGTCGTTATGATTATGATTGAAGCTGCTGTTGACGCATTGCCGATTGCTCAAGATATCCCGTTGGACATTATTTATGAAGATCAAGATGTAATTGTTATTAATAAAGCTGCAGGGATGGTGGTTCATCCTGCGCCGGGGAATTACGAACAAACTCTAGTAAATGCACTTCTGGCGCATTGTGAAGGATCTCTTTCAGGGATTTCAGGCGTTAAAAGACCTGGAATTGTTCATCGCTTGGATAAAGGGACAAGCGGATTGTTAGTAGCTGCAAAGCATGATAAGGCTCATCAAGGTCTTTCAGCCCAATTTGCTAAACGCGATTTAAAACGACATTATTATGCTTTGATATGGGGCGTCCTTAATCCTCAGGAAGGATTAATTGAAGGCAATATTGGTCGCAGTCCTCATAATCGTCAGAAAATGGCTTTATTAAAACATGGCGGGAAGGAAGCACGCACGCACTATAAAACAATTAAAATATTCGGTCGAATCGCAAGCCTTCTTGAATGCCAATTAGAGACAGGAAGAACACATCAAATTCGTGTCCATTTAGCCTCACAAGGACATGGTATTATTTGTGATCCTCAGTACGGACGCACCCCGAAAGGATTAATGAATATCATTAAGGCGCTTTATGATATAAATGGCGAGAGTACGAGACCTTTTTTACACGCTTATTGTCTCAATTTTATTCATCCTGTTACCCAACAAGAAATGAAATTTAAATGCGAAATGCCCAAAGATTTTAGGGATGCTGTTGACATTTTACTTAAAACTTCAGCAACTGATGTGCAATAAAATTTAACCTCATTGGAGAGTGATATATTTAACAATGTTACATATAGAAGAAATATTTAAGTATTATGATGCTTTTTTCATAATTCAAAGTGTCTTATTATTAGGATGACCTCATTAGCTTAAAAAAGATTTCCTTATTGTTTTTTTAATAAAAAGCGATATCTTAATTCGTAAAAATGAGGTGCGCGTGTCTACATTAAATCAAAATAAATCTAAAAGTTCTCATAATTTTCGCCATCTGATACCTAATATGGCTGATGAAAACAGTCTCTCTCATTTTGTACTTCTTGCTAAAAAATTTCCCATGTTAGAAGCTGATGAAGAATTCAAACTTGCCAAATGTTGGCATGAAGAACAACACGAAGAATCAGCCCATGCCCTATTGCAAAGTCATTTGCGGTTAGTAGCGAAAATGGCTTCGGGCTATCGTGGATATGGTCTTCCTTTGCATGATTTGCTGGCAGAAGGCAATATTGGAATGATGCATGCTTTAAGAAAGTTTGACCCTGGGAAAGGATTCCGATTTTCGACCTACGCTATGTGGTGGATTGACGCTACAATCAAAGAATATATTCTAAAATCTTGGTCCCTCGTAAAAATGGGAACTACGGCAAGCCAAAAAAAACTTTTCTTCGGACTAAGAGCATTAAAGTCTAAGCTAAGAGATCAACATGGTGACCTTAGTCATGAAGGGAACCTTTCTGAAGAACTAGTTCAAGAAATCTCAAAGAAATTGAATGTAAGTCGAGAAGACGTTCTTATGATGAATGAAAGAATGCAAGGTCAAGAATTTTCATTAAATTCTATTGTCAGTGAAGAAATCGGAGGAGAATGGCAAGACTGGCTTTTAGACGAAAGTGAGAATCAAGAAGTTACCTTAGCACATCAACAAGAATACGAAAAACGTCACTCTCTTTTACAAGAAGCTTTTCAAGTTCTTGCAAAACGTGAATATGATGTGTTTATTGCACGTAGACTTGAAGAACCACCGAAAACGCTTGAAGAACTTTCAGAGATATATCAAATATCCCGTGAAAGAGTTCGCCAGATTGAGATGAAAGCTTTTGAAAAAATTCAAAATGAAGTTCATAAATCAGCAGAAAAGATAGGTATTTTAAACTAATTTGTTTCTTATACCTAAAGGTTGAAATAACTTTTCTTAAGATATAAGCGACGCAAAAAAATTGTAGTTAGAGCAGATAATGAGTTTCAATTATATTCCTTTACGTAACCACTCGACCTATTCTCTTGCTGAAGGCGCTATAAAATTTGCCGATTTAATTCAAAAGTGCCAGCAATTAAATTTTCCTGCCATTGCTATAACTGATACCGGGAATTTGTTTGGCGTTGTTGAATTTTCAAAAACAGCTTCAAATGCTGGAATTCAACCAATTATTGGATGCCAATTACTCGTTAATCTTTATGAACAAGATCCAAGAGCACAAGAAACAAGGCTGCCGGGGATAGAACCTCCTTTAGATACTTTGCTATTTTATGTTCAAAATCAAACTGGCTATAAAAATCTTTTAAAATTAGTTACGTACTCTTTTTTGAATCATAAAACTGGTTCGAGAGCTTATATACCTTTTGATTTGCTTCAGTCATATAATGAAGGTTTGATTGTATTATCAGGAGGCATGGATGGAGGAATTAATAAACTTCTTTTAAAAGGTCAGGAAATTGCGGCAAAAAATCTTCTATTAAAATCCAAAGAAATTTTTTCTGATCGCTTTTATGTTGAAATTACGAGGCAAGGACTGCCCGAAGAAGAGCAGATAGAATCGAATTTACTCAAACTCGCTTTCGAAACGAATAGTCCTTTAGTTGCAACGAATGAGGCCTTTTTCTTGGATAAGGAGATGTACGAGGCACATGATGCGCTTCTTTGTATTGCTTCAGGACGTTATGTTAATGAACTTAATCGACCAAGATTAACATTAAATCATAGACTTAAATCTTCTGAAGAAATGAGGGAATTATTTTCGGATCTTCCTGAGGCACTCAATAATACGCTACATATTGCTTATCGATGTGGCTTTATGGTTGAATCCCAAAAGCCACTGTTACCACCATTTCCTTCTGAAAAACCTGAGCCTGAAGAATTGCGTATACAAGCTAAAGCAGGCTTAGATAATCGTTTAAAAACAACAATCTTTAATAAGGATCTTTTACCAGAAAAAATTGAAGAAATTCGAAAATTATATTTCGAGCGTTTAGAACAAGAACTCGAAATTATTATTGGTATGGGATACGCAGGTTATTATTTAATTGTTGCTGACTTCATTCAATGGGCAAATTCTCAAGAGATTCCTGTAGGACCAGGTCGTGGATCAGGTGCTGGATCTTTAGTTGCATGGGCATTAACAATTACAGGAATCGATCCAATTCGATTTGGTTTGATTTTTGAGCGTTTTTTGAACCCTGAACGTATTTCAATGCCTGACTTTGATATAGACTTTTGTCAGGATCGTCGTGATGAAGTAATTCGTTATGTTTGTGAACGGTATGGACATGATCGAGTCGCTCAAATTATTACGTTTGGAAAATTACAAGCGCGAGCTGTTTTAAGAGATGTTGGGCGTGTCCTAGGGATGCCCTATGGTCAAGTAGATCGCATATGCAAACTCATTCCCAATAACCCAGCAGCGCCCATTACGCTTAAAGAGGCAATAGCTCAAGATCCTCAATTACAAGCTATGGCATCAGAAGATGAAATTGTTGCGCGTCTTTTAGATATTGGAATGAAACTTGAAGGACTAAATAGACATGCTTCGACTCATGCGGCAGGTATCGTGATTGGAGACCGCCCTTTAAATGAACTTGTTCCACTTTATTATGACGGTAAGAGCACCATTCCTGCAACTCAATTTAACTTAAAAGATGTTGAAAGTGTTGGGTTGGTAAAGTTTGACTTTTTAGGTTTAAAGACGCTTACTATTATACAAAAAACAATTGATATGATTAGAGAACAAGGGAAAGAAATAGACATTTCCCGTATTCCTTTAGATGATTTAAAAACATTTGAAATGCTAAGGCGTGTAGAAACTGTCGGTATCTTCCAGCTTGAAGGTTCTGGTATGCGAGATGTTTTGCGTCGTTTGCAACCGACCCGTTTTGAAGAAATCATAGATCTTAACGCACTTTATCGACCTGGGCCGATGGATGATATACCTCGTTATTTAGCTTGTAAGCACGGTGAGGAGACAATTGATACGTTGCATCCAATGCTTGATGACATATTGCGTGTTACATATGGCGTTATGGTTTACCAAGAGCAAGTCATTAAAATTGCCCAAGTTATGGGAGGATATACGCTTGGAGGCGCAGATCTCCTTCGACGCGCAATGGGTAAAAAAATTAAAAGTGAAATGGATGCTCAACGGCAAACATTTTTAAATGGTGCACAACAGAAAGGAGTGGATGAAGCCACAGCCACAAGAATTTTTGATTTGATGGCCAAATTTGCGGGGTATGGATTTAACAAATCACACTCAGCTCCTTACGCCTTGATCTCCTATCAAACAGCTTACTTGAAAGCAAATTATCCGGTCCAATTTATGGCTGCAACAATGACATATGATATTCAAAATACGGATAAACTAAACTTCTATAGGCAAGAACTTAAGAGGATGCAAATTTCATTGTTGCCTCCTGATATTAATACATCAATGCCTTGGTTTTCAGTGGAAATGGATGATAATGGCCAAGGAGCAGTTAGATATGCCTTATCTGCTATAAAAAGTGTTGGTGAAGCAGCAATGCAAGAGCTTGTAAATGAGCGCAAAAAGGGTGGTCCTTTCAAAGACATTATTGATTTTGCAAGACGGCTTAACACCAAAGTTGTCAATAAACGTTTATTAGAAGGCCTTATTCCCGCAGGTGTATTTGATTCTTTAGACCCCAATCGTGCCAAATTAATGGCGAATATAGATATTATTCTTAGGTATGTTGGAGAAGCTCACTTGCTACAAAATACTAATCAAGGAAGTTTATTTGCACATGAACAACCGGTTACGGCATCAACAGTTAAATTTCAAGAAGTGGACCGATGGATGCAGTTAGAAAGATTACAGTATGAGTTTAATACTGTTGGTTTCTATTTTTCTGCACATCCTCTTGATGTTTATGGTGATAGTCTTAAACGCCTTTATTTAACTTCATCTTCGCAATTTTATGAGCGTTCTCGACAATCAGAGGGAACAACTTTTAACGCAGCTGGGGTTTTAGTTAGTAAGAAAGAACGTATCAGCAAGACGGGGAAAAAATATGCATTTATCACTTTTACTGATACAACTGGTGTTTATGAAGTCACCGTCTTTTCAGAAATTTATCTTTCAATTCGTGAAAAACTTGATGCAGGCAAAACATTCTTTATGAAATTAACGAGTCGTTTTGAAGAAGATAATTTAAGACTTACAGTTAATATGCTTGAAGAATTAGATGCTGTGCTTGAACGCTATCCCAAAACTCTTCAGGTTCATCTACATTCTTCGACGACTCTTGATAAGCTAAGTTTGCTTTTATCTAAGTGTGATCAAGGAAATGGCGCTATTCAAATAGTTTTAAAACCAAATGATCGTGAGGTTCATTTAACCTTAAACAGAAAATATGCAATTACACCTCATCTGAGAGAAGCTCTTAAACTTATCCCAGGTATTGAGGAAATTAGAGATGTATAAAGAGTTTTCTTCGTTAAACTATAATATGAGATCCTCTCAAGCCTCTATTAAATATTTAATTTATCATTATACAGCTTGCGATCTGGTAACTTCATTAAAAATTTTATGTGACGATAAATCTTTAAATCCTGTGAGTGCTCACTATTTAATTGATGAAAATGGGGATATCTATCAACTCGTTCAAGAAGAGAGGAGGGCATGGCACGCTGGGAAGAGTTCATGGGAAGGACATGACGATATTAATAGCTGGTCCATAGGAATTGAACTTATAAATCCTGGCCATGGTCCTGCATATCGAAATTTTCCTAAAGCTCAGATGGAATCTTTAGCTAATCTTTCTTTAAAAATCATCCAGAGACATAAAATCGAACCATGGCACGTTCTTGGTCATTCAGATATAGCACCTACAAGAAAAGTAGATCCTGGGGAACTTTTTGACTGGAGATGGCTAGCTTCTCAAGGAATAGGCATCGTACCTTCTTTTGAAAAAACTTTTGCTGAAAACTATACCTCATTAAAATTGTTAGAATTGTTAAAACAATATGGTTATGGAATTGATCATTCTGAGGAAAATCAATTACAAATTCAAGCTGTTCTAGGTGCTTTTCAAATGCATTTCACACCTTTATACATTACTAAACAACCTAATATTGAGACATATCACGCTCTTTTAAGTTTATTAAAAAAGAAAAATGAAGCCTTTTCTTCTAGACGCCAAGTGATATAAAAAATTCTAGACAGGTTCGTTCTTGTTGAATAATTTCTAAATTTGCTTTCAAATTTTCACATAACATGCGCGTATATATGGCTTGTATAACATGAGACGATGCTTCACTTTCTTGAAGCAATCCTTTTAAAGCAGTGATAATAATTGGCCTTAAAGGAACTAATTTACCTTTAAGAGTCAAATGTATATTTTGAGAATTCCCTTCTGTAAAGGTAATGAAAACCTGACCACCTGCGGGCGCTATTTCAGAAAAGATAAAGATTAAATTAGCTATCAATTGGCCATAAATAGGCATCTTGGAGGAAATATCAGTTGGTTCTATAAGTGGATTTTTTTGATCCCACATTAAATCAATTTTATTAATTGCAAGAAAATTTTGAATAAGATTTTTTGTCTGTTCAAAGGATGCAAAATGAGAATCCGAAGAATAGCCAAAAGCTGCTCGAAAAAAGATAAGTTTTCGAATAGCTTTGTCTGCGCTTTGTTTAGCTAATTCAAAAAGCTGTGATTGATCTTCTGTATCTGCAGTTGAATAAAGATCAAAACTTGTCTTAAGAGCACCGACTGGAGTAATTAAATCGTGACATAGCTTTGAGCTAAGCATTTGAGAAAAATTAATTAAATTCATAATTGATATAATTCTCCCTAACTATTTTGATTTTTTATTGATTTCAAGCAACCATTTTAGCAGGAAAAATTTAAGTTGGCGAGACAGTAAAAGACTGTTTATATTGAGATAAATGAATAATGACCTTTTAACCAAATTCTGGCTCGATCGATGGTTACCTGCTTGGGTAAAGCCTTATACTAGGCTTGCTCGATGGGATCGGCCAATTGGCGTTTTATTACTGCTTTATCCTGGATTGTGGGGATTGACCCTTGCTTCACCTATTTTACTTCCATTAAAAGAATATTTCTTATTTATGGTGGGAGCAATTTTAATGCGCGGAGCGGGCTGCACCTATAATGATCTTGTAGATCATAAATATGACGGGAAGGTTTCACGCACTTCATCTCGTCCTTTGCCAAGCCAAGAGATTAGAAGAATCCAAGCTATCTTTTTTCTATTGTTACAACTCTTTTTAGCTGCTTTAATATTGTTTTCTTTTCCTAAAGTCACAATTCAACTAGGATTACTTTCTTTAGTTCTTATAGCCGTTTATCCTTGGATGAAACGTATTACTTATTGGCCTCAAGCTTTCTTAGGGCTGACTTTCAATTGGGGCGTTTTGATGGGATGGACGATTTTAAATGAGAAGATGTCCTCAATACCTTTTCTTTTTTATATGGCGGGTTTCTTTTGGACGTTATGTTACGATACTATTTATGCTCATCAGGATCGAGAAGACGATTTACTGCTGGGTCTTAAATCTACGGCAATAACTTTAGGGGCTAAGACGTATCCTTTTTTAAGCCTATTCTTTTTGGTCATGATTTTATTTTTGATTGCAGGCGGTTTTAAAGCAAATTTTTCTTGGTCTTATAGCCTTGCTGTTGCATTAGTTACTGCGCATGCTCTTTGGCAACTTGCAAATTTAGATATTCATGATTCAACGAAATGTTTGCGCCTTTTTAAAGCCAATCATTGGATTGGCCTTATTGTTCTAATAGGAATTATCTTCAGCAAAATATAAATAGGGCTTTTTATAGGTAATCCTACCCAAAATAATATTTGATCATCGGAAATATTATTAATAATTTTTTTCTAAAGTTTGAAGTTCGCATCTTCTAAGCTTTCGACAATTTTTCTTGTTGTTCCTCAAGCTGTTTTATTCGTTGCAATGAAGCTTGAAGATAATCATCAATTTTGCTATTGAGCATTCTTATCTCAAATTCAGCTTTTAAATTGACCTCATAATCGTGTGTTGCTCGTAAGCGGTCTTTAGCTTCTTGGCGATTTTGGCTCATCATAATTATTGGTGCTTGCAAAGCCGCTAAACAGGACAGGATTAAGTTTAAAAGAATATAAGGAAAAGGATCAAAAGGATTATGGAGGACTTTATAAGAATTAAAAATGATCCAGATGATTATAAATAAAGTGAAACTTATAATAAAACTCCAGCTACCACCAAAAGTGGCTACTTTGTCTGCAAGTTTTTCTCCAAAAGTCCGTTTTTCATGATAGGTGTGATGGATATCTTTTGATAAAAATTCCTGATTTTTAACACTATTGATGACTTTTTCTTCTGAAGTTTTTACTTGAGGTAATATTTTTTGAATGCTCTTCAGTTTGTAGTGATTTAAATCTTTAAAGCAAATAAAGTCATTCTTTCTTAATTTTGGCTGGCTTATTTTAATAAGTTCATAAACTTCAACTTTAAGAAGTAGAAGAGGGAAGAGGTGACTATTCTCAAATTTAAGACCGCAGATACAGCATTTGGTTGTTGTCTGTCTCGTCATAAAAACCTCTTTTACTAATTATTAATTATTCAAATTCTTTTATAAGAGTGAGCCATTCATCTTCTGTTAAAAGATTAACCCCTAGCTCTTTGGCCTTACGTGCTTTACTGCCTGCATCTTCTCCATAGATGACATAATCAGTTTTAGAAGAGACAGATCCAGCTACCTTGGCGCCAAGTGATTCAGCACGCGCCTTTGCCTCTGCACGTGTTAAATTATTTAAAGTACCGGTAAAAACAATCACTTTTCCATTGATAGGTGAATCATTAAATGCTATAGAAATAATATCAGTTATAGTGAGATGGTGTTCAAGCTTATCTAAAATATCAATATTATGCTGCTCTTTAAAAAAGCTTAAGAGGTCCTCAGCAACACTGGGGCCAATTCCATTAATACTTAAAAGATCTTGGCGCTCTTCCCCATCTTCTTTTGCAGCTTTTTGCATTGCTTCTTTCCATTGAAAATATTTTTCGTAGTGAAATGCAAGTAATTTAGCTGTTGTTTGCCCTATTTGAGGAATGCCTAAAGAGTAAATAAATCTCTCCAGAGAAATATTTCGACGGTTATTAATTGCTGTAAATAAGTTTTGTGCTGATTTAATCCCCCATCCTTCACGAGAGGACAGAGGAGTAGAGCTATTCATATCTTTTTCTTCCAAAGTAAATATATCAACGGGTGTCTTCAAAAGTCCTTCTTGGAAAAAAGAGTCAATATGTTTTAAGCCTAATCCTTCAATATCAAAAGCATCTCGAGAAACAAAATGTCTTAATCTTAAAGAAGCTTGTGTTGGACAATAAAGGCCTCCAGTGCATCGATGCGCTGCTTGTTCGGGAAGCCTTTCAATATAACTTTCACAGACTGGACAGTGAGTAGGAAATTTAAAAGGTAAAGAACGGTTTGGACGTTCAGGGTTTAAAACCTTGACGACTTGAGGAATAACGTCTCCAGCACGTTGGATTAAAACTCGGTCTCCAATACGAATATCTTTTCTTATTAATTCATCATCGTTATGTAAAGTCGCACGGGAGACAATGACGCCCCCTACATTAATAGGTTTTAATTGCGCGACTGGTGTTAATACACCTGTTCTACCAACTTGAATAATAATGTTTTCTAAAGTTGTTTGAGCTTGCTGTGGCGGAAATTTATGCGCAATTGCATAACGTGGAGCACGGGCAACATTTCCTAGCCGGTGCTGTAAAGATAAAGAATTTATTTTATAGACTACGCCATCTATATCATAATCTAATTCACTTCTGAGACTTTCTATTTTTTGGTAAAAGGCAAGTATATCTTGGATCGAAGGACATACTTCAATGAGAGGGTTAACAGGAAAACGCCATTCCTTTAACAATTCCAAACCTTCAAAATGTGTTGCTAGCTTAAGTGGATATTTGCTAAAACCATACGCAAAAAATTCTAGTGGTCTCGTTGCAGTAATACGCGCGTCCAATTGCCTTAAAGACCCAGCTGCAGCATTTCGAGGATTTGCAAATAAAGGCTCTTTAGCTTGGATCCTTAATGCATTAAGCTTATTGAAATTACTATGTTTCATGTATACTTCACCTCTTATTTCAAGGGTTTCAGCATATGGAATAGTTAAAGGAATATTTTGAATAGTCCTGACATTCTCTGTTACGTCTTCACCGATTTCTCCATCGCCTCGTGTCGCAGCTTGTTTTAAGCAACCTTCTTCATAGCGCAGAGAGCATGAAAGTCCATCAATTTTTGGCTCGGCAACAATCTCAATTTCTTCTGTATTTAATCCAAGAAAGCGTTTAACTCTTTCAAGGAAATCAATAATATCTTCTTCAATAAAAGCATTTTCAAGCGAAAGCATAGGTGCCAAATGAGTCACTTTAGAGAAAGCGGGTGATGCTTTATGGCCAACTTTTCTAGAAGGACTATCTGGACGTATTAAATGAGGAAATTTATCTTCTATAGCTGTGTTTCTTTGCCGTAAAGAATCGTAAGTGGCATCATCGATTTCAGGTTGATCCTTTTCATGGTAAAGCGAATCGTGATAAGCAATTTCTTTAGCTAAATATCGAAGTTCAGCCTGGGCTTCAAGTTCTGTTAAATTATCAACAGGAACGATTTTTTTTAGTTCAATCAAGAAAGGATTCCAGTTTTAAGGAGTTGTTCTGCTGCGGCTCTAGCTTCAACGGTAATGGTTGCACCTGCAAGCATACGAGCTATCTCTTCTCGTCTTTCTGTCTGATTTAAAATACTTACTTGTGTGTGAACTCGCGTTGAATCTTCATTTTTATATGCATGTAAGTGATAATGAGCATAACTTGCAACTTGAGGGGAATGTGTGATTGCAAGCACTTGAAATTGATGACTTAACCTTTTAAGTCTTTGTCCTATGGCTGAAGCAACTGCGCCACCTACACCTGCGTCAATTTCATCAAAAATTATGAGCGAAGTTTGTGCATTATTAGCCAATAAAACTTTAAGTGCCAACATAAACCGAGAACGTTCACCTCCAGAAGCAATTTTAGCAAGAGAGCCAAAAGGCATCCCATAATTGGTGGATACAGTGAATTGAACATGATCATAACCTGCTTCACTCCAGTTGCTTTCTTCAAGTTCTGAAAAGAGAACTTTTAGTTGTGCATTCTCTAATTTTAAAGGTGGGAGTTCTTCAGCTAAAGCTTTTTCAAGTCTTAGAGCGGCATCTTTCCTGGCGTTACTTATTCTAGTTGCGCTTTGCTCAAAAATTAACTGTGCCTTTTCCATGATTTCCCTAAGGTGATTTAGAGTTTCCTCTGAATCTTGGATAAAAGCTAAGTCATTTTCGATCTTATTTTTTATTGTAGTTAAGTCAGAAATGTTTACATTATGTTTTCGAGCAAGAGACCTTAATTGATATAATCTATCTTCAATTGATTCTAAAGTTTCATTTTCTTGCAGATCTAAAGAAAATGATGTTTGAAGTTGCCTTAAAGCCTCGCTTGTTTCAATAAGAGCTCGATCTAAAATAATTAGAATTTTATCTAAAGTTCCATGAGTTATTTCATTAGCTTTATGAATATTTTTGTAGGCTTGTAATAAAAGTGCTTCTGCTCCTCGTTCATGACTTAAAGCATCCAAAGACGATTTGTAAATATCTTTTATTTTGGCAGAATTTTGAAGTTTTATTCTTTTTTGAAGTAAAATTTCTTCTTCGTTTTCTTGAGGTTCAAGTCCTTTGATTTCATTCAAGCAATAATTTAAATATTCCTGGTTTTGTAATTGTTGCTTAGCTTTCATTTCAGTATTTTGATACATTTGCTTAGCAGCTTCGTAGGCTTTGAATGCTTGTTTTGTTTCTTGACAAAAAGGTTCAAGGTTCCCAAAATTATCAAGAATAGCTCTGTGGGTTGCCGCATTTAATAAATGGTCAAACTGGCCATGAATTTCAACTAATGTTTCTCCAATAGTTCTTAAAAGGTTAAGAGAGACTGTTTGATCATTAACAAAGGCTTTTGAACGCCCATCTTTCGTCAGTATACGTCGCAAAATGATCGTATCACCTGCAGATAATCCTTGTTCATTCAAAAGTTTATGAATTGGATGATTTTCATGTACTAAAAATTCAGCCGTAACGACTGCTTGCTCTTCTTTGGGGCGAATTAAACTCGTGTTACTTCGTTCGCCTAAAGCTAGACCAAGAGCATCCAAAAGTATAGATTTTCCTGCCCCTGTTTCACCAGTAAGTGCACCAAAACCTAGTTTAAATTCCAGATTTAATTGATCAATTAAAACCACATTTGTAATGCTAAGAGTTTGTAGCATAGTAAACTATTATTTATCTTGCCATATGTTAGTTAACCAAGGTAAATAGGACTCTGTTTTTTCTTCTCTAAAATCTTCGCCCTTCATTAAAAAGTAAGTTTCTGAATACCAATTGTTAGAAGGAAAGTTATGACTTAAAATTGAAGCAACAGTTAAGGCTTCATCTTTAAGGTTTAAAGCAAGATAAACTTCTACAAGGCGGTGTAAAGCTTCTGGGACATGAGCAGTTGTTTGATAGTTTTTGACAACATTTTTAAAACGATTCATAGCTGCTACATAGCTTTTCCGTGATTGATAATAGCGCCCAACATGCATTTCTTTAGCAGCAATCATATCTTGAAGTAAATTCAGTTTTAGCCTAGCATCTTTTGCATAGTTGCTTTCGGGGAAACGTTTTAAAATTTCCTGGAAAGAGTCCATAGCAAGCTCAGTCATTTTTTGGTCTCTTTCAACAGGAGATAATTGTTCATAGTAACAAAGCCCTTGCAAATAATAAGCATAAGAACTATCAGGATGTGCCGGATGAAGTTGAATGAAAGTATCTACTGCTGCTAAAGCTTTCTCATACTTTTGATTTTGATAGTGCGCATATGCAGACATTAGTTGTGCTTGTGTCGCCCATTGAGAATATGGATGTTGGCGTTCAACCTCATCAAACGCAGTAGCAGCTTTGCCAAAATTATTATTTTTGAGTTCTGTTAGACCTGCGTTATAAAGTTCTTCCACCGGTCTTTCAACATATTTTTCTTCTTCTGTCGTAGAACAACTTGGTAAAATTAAGAGAATACTTGCAATCAAGAATGAAGAATATTTTTTAAGATGAGTGTCAAACATATTAATCCCTAAAATTTTTGATTCTTTATTCTGATTATCCTTCTTTCACAAAAAAGCCAAGAAGAAATCATAAGAATATAAAAAAACCTAGAAAATATCTACTTGAGTGGGTTCATTAAGCAGAAATAGAATGAATATGTGAGCGTGAATAAACAGTAGGGTGCCATTCTGTGGAATCCCCTAAAGGTTCAAACCTCCATGCAGTTTTATCTGATAAGAATGCTTTAGCTAATTTATGATTAAGCGTATGCCCGCTATTATGAGCTTTATAACAACCAATTAAAGGGTGGCCAATTACGTATAAATCTCCAAATGCATCTAAGGCTTTATGACGAACAAATTCATTAGAATATCTTAAACCTTCAGGATTCATTACCTGTCCGTTATCAATAACAATCGTGTTATCTAGAGAAGCACCTAATCCTAACCCTGCAGCAAAGATCTTTTGAGCATCTTCATAAAAGCCAAATGTTCTTGCTTTAGCAATTTCTTCTCTGAAACTTTGAGAAGAGCCTTCAAAAGCTACTTTTTCTGCCATTAAACCCTGACGTCCATGGAAATCTAGGGTACAATCAATGGAAAAATCGTCTGCTGGTTCTAAGGTTGCAAACTTATCATTTTCTTGTACGGTAATTTGTTTCAAAACACGAATCACACGCCGCGGGGCTTTTTGTTCTTTTAAACGCGCACTTTCTATAAGCTTAATGAAGTCGATCGAACTTCCATCTAGGATAGGGACTTCAGGTCCATCAATTTCAATGTGCAAATTATCAATTTCGCATGCTGCAATAGCTGCCATTAAATGTTCAATAGTTGCAATGCTTGCACCGCTACGATTTGCGATTTTTGTACTCATAAAAGTATCAACAACATTATCAACACTGACTTTAATAAGATTATCTTGGCTTAAGTCAACTCTTTCGAAGACAATACCCGTATCATTTTCAGCAGGGAATAAGCTAATAGTTATATTTTTAGCGGAATGTACACCAATTCCTCGACAAGAAACGGGATGAAAAATGGTCTTTTGCTTTGTCATAAAATGAGAAAGATTATTTGTTGAAAAAGTTCTATTTTTTAACTGAGATACCACAATATATCCTCTTAGTTTATTTCTTAATTTAATTATTACGTAGCTTTTAAGTTAAGAACAAATTAAGCTTTGTTACGAAATATTACTAAAGGATTCATTTAACCGACGGTTTATTTCATGCAAACAATCAGCATGATTTGGTAAGAAACTATTATTAATCCACCAATCTTCTATTTCATGAAGGTACTGCCCAATCTGAATTCCTTCAGGAATTCCGAGATGTAAAAGATCTTTTCCTTGTAAAGGAAAGGTCGGTTTCTTCCAAGTTTTTAAGTATTTAATCAGGTGATCTAATTTTAATGAATTATTATTTAATGCAGCGTCTATTAAACGACTATCAACAACAATGTGTATGGGGTAGCGATAGAGTAAAATGGCATCAGATGTAGATTGTTGATCTAAAAGCATTTCTAAAGTTTTTATATAATTTTGTTCTTCTTTTGACAATTTAAAGGGATTTTGTGCTCCTAAGGGAAGTAATCCTAAAACAATATTTATCATATACATACGTCTTAGCGGATTTAAAATTATAGAATTTAAATACTTTGTTTCAAAGTAAATAAGACGTTCCAAAAGTATTTTATTGAAAGAGAGAGTCGCCTTAAATAAAGGGTCAAAAATTTGGGCTTCATACATTTTTTGTATAGCAAACACGGGATCAGGAGAGGAACACAATATGAATAATTCTTTTTGTATACGCTCAATTGGCAAATATTTCAAAAAAGAGGAAAATTTTTTGCAAGCATCATAGGAGGGTAAATCAAGGTTTTCATTTCCAAAATAAGCTAGAAAACGAAAGAAACGTAAAATTCTTAAATAGTCTTCTTGAACACGTTCTTCTGGCTTGCCAATAAATTTAATAACTTTTTGTTGCAAGTCTTGAAGTCCATTCCATGGATCATAAAGTTCTCCTCCTGTTGAGAGGTAGAATGAGTTAATTGTAAAATCGCGTCTTTTAGCATCTTCTAGCCAATCATCAGTAAAAGCAACTCTTGCATGACGGCCAAAGGTTTCTAAATCTTTACGAAGGGTTGTAATCTCAAAAATTTGAGAATCAACAATGACGAGCATTGAACCATGTTCAAGCCCAATAGGTACGGCTTTAAATCCTTTATCTTTGACAAATTTAAGGATGTCTTGAGGAAGATAGGTTGTGGCTAAATCAATATCTTTTACCGGAAGATTTAAAAGTGTATTGCGTACGCAACCACCAACAAATCGAATTGTTTCAGAAGCATTTGGAATACACGTGAGTAATGCTTGCGTAGTGGGGCTGTGAAGCCAGTTGGGTAAAGGAATATTACCAACTGGCTTCATTAAATTAGCTCATCCAAGTTGAAATATAAGTTGGTAAATGTTGAATTAATTCTTTCGTCATTTGTTTATCTATATCATTGATCAATTCTTCCTGGAATCGTTTTAATTGGCCTGCTCTTTCTTCAAGTGAAAGGTCAACCGGTAATTTTAAAGTACGAACTACTGCAGCATGTGCAGAACCTACAACGAAACCGCGATCATCTAAAATCTCAAGTTTTACACGAATCTTTCCATCATATTCTTCTTGATGGGTAAGAAGTTTAGCATCTTCAACAATTAAAATAGCTTTCTTTTCACGTCCAAAGGGTACAAAACGAGAATTACCCCATCCTTCAAGAGCAAGTCTTAAGTTTTTAGTTGTTTGAGCCTCAGTTCCAATAGGTGTATTAATGATCCTAAAATTTGCAACATTAAGACGAATGGGCTGTTCTTTTGTAAATTGATAACCGGGTGCTTCTTTCAAGTCATATTCTGCACAGCCTGAAAGCAAAGAGAGGCAAGCAAGACTTGTAATAGTAATTGATTTAAACTTCATATTTATTCTCCATTTTTCAAAAAATATAACCTTTACGCTATTTTGCTACCTTTGTAGCTAGAAGAATTTTATTCCTAACTTTTATCTTAAATCAAGCAAGTAACTGTTATTAGAGATTTAATATTCTTCGTAATTTAAACCATTAATTTTAATTTAATAAAACCTATTTAACTTAAATACAAAAAAGAACTAATTATCTTAATTTTTATCTATATTTAATTTTAATACATTGATTTTTAAGGAAATTATTTTCTTTATGTTTGCTCGCATTTTTGCTTAACTACTGAGATTCATTTGAATGTAAAACACGCAAAAATAAGGAGCATTTGATGCTAAAAGATGCAGGATTGCTAACAAGAAGAACATTTCTTGTTACAGGAGGCGCAGCCTTAACCACACTCTTTTTTCCCAAATTAATTTGCGCAACTTCCAATTTTGAAAGAAAGCTAGTGCTTTATAATACTCATACTTCAGAATGGTTTAAGGACATTTTCTGGGCAGATGGCCACTATATTCCTGAACAATTGGACGCACTTAACCATTTTTTACGGGATCCGTCGAACGGAAAAACAACAAACATAGAACCCAAATTATTCGATTTAATGAATAATATACAAAAGGCTGTTAACGAAAAAAAACCCTTTGAAATTATTTCAGGGTATCGTTCTAAGGAATTTAATGATCACTTGCGAAAGACAGGTAAAGGAGTCGCGCAGAATAGCAAGCATATAGAAGGTAAAGCTGTCGATATCCGTATGGCTGGGACACAGCTTGTAAAGTTACGTAATGCCGCAAAAGCACAAAAAGCAGGGGGCGTGGGGTTTTATCCAAAATCAAATTTTATTCATATAGACATTCGTAAAGAATGTTATTACTGGTAAAGTAATTAATTTTTTTATCTTTTTTAGTATTAAAAATTATATGTAAAGGCATATTTGATGAAAAGTTGTAATTTTTCGTCATATTATAACATTTGGTGTTTTTCTTAATTTATGTAATCACCGTAATAGTTGATATCTTTTTTTGGAGTGAATATTGGAAATAGTTAATAATTCTCTTTTTACAATTATTTTAGCTGCCGGTAAAGGAACGAGAATGTGTTCTTCGTTACCTAAAGTTTTACACTCTATTGGTGGACGTCCAATGATTCATTACGTGCTTGAAACTGCTGTAGCACTTCAAACTGAGCAAATAGCCTTAGTTGTAAATCATTCACAAGAATCCGTTATTAAGGAAGCACAACAAACATTTTCGAAGATCATTCCTGTGATTCAAGAAGAGCAGTTAGGCACTGCGCATGCTGTTTTATCTGCCCGTACTTTCATAGAAAATTTTAAAGGAATTGTTCTTGTTTTATTTGGCGATACTCCTTTAATACGTCATCAAACTCTTGGTGAAGTTATAGACCGTTTTAGCAGCCCTTCTAAACCTGCTGTCGTGGTTGTGGGGATGCAATTAGATGATCCCAAAGCTTATGGTCGGATAGTGACTTCTAAAGACAACCAAGTGGATGCTATTGTTGAGCATAAAGAAGCTGATGAAAATATTAGAAAAATTAAGCTTTGCAATGCTGGTGTTATGGCACTTGATGGTGTTCATGCTATTAAGTTACTTGAGAAAATTTTGCCACAGGAATCAAATCAAGAATATTATTTAACTGATGTCGTGAGGGTAGCGCGCGCAGAAGGATTAAAAGCCGAAGTTGTTGTGGCACAAGATCCCAGCGAGTTTGAAGGAGTTAATACGCGGAAAGATCTTGCAGAAAGCGAAACCAAAATGCAGGAACGTTGGCGAAATAAAGCGTTAGAACAAGGCGTTACCATGATTTCACCTGAAACAGTTTATTTAAGTTATGATACGAAAATTGCTTCGGACGTTATAATTCATCCCTTTGTCAATCTAGGCCCCAATACTATTATTGAGCAAGATGTCATTATTCGTTCATTTTCTGATATTGAAGATACTCATATTAAAAATGGATGTACTATTGGTCCGTTTGCTCGGCTTCGGCCAGGAACAGTGCTTGAAGAAAATGTAAAGATAGGAAATTTTGTTGAAGTAAAAAATTCAACATTAGGGGCAAAAACAAAAGTTAACCATTTAAGCTACATTGGAGATGCTGTAGTAGGAGAAAAGACAAATATTGGGGCAGGTACTATAACATGTAATTATGATGGTTTTAGTAAATGGCAGACTGAAATTGGAGATGGCGTCTCAATCGGTGCTAATACTTCTCTTGTTGCTCCTTTAAAGATTGGGAATCAAGCTTATATAGGTGCTGGGAGTACAATTACAAAAAATATTGCTCCTCAAAGCCTTGCTGTTGCTCGGGCTCAAGTCAAAGAAATTGAAAAGGGAGCAATTTCTCTCCGGAACAAAAAGTCAACTCTAACATATGAAAAGGATCTAGGGTAATGTGCGGAATTGTTGGTATCGTTAGTTCGCAAAAAAACAATGTTGTTTCTGGCCTTATTGAGGGTTTGCGCCGCCTTGAATATAGGGGATATGATTCTTCTGGGGTGGCAATCATTTCTGAGAACAAACTTCTTAGACGTCGTAAAGCTGGGAAACTTGTGAATTTAGAAGCAGATCTCAAAGAGTCTCCTGTTTCTGGAAACACAGGTATTGCTCATACACGGTGGGCAACACATGGCATTCCTAATGATCAAAATGCTCATCCCCATATGACAGATCAAGTTGCTATTGTGCACAATGGTATTATTGAAAATTATCATCTTTTAAAAGATCAACTTCTTGAGAAGGGAGTACAATTTACTAGCGAGACTGATACAGAAGTTGTTCTTCATTTGGTTAATCAGCACTTAGAGCAAGGCTTGAGTCCTTTTGAATCAGTTAAAAAAACACTCAGTGTTGTAAGAGGAGCTTTTGCAATTGCAATGTTATTTCGTGATTATCCAAATTTATTAATTGCTGCTCGTTCAGGACCACCATTAGCAATTGGCTATGGTAAAGAAGAAATGTACATTGGTTCAGATGCGGTTGCTCTTTCTCATTTAACCCAACAAGTTACATTTTTAGAAGATGGCGATATCGCTGTTTTAGAAAATTCTGGTGTAAAAATATACAATCTTGAAGGAAAACGGGTTGAAAGAAAAATTCAACAGAGCAAGGTAGGAACCTCATCTATTGATAAAGAGGGATTTGAGCATTTTATGCTTAAAGAAATTCATGAACAACCAGATGTAATTCGTCGCACTCTTTCTGAGTATTTTAACATTACGCACACAGGATTGCATTTCCGTCCTTTACCATTTGCTTTGGAAAATGTTTCTCGTCTTACTATCGTTGCCTGTGGAACTGCATTTTACGCGGGAATGGTTGCAAAATATTGGTTTGAAAATATTGCTCGTATCCCAGTTGAACTTGATATTGCTTCTGAATTTAGATATCGCCAGCCTCCTATGCCTAAAGACGGAATATCACTTTTTATTTCACAATCAGGAGAAACTGCTGATACACTTGCTGCTCAGGCTTACGTAAAATCTCAAGGGCAACCTTCACTTGGCATTATTAATGTTGCAAACAGCTCTCTTGCAAGAGCTGTAGATGTAACATTTTTAACGCAAGCAGGTCCCGAGATTGGTGTTGCTTCAACAAAAGCATTTACAACACAATTATGTGTTTTAGCAGTTTTAGCATTGGCTTTTGCACAAGCGAGAAAAACAATTTCTCAAGAAGATCTTACTCAATACTGTAAAGATTTAGCGCAATTACCATTACTTATAGAGCAAACATTATTATTGAAAAAAGATATTGCTGAAATTGCTCGTTCTTTATTAGAAGTTAATAATGTGCTTTATATTGGAAGAGGGCCTAGCTATCCTCTTGCTCTTGAAGGAGCGCTAAAACTTAAAGAAATTTCATATATACATGCAGAAGGCTTTGCTGCTGGAGAACTTAAACACGGTCCTATTGCTCTTATTGAGGAATCAGTACCAACGGTAGCAATTGCACCTTATGATTCTCTTTTTGAAAAGACCGTTTCTAATATTCAAGAGATTCTTTCAAGACGGGGACCTATAGTATTATTAAGTGACGAAAAAGGGCACAGCTTATTTACTTCACAGGCCATAAAAAGAATTATTTTACCAACTACGAGTTCTTTGATTGCGCCTATGGTCTATGCTATTCCAACTCAGCTATTAGCCTATTATACGGCGGTTTATAAAGGTACTGATGTTGATCAACCAAGAAATTTGGCAAAATCAGTCACTGTTGAATAGATAAATGGTGAATCCTCTTGACGGCGGCTATAATAATAGCGTATTAGAAGCCTAAAGTTTAAGAATTTAAGATGGAGAGTATAGTATGGCACGCCGTTGCATTATAACAGGTAAACAGGTCATGTCAGGTAATAACGTAAGTCATGCCAATAATAAAACACGTCGCCGCTTTCTACCTAATATACAAAATGTATCATTTATTAGTGATATCTTGGGGAAAGTTAGAATGCGTATTTCAACTCGCGCTATCAGGACAATTGAAAGTAATGGTGGCATAGATGCTTTTCTAAAAAGTACAAATGACTCTAAGTTATCAAAGGAAGCTCTTGTGCTTAAGCGTCGCGTTGAACGTGTTCAGGATCAAAAAGCTTAAAAATTGAAAGAGCAGGGAAATTTTCCCTGCACTGTTCTCTATGATTTCATCATTTCTGATTAACTTGGTTTCCCTATTTCAAAGTCTACCCTCTGAAATAGTAGGAGGACTAACATTTTTGGTTTGTAGCTTTGTTATACTTATAGCTTTCCGTTATTACGGGGCTTTAGGACTTTTTGTTTATAATTCCATTGCTATTATTGTTGGGAATCTTCAAGTTCTTAAAGCGGGAGAATTTTCTTTTTTTAATTATCCTATCGCATTGGGCACTGTTGTTTTTTCTTCAAGTTTTCTCGTTTCTGATATTTTAACAGAATATTATGGTAAAGATGTTGCTAAAGCTTCCATTAAGCTTAGTTTTTTCGCCTCTCTTCTAATTACTATCCTTATGTTGCTGACTTTAGGTATTAAACCTATTGAGCTAATAAATAAAGATTATATACATTTTAATAAGTCACATGAAGCAATGGTAGTCTTATTTTTACCGATCCCGACAATTTTAATAGCCAGTTTAAGTGCTTATTTAGTTAGTCAATACAGTGATGTTTATATTTTTCAGTTCTTTAAAAATTTCACGCACGGAAAAGCTTTATGGTTACGAGCAAGTTTAGCTTTCATTATTTCGGCAAGTATAGATAACATTGTTTTTAGTACGTTAGCATGGGTTATTTTATCTGCTCATCCTGTTGCATATGATACGCTTATTTACAATTATATTTTAGGTACTTTTGTTATTCGTCTTATAGTTAGCCTTGCAAATATCGCTGTCATGTACTTAGCAAAGTTTGTTAATCAGTCTCGGAAGAATTTTATAGATGTTGCCCTACCCAAATTTTCAGTTTGATATTCTTAAGCCTTCTCACAATAGTAAAGCACGTTTAGGACGCTTAATGACTCCTCATGGTATAGTGAATACACCTGCTTTTATTTTTTGTGCGACAAAAGCAGCAATTAAAGGAGCAACACCCAATCAAGTAAATGAAGTTGATACGCAGATTATTTTATCGAATACTTACCATCTTATGTTGCAACCAGGTGGGGAAATAATTGAAAAGCAAGGGGGTTTACATCGTTTCATGGGGTGGAATAAACCTATGCTCACTGATTCAGGAGGATTTCAAATTTTTAGCTTAGGCCATGGTTCTGTGGCAAGTGAGATAAAGGGGAAAAGACTAACAACTCGGCCAAAAACGCTTTTAAAAATTACCGAAGAAGGTGCAAAATTTAAATCCTATATTGATGGACGCATGCATCTTTTAACACCTGAGCGCTCAATACAAGTACAGCGTCAACTGGGAGCAGATCTTATCGTTGTCCTTGATGAATGCACACCTTTTCATGTTGATAAAACCTATACACAAAGATCGATGCAATTGTCACACCGTTGGGCTTTAAGAAGTCTCTCAGAATTTCAACGAACAGATAATCAAAAGCAAGCTTTATACGGAATTATACAAGGGGGAGTATATACTGACCTTCGTTCAGAAAGTTCCAAGTTTGTTAATGATCAACCATTCTTTGGTCATGCCGTTGGTGGATCGCTAGGTGCATCAAAAGAGCAAATGCATGATATTGTAGCTCTAACAATGAGCCTACTTAATCCTGAACGTCCTGTTCATCTTTTAGGGATTGGTGGCGTTAGTGATATCTTCAATGGTGTTCGGCAGGGTATTGATACATTTGACTGTGTTCATCCAACACGTCTTGCTCGTCACGGAGGGGCTTTGATTCAGCCTTCATTTTGGGATAATGAAGACGGGCAGGGAGGAGAGCACATTAACCTTCGTAATGCCCGATTTAGAGAAGACTCAAAGCCAATTGATGAAACTTGCCCTTGCCCCACTTGCAAAACATTTTCACGCTCGTATCTTCATCATTTATTAAGAGCGCAAGAAATATTGGCACTTCAAGCGATAACGATTCACAATATTTCTTTTATGAATCGTTTATTAACTGCAATCCGAGAAGCAATCGCACAAGATCAATTAGAGAGCGAGGAAAAAAATTGGGTTTTTAAATAAAAGTCTTTAAGTTTTTGGTGAGGCTGAGCATTTAATAAAACTATCATTGTAAATGATTTTAAGGTGGTGCCCGCTGCCAGACTCGAACTGGCATGCCTTGTTAGGCGGCAGATTTTAAGTCTGCTGTGTCTACCATTCCACCAAGCGGGCACACGCCACAAAGTAACGTTTTCTTAACACTGATGCAAGAGTTCTTACAAAAAATTTAAGAAAATATTATTGTTAAGGGAGATTAATCTTCTCCAATAAATTGTTTGTATGTTTTTTCAGCAAATATGCGGGAACATTTTTTTTCTTTCATGAACTCAACTATCATATTTTCTTTTTGTTCTTTAGGAGCTAAAATGCCTTGTTCTTTGGCGAGGATTTTTATCTGTTCTAATCTTGCGTCTGCGCGTTCTTTTAGATTTCTAAGAGCTTCAACAGTTATATTGGCTCTTTCTGCTAAAACAACTTCAGGTTCATCATATACAAATATATTATCTAAATAATGCAATAAAGTATCATTTTCAAAGAATAAACGCTCAATATTTTTTAAATCATCATTATATGTTTTATTTATTTTTTTAAATAAATTATCTAATATTGCAATATCATTTGCAGTAATATCATTTACAATTTCAATTTTTATCTTATCATTAGGCTTTTTATGAATGACATTTTCTTTTTTCATATCATTAAAATAAAATTCTTCCAATAAAATGGCTTCTTCAGTTTCTTCACTGCTAAAAACTTCTTCTGGCTGTTTAAACTGCTCTGGGAGTTTCTGATTTTCTGTTAATAATTCATCTACATGAAGTGTTGGATTTTTAAGCTTTTCAAGTGCGAGATTGATACCTGGTATATCTAAAGTTACTTGCTCTAGTATCTTAGTTTCTTCATCAGCTAATACTTCGCTGAGAGATAGTTTTTTTGCAAATTCTACTAAGGAGTCATCGACATCATTTAGGTTTGTTGCTAAACAAATATTAGGAGTAATTAAAGTTGTAAATATTAAGTAAATATGATTTTTATTCATTTGAAATGTCCTTTTTAAGATATTTGACAAATATACATAAAAATAAAAAATTAAAAATGCTTTTTTGGCAAAGTAAGTATGAATTTATTGCATAGAAGGAATAGTTGCTAAGATGACTTTTGTTATCCCTATATGACGCTCATTTAAGAATTTGAGATAAGAAGGAAAGAAAAAAGTTTCACTAACAGATATTTCAATGACTAATATTGCATTCTCAGCGATCCATTTCTTTTCAAAAAGTTCACTTAGAGCTTTTTTTGTTAACCCTTTATTGTATGGTGCATCTATAAAAATAAGGTTAAATTTTTTAGAAGCATGTGGAAGGCGTGTCGCATCAAGACGCAAAACTTTACAGGCGTCATTTATTTTAAGATGATTAATATTATGATGGATTATGTTAATTGCGTCTCGATCAATTTCTATAAATGTTGCTGCTGTAGCTTTACGAGATAAAGCTTCTAATCCTAAAGCGCCTGAACCAGCAAAGACATCGAGCACTTCTAATTCATTATAATCTTGAATATAATTATTAAGAATATTAAAAATTGTCTCTCGCGCTCGATCCGAAGTAGGTCGGGTTTTTAAGGAGTTAGGTGCTTTAAGGCTAAAACCTTTGTATAATCCGGCTACTATTCGCATTTTTGTATATAAAAATAAATTATAAGATAATCTCTAAGACTCTTTATCATTTTAACACTTTTAAATAAAGATAATACTAAGGATAAAGAGGAAGAAATATTATGTGTAGTAACTACAATAAATTATAAAGAGGACTTGGTTGAAAAGCTTAAACGGAAAAATAGCCCTTATTACAGGAGGCACAAGAGGATTAGGAGCTGCTATCGCAAAACGCTATGCACAGGAGGGGGCTCATCTTATAATTTTAGCTCGCAATGTAGCTCAACTTGAGATTCTTGACGACGTATTAGCGCCTTATGGCGTCGACGTAATGCTTGTGCCTTATGATCTTAAAAATCATGAAAATCTTGGACAGCTAGCGAAAGCAATTGAAGACCGCTATGGACGTTTAGACATATTCGTAGGGAACGCAGCTATTTTGGGAACGTTAGGACCTATCCATCATATTCAACCAACTGTATGGCAAGATGTTCTTGATATAAACCTTACAGCGAATTGGTATTTGCTTAGAGTTTTGGATCCACTGTTGCGAAAATCTTCAGCAGGTCGCATTATTTTCATTACATCAGAAGTTGCTAAGAATATTTTACCATATTGGTCTGCATATTCTGTTAGTAAAGCTGCACTTGAAAATATGGTAATGCTTTATGCACAAGAAAATTTAAATTCATCTATTAAAGTAAATTTAGTAGATCCAGGGAATATTAGGACCTCTATGCATGCAGAAGCTTGTCCAGGAATAGATCCCTTATCCATTTCACTTCCTGAAGACTATACAGATATATTTATGTATTTAAGTGATCAAAAATGTGAAATAACAGGACAAGTTTTTAAGGCTCAAGAATTTAAATACTAAGATATGTATAAAACCTCTTTTGATGAATTCTATTATTAAAACAAAAGTATGCTTTTTTTAAAAATTGATAGACATGCGAATGTTAAATAAGCAAAAAGAAATATTAATGGCACGATCATTTGACTTAAAGTTATAGAAGGTTTAACTCCATTTTGATGAACTGAATCAATTATGGTTGTAAACATTTTTGAGGAGAATTGTTTTTCAATTGAAATTAATAATTCATTTCTTACGTTAATACCTTGTTTAATAACATAAAGATTTCTAATCCAACCTATACACACAAGTATACCAATACATATTAACGTATAAATAATGTATGACTTGTTAGCATTGCTTAAATGCGCTTGGTCCTTTAAATAAGCTATGGCAGAAACTCCAGCAATATTTATTGTAATCCAGAAATTGTTTGCTAATTCTCTTATATCATTAAGCTTATCAAGAGAACTTAATATAAGCTTGTATTGTTCAAGCATAATATTTTTTTTATCCTCATTACTAAATTGAATTTTTTCAATCATTCCTAATCATAGTGTCCTTTTGTAAAGTTTATTTTTTTATTGCTAAGCCTTATGAGTTTTTAATTTTTTCTTAAGTTCTTCAATATCATCAACTAACTTTTTTTCTGTTTTTTCATCTAATAAGCTTCGTGCTTTATTAAACATTTCACCTTCTTCCTCTTTTATGTGATGCTCGACAGAGTCTTTAAGTTCATCTAATAAAACTAACCATTCTTCATCATTACTTGGACAAGAACTAATTTTGTCTAAAGAAGCTTTGACTTCAGCATGTTCTTTATCAGCATGTTGAACAATATCCTTTGTCTCAGGATAAGATTTAAGCGCTTTATAGAAAGTTGCATGTTCGGATTCTGCATGCAAAAGGAGTTCTTCTTTTAATTGTGAAAAGAGGGACTCTTTATTTGAAATTGAATCAGAATTCTCGATTTCGTTAAAAAGAGTAGTCACTTTCTGATGATCTTTCTTAAGATACATATATATATCCATTTTTTTTGATTCCTTTTCCGATTACAAAATAAACCATGATCATATACTTGATAAAATTTTTTTTTTTGGAAAGTTGATCAATGTAATAAATTTAAACAAAAAGATTAATCTAAGCATAAATGCAGGTTATATTAGAGTTTTGTTAAAACTTAATAAATTTGAGTTATTCCATTTATTTTTAGGTTAATTTTCGCCTTTAAATAAGGTTGGTTTATTGATGTAATTAAAACTTAATTAATGCATTTAAAGAAGTGTTAAAAATGAAAATTATTTCTTTTATTAAAAAAGCTATTAAAGCCTATGCTTTCATTAAATTAATACAACATTATAAAAAATATGTTCCTTATATTGCTGCAATAATAAAGCGTTTTTGAGAGCCGTCTTTTTAAAGAAAATAAAGTGTATTAAACATTATCTCTCTCTCGAGTCATAAGGGTTTTTGCCTTTTCTTAAAAATAGCCTTAAAGGTATTCCAGGTAGGTTAAAGTAATCACGCAAAGAGGTTTCTAAATATCGCAGATAGGAAGTAGGAAATTCCACTGGCTTGCTTGCAAATAAAACAAAAGTTGGTGGGCGACTTTTAATTTGAGTCGCATATTTAATACGAACTGGTGTTTGGCCAGCTAAAGGTGGCGCATGACGAGCTAAAGCTTGTTCTAACCAACGATTAAGTTGTGAAGTAGGAATACGCGTATTCCATAATTGATAAGCTTCTAAAACATGCGTCATCAGTTCATCTAAATTTTTCTTTTTTAACGCGGATACAGGTTGCAAACGAAGCCCTTTTGCTTGAGAAAGGGAAGAATTTAGGGATCGTCTAATTTCAGGTAATTGTTGTTGATCTGCTTTATCCCATTTATTCATCGCAATAACAAGAACGCGACCTTCCATTAATACATGGGATGCTATAGTAAGATCTTGTTTGTTAAGAGGATCTTGAGCATCCATAACGATAATGACAGCTTGCGCATATTTTATTGTTTCTAAACTGTCTTGCACTGAAAGATGTTCAAGACGATCATCAATTCGCGATTTGCGTCTCATTCCTGCCGTATCTATAAGCTGAATAGGATGTCCCTTATAAGTCCAATCAATAGCAATTGAATCTCTTGTTATTCCCGGCTGATCTCCAGTTAGAAGGCGATTTTCATCCAGAAGCGCATTAATAAGAGTTGATTTTCCAACATTTGGTCTTCCAACAATCGCAAGCTTTAAATGCTCGCTTGAAATATTTGAGTCTTCAGAAGAGCTAAAATCTTTTGTGTAGGGTAGTAAAGCTTGATAAAGCTCATCAAGTCCTTCACCATGGGTTGCAGAGATTGGAATTGGCTCTCCTAACCCTAAAGAAAAAGCTTCTAGGTAACCTTCTTGTTTTTGTCGGCCTTCAGATTTATTAGCAATGAGTATAACTGGCTTTTTTAGACGCCTTAATAATTCAATTAACTTATGATCGGATGCTAAAATAGGTTCACGGCTATCTATTACCATGAGTATAACATCAATATTTGTTAGGACATTCAAAGTTTGAGTTAATATTTGATCTTTTATGAGGTCTGACTCAAATCCTTCTAAGCCTGCCGTGTCATAAATTGTAAGATCAATATCCCAAAGCTGTCCTTTTGTTTTTTGCCAATCACGTGTTACGCCAGGAACATCTTCTACAAGGGCTAATTTTCGCCCTGCAAGTCGATTATAAAGTGTTGATTTTCCAACATTTGGTCTTCCAACAATGGCAAGTTCAAGATGCTTATTCATAATTAATTTTACTGATAAGCAACTAAAGTTCCATTATCAAGAAGAATTAATAAAGTCTTATTAATAACAATCGGTGATAAGGTTGATCGGCCGGGAAGCTCAAATCGTCTGAGCTCATTACCATCTTTAACAGATAATAATAATCCTTGCTTATTTGACCCAGTAATTAATAGAGAATCATTAACAATAAGTGGTCCAGCCCATAAAATTTTACCTTGTTGCTTTTCATGATCCATAAATTGTTCAAGCTGCTTAGCCCAGAGGATTTTTCCTGTCTCTTTCAGGAGGCAAACTAAATGATTATCATTCGTCAGCATAAATAAATAAGCTCCTGAGATAGCGGGAGTTCGAATTCCACCAATATCACGATTCCAAATAGGCTGACCACTGCGCATATCTAAAGCGCTAATTCGACCACTATGACTTACAAGAAAAACCATATTTTTATCAATAATTGGACGTGCCTTAATATGGGACAGTGCTGAAACTGAATCAAGCTGTTTGCTACCTTGAAGTGTTTCTGACCATAAAGGATAACCATTTTCTACGCGTAAGGCAAAAACTTCCCCCGAAGAGTAGGGGGCAACAATGACACCTGTTTGGATTGCAGGACTTGCTCCACCTAAAAGCCCAGCAGCTTCTACAATGCCTGTATGTGTCCATAAAAGCTGACCATCATTTTCATTAAAAACCTCCAGTTGGTTATTAATGGTGACAATAAAAATTCTTCCGTCAGATACTGTTGGTGCAGCCCTAACAGGTGCAGACGTAGGAGAACGCCATAAAATATTTCCTGTTTTTGCATCCAAAGAGAGAACTTCTGCATGTGCAGTAGCCGCATAGATCTTTCCTTGATCATACGCTAAACCGCCTCCAAAGGGTTGAGATGCATTATCTGAAGGAATTGAATGAGTTTCCCATACTTTTTCGCCATTGGTAAGATTAATTGAACTTATCAAACCTATTGAATCGATCGTATAGACATTGTTTTCCACGGCAATAGGACCATTTAATAAGCGATGTTCAGATGAAGAACCTTGGCCAATATCTTTTTCCCAAATTAACTTAAAATCAGGATTTAAAAGAAGAGGCCGCATAACGTGATGTGCGTTTCCTCCAGCCATCGCCCATGTTTGATTAACTTCAGAGGTTTCTAATTTAATAATATGATTTTTTAAAGAATCATCGAGACTATATTCTTCAGATGATAACAGAACAGCTTCACGATGTCCCTCTAAAGGAATTTTTTCTTTTTTCCCCATAAAGGTTTCACATCCACTTAAAGCTAGTGCGGCAAAAATTATTATAAAGTTATAAAGTTGTTTCATTTGCTATCTCGTAAATTTTTAATTTAAAGCACCAGTTTGTTCTAAATAAACCATTGCTCTGCTTCTAATGCTTGCTAACGCATGTTTATCTTCATGAAGATTTTTTAAAAGGGCTATTGCTTTCTTAAGGTTGTTTTGACGAATTGCAATAAGACCCATAAGTTCTAAAGCTGAATCTCTCCATGCACTTTCCCCCTTAGTAATAGGTTCAAGATGCTTTACAAGTATCTCAGGATCTTGTGTTTCTAATCCTTCATATCCTAATAAAATAACTGAAAGCTCTCTAAATTTAGCCTCAATTTTTTTATTTTCAGCAATTTCCAAATAGATTTTAAATCTTTCTTCTTGGGTGGTATTATGTAAATGTGACTTTTTAAAAGATGCCAACACCTTATAACCATCATGGTCATTTTGAAAAGAATTTAAAATTTCTTTTGCCTTATCAGATTCGCCTTTGTCATTTGTACGTAACGCTTCTTCATAAACAGCAGCATACTTTTGATTTTTTTGATGGTTAAGATGCCCCCAAACAACATATGCAATTGTTGCTAGAATGATTGCAAGAAGACCCCAAATAATAAAATTAGAATATTTTTTCCAAAAATTAATTAATTGATCGAGTCGAACATCTTCTTTAATTTCTTCAATTAACTCATTCATTTCTGACATTTATAAACCCTTATTTTTTTGTGAGCATACTTTAATCTATAATTTTGCGAGAATCAAACATTTAAGCCCAATAAAAATAATTATTTTCTTACTTTCGCTTTTGTTATTCTCACTCTTCCTTTTGTCTCTCTTCCCTTATGTTTCGCGACAAAGGGAATTTTGTACCTAACTTTAATCCTGTACACACAGTTGTCCATTATCCTTTACCTCATTTTCTTGCCTTTTTATCAGGCAAAGCAAAGGCATTCACTCGAAAAGAGTGTTTAAGTAGTTGTTTTCTAATAATTTAGGTTTTTTAAGTCCCTATTTTATTCTTTTTTTCTAGATGAATTCAGAAATTAAATGAAAGGTTTACAAAGAGTGACTAGTTCTTCATAAGATGTAAATACTATCTCTGAACATCTACAACTAGACTACCATATGACGTTTCATAAATCAAGAAAATTCGAAGCTTTTATCAAAAAAGTCTTGAAAATTTAATCATGTTTAACGATATATGAATAATTATTTGAATTGTAGACTTTCTGAAAAAATGATATAAAATAAATTAATATTAAAATATTGAGGAGAGCTATTCTGTGGAAATAAAGACAAATTCTACTGTTCCAGCATTAATTTTGGGATTATCGATTGCTGTCGGTCCTTCACTTGCTGGCTTCTTTATTTACAAGGGAATACAAAGTTTTAAACTTGCCGAACGGTACGTCACAGTTAAAGGGTTAGTTGAACGTACTGTTAAATCTGATAAAGCTGATTGGGAGATTGCTGTAAGGCTCAGCGGAGATAATTTAAACGATCTCGACAAGCAAATTAGCGAACAAAAATCTAAAGTACAAGGATTTCTTGAGACTGTTGGTTTTGAAGCCTCAGAAATTAGAAGTTCTTCTCCTCAAGTAAACGATACACATGCGCGTGATTGGGGCGGTCAACTTCCACCGCATCGCTTTATTGTTGATCTTTCTTTGAAAGTTACTACTGGAAAAGTAGATCTTATCGAAGAAACAAGTCGACATCTAGGTGAATTAATCAAAGAAGGTGTCGCTGTTTCACGATCTGATATACGTTATCAATATACAAAGTTTCGTGAGCTAAGGCCTGAGATGCTTGCTGAAGCAACTAAAAATGCACGTGAATTAGCACAACAATTTGCTGCAGATTCGGGAAGTCGTATTGGTGCTATTCGACGCTCAAACCAAGGTATCTTTCGTATCATGAGTGCAGACGCATCACCTACTGAAGATTTTGATTCCGGACATAATTCATTAATCAAAAAAATCCGTGTTGTTTCTACAATTGATTTCTTTTTAATAGATTAATTAAAAAATTGATTAATCGATAAAAATAGTTGGATATTAACGAATTCTTTATCTATGAATGATTAACTAACATTAACAGAATAATAGGTTAGTGTTATGTATTATTTTTTAATCTTACTTATCTTTATTTCACCTTCGCAAGTGCAAGCTTTATCACTTGTCTCAAATCCGAAAAAAGAGATGGCCGCTTGGTATGATTTATTAATTGCGCGCGAAGCTGTTAATCGCACGCGTGAGGCAGCGATCAAAGCTGCTAATGACCCCACGTTAAAAGAATTGAGAAAGGAAGAACATAAGGTAGGCCAAGAGCTTGAGCAGAAAATATATGAAGCTTATAAATTTTTTAAAGAAGGTTTAATAGGTCTTAATCTTCAAATTGATACTTTGCGCAGACGTTTAAAAAATCAGTTAGAAGATAAAGCATTAGCAGAAGCTCAAAAGAAAAGTGCAGAGCGCCTTAATGGTTTATTAGATAAAGTTGATAAGTGGACTTTTAAGTATTCGCAAAATCTTACAAATACTATGCGAGAATACACGCAAGCAAATGTTCAAGGAAAAGTAGGACAATTTGAAAACATCAAAACGGCTGTCCAAGAGTTAGAGCGCGAAATTAATGAAAAAGCAGAGGATGCTGAAAGGCTTGTAATTTCGCTTAAAGGCAAAGAAGAGTATCAAATGATACTAGAAAGATGGAGAGAAATAAGTGAGAGGCTTATTAAACTAAAAAAAGATAGTACATTGAAAATACAGACGAACTTATCTTCATTTAATGATCAAGCAACCAAACAACTTGATATTTTAAAAAAGGCTATAGGCCCATCAAAATGTAAAAACATATCTACCATTGCCGATATTTCAGATCAGAAGTTGATTAGTTGTGCTGTCACTAAAATATCATCTGAGAGCAAAATGTTGGATCTTCCTGGATGTAAGCAACTAGAAATTCAAAATGGTTCAAAAAAACGCACGGTAAGTAAGGATAAATCTCTAAAAGAATACAGAGACTGTATAGGTTTATATATAAATAAGAAATGGCCTTATTAAAATTAAGGAAATAAAAATGTTATATTTCAATATATTTACAATTGTTGCTTTGGCTTTATTTAATTATACCTCTGCTAATGCATTGAATTTATTTTCTTCTTCTAAAGATCGACTTAAGGCTTTAGTCGCTGCGCATGAGCAAAGTCAAGGAATCGATAGTTTAAATTTAAAAATTCGTGCAAGCCAAAATGAAAAACTACAACCGGCAGCTAGTGATTATAATAAAATTAAAAAAGATTATGACCAACAAGTGTTTTTGCTTAAGCAAAAACAACAAGAACTTAGGAAATATATTGAATTAGAAATAAATAGATTAAAGAGTGAAATTGAAAAAAAGAACAATCTTATTCTTGAAGCAGAAAAAGCTATAAAAGCGAATCGCGAAAAAGTAGCTGGAAAAGATGTCATTTTAAATTTGCTTGCTGGAAAAACGAATGTAGGGTCTGAAGCAAAAAATTTAGTAAGTATGGGAGCAAAATATCTTTGGGAAAGACTTGGAACTACAATTAATTCATATTTAGCAGGGATTGGATTACCTAAACCTTTTAATGAGTATAAAACTGCGGAAGAAATGATTGCCGATTGGCATGCTTCTTTGGCTAAAGAAAAAGAAGAGCTTCAAAAAGCGATATTATTTAACTCACAGCTCGAAAAAAACCCTAAACTTGCAGAATATTTAACTGAACAACTAAATAAAGGTATAAAAGGCTGGTTTACTGGCAGTCAAAAACAAGAAAATGAACGTCAAGTTAAACAAAAAATTCAAGAAATTGTTGAACTTAGGAAAAATGTTTCTGAACATCATGTGCAGTTAAGCAACGCAATAGGTCAAATAGGTATTAGTGCAACAGACATTATTCGTACTTATTCGGATCAAGCAAAAGTTTTAACGGATAAAACTTTATCATCGATTAAAAAGGCTGACTGTAAAAAATTAAAGGGTTTAAACGATTTACGTAATGACACTCTAAAGTCATGCATGCTTGATGAATTGCAAAAAGTAGGATTTAAAAAAGTTTCTAATTTAGGTCAATGTTACCAATTAAGAATAACTACTCAAATAGGTAAAGATGCGAAAAGCACAACAATCACTGAGAAATTTGATTTAAATCAACCTTATGAGAAAGTTTTAGCATGTGCTAAAGCTTATACAACTCAATAAGAAATTCTTCCTAAAACTTAAAGATAAATGGTTTATTTTTGAGTCAGATTAAGATAGCTAAGACCAAATTCTTTTGCACATGCTTCAATACTTGGATCATCGCTCTGCACTGATAATTGACAAGATTTTAACTTAATTTTCTTTGCAGCATCATTAATACGTTTTAAAGACTGTTCACGACATTGATTTATGCCCCGCTGACCGTCACCAATTCTAGTAAGAGCTGAACAGCCTAAAGACTTTGCTTTTTCTTCAAAGCTTGATGTTAATGTTTGTGCTTTTTGAGAAGGAGAATTTAAGAGAGGTTTCATAGCGTTGTTATAAGTATCACCAATGTTAGTTAATTGACGTTTGGCTTCTGCTAAACGCGCCATAGCGATGTCATGATCTCTTTTAAATCTTGGGTCATTTTCAACATTTTGCAGTACTGAATCAAGTCGAATTATCCCATTATTGAATGCATCAAGTTGCTTTCGAGATTGAGTAATTTTATTGTTGAGCTTTGTAAACCATTCAAACATCTGTTTAGCATTACTCCCTTGAGGTAAAGTCGGGTTAACTGCAAAATTCCAGGTGGCCAAAAGCAATATTTTTCCTTCAGGTGTTAAACTTTCAAGAATATTTTGTAAATTTTCTAATATGACTTCGAGTTGTTTGAGCTCTGACGTTAATTGAGAAATTTGTTCAGTTTTTAAAGTATTCTTAGTTTTTAAATTTTTAAGAGATAATTGTCTTTTTTGTATCCACTCATCTTTAAACTTTGTAAGATTTTCCTGAGCTAAATTATATTCTTTTATGAGAGTATCTTGAATTTTTATTTTAGTTTCTGCATTAAGACCAATACTTTTTGCTTGTAGATAGACCGCTTCCATTTGACGTGATAGTCTAAAAAGTTCTCGTAATGTGGATAAATTTTTAATATCAGTTTTTATTTGTTGTTTTAATTGGTCAGCATTTGTAGATGATTTGTTAAATAATGAAAATGCATTTCCTTGCGAGAGAGGAATAGTTAGAGAACTTGTTAACAGAAAAGCCAATGAATAAAATTTCATTAATAATTCCATTCCACATAAAACATGTCTTTTAAAGGACCCAAGATCAATTTATCAGAACATTATTTATTTTTCGTAAAGCAACTTAATAAGAAGAAATAATTATTGGATCATTATTAAGTGTCCAAAGTGGATATTTTTTCATAACATTTTGAAATAATTCACTTTCAGTAAGAGAACTCAACCACATTTTAACATGAGGGTAGGGAAGTTCCTTAAACCACTCAGAGTCAACCATCGAAAATTGTCTAATGAATGGAAATATTGCTAAATCTAAAAATGATATATTATTTCCATTTAAGAATGGAGAAAGCCGATTCTCAATTTTTCTTAAAAATTCTATACATTCCTTTTGATAGTCAAGATCATCTTTTACAGGGTAACGTCCCGGATATTTATAACGATCTAAGGCATATTTAAAGCGCGTATCGTTTTCTTCAATTAATAAAGTATCTTTTGAGTCTAGGTTGGGTATTTTGAAAGCCCATTTCATGATATCTAAGCTTTCTTCAAGCAAAATATCATTGCTGACTATCAAGATAGGCACTGTACCTTTAGGAGACATAGTGAGCATTTCAATAGGTTTATTTTTTAAATCTATTTCACGATGTCCATGAGAAATTTTTGATAAATATAACGCAAGTCTTGCTCTTATAGCATAGGGGCAACGTCGAAATGAATAGAGAATGGGCATTTGAATTAACATAAGTTACATATACTCCCTTAACAGTTATAACTAATTATTAATTTATTAAACCTTAAAGAGAAATTTTCAAAAAGATTAACTACGAGAGGAAATAGAAAGAATAGTAGCCTTCTAGGGGCATAAGAGCTTCCTCAAGCTGAGTACGACACATACAGGGCACCTAGGCGGACGTTTTGGGTGCAGGATTAAATCATAGCACGTGAAGTGCTCTAAATTATAGTATTAAACTTGGATATATACTTGTTGATAATGTTGAAATCTTTGTACAACCTTCTTTTTCTCGCGAGAAAGGAATTAAAAAAGTAATTTATGCGCTTACTTTAAATCCAGCAATTGATCGCGCATGTGACTTTAATGATCGCACAAATTATGCATTGGTTAGATGATCATAAAATATTACTCAAATGCTGAAATTTAACTGAAACACAAGTGCCTGCAAAAGCAAGAATTAATCTGTTTAGTGCATTATTTGTATAAAATATTTAGCATGTCCACCAATAATAATTTTCCATAATATATATTATGCGATCTAAAATGGTAATAGTTCTGAGATAACGTCCCTTTGTTGAGACATTTATGTCTTTACAAAGGCGGACCCAAATGAGCGACTTATTGATTATGGATAGAAAAGAACTTTTACGTCTTGAAGTTATGCAGCAACTACAAAGAAGAGAACTGAGGCAAGAAAAAGCTGCAGGAGTTCTCAATATAAACATTAGACAAGTTAAGATATTACTGGCCAGCTACCGAGCTAGTGGCCCTCAAGGAATAATCTCCAAAAAGCGTGGCAAGCCGAGCAATAATCAACTTCCTGAACCTTTAAAACAAACTATTAAGGCCATCATTCGTAAAGAATACCCTGACTTTGGACCTACTTTAGCATGGGAAAAGCTAAGAGAGGTTCATCTCATTTAGAAGTCTCACTTACCTCTGTGAGAAGATTAATGCTTGAAGATCAGATATGGATAACCCGAGAGAAGAAACTTAAGCGAGCTTATCAATCCCGTTATAGACGCGCAGCATTAGCAGAACTTGTCAAATTGATGGTTCAGAGCATGATTGGTTTGAAGGTCGTGCTCCTAAGTGTACCCTTCTCGTCTATGTAGATGATGCCACAAGCCAGCTTATGGGGTTACGCTTTATGGCCTCGAGGTCCATTAAGATAAGACGTTGATCAGGACT
>MKUV01000075.1 GCA_001898725.1 Caedibacter sp. 37-49
TGTCATCCTCGCGAAAGCGGGGATCCAGCTCTAGGTTGAGAGGCATCGATTGGTGATAGGCAAAATCTATGTGCCGCTCGAGATCCCAAGCATGAGACCTAGGATGACCAAAGGTTGGCAGCGAGAAAAGCTAATTGGCAAAGATGGAAGATCAAAGGTAGAAAAAAAATATAATAAACAGGAAAGGTGAACAAAATGAGAACAATTGATAGAAAAATGAAAGACATAATTAAAGTAAATAAGGACTTTAATTATTTTAGTCTCGTAAAGAAGAAGACGTTTACAAAAACAAAAGGTCAGGTTCTTTCTTCCAAAAGAGGCTTTTTAGCTCACCACCGGATATAAAAGGACAGATTACGCATTATCTAGAGATACGTGATCTCGGCACTTTTGCACAAGTGTCTAAGGGCGTAAAGAGCTATGATTGTCCTGATGTTTGGAGGGTAGTAATGAAAAGATTTTTGACAGATCTCTCCATCCTTCAACCGACCAAAGATGATGTTAAGCGCTCATACCTGCGGGTAAAATTAAATCTCGTGACCAATTATGATCACTGTGAAGAACTTTTTAAACTATATGAACCCTATAATTTGAACAAAGATCTGCCTTTTGGAGAATGGCGAGGTTTAGCATTAATTTATTCAACTATACAAGAGCGCCAAGACATTTATAAAGACTTCAAAGTCCTTGAAGATTTTAAATCATTAACTTTCTGTTGGCTTAAGCTTTCTCTTTCGGAGCAAAAGGATTACGAAAAGGATCCGCAATTTCGTGAGAAATTGCTGGACCAAGCTCTGATTCATCACTCTTTTGATGATGTTTTTAACTTAGTTCTTGCTTATTACCCAGTTTTTAGAGATGACGGATCGTACGATAAAGAGAGTGAAGAACTGTCGGTTCAACTTAATGAGAAGTTGGTTAAACTCGGCTATTTAAAAGCCATTGACCGAAAATTTGAAGGGCTCGATTCAAGAATGTATGGTTATCCATCTAATCGTCAAAGAGCCATCGACCTCAATGATCAGCTGATTGCTCAAGGAGACGAAGCTGCTATGGTAAGAAGGATAAAACGTAATATGATCTTATATCCAGAGAACCCACAACTTGAGCATGACCTTAATGAACAATTAGTAATGCAAAATAATCAAGAAGCCAAGATGAGAAAAGTTATAGGACTTTCATTTGCTGAGTACGGTTATGATCAAAATTTAGAAGAAGCGAGAGATTTAAATGAAAAGCTTATTGCTCTCGGTAATGAAGAGGCAGATACGTTCAAATACCGTTGTTTAACAGGGCAATATAAGGATAAAACAGTTCCCTATTCAGAAGATTTCACCGCATTGAATGAATATGTGAACGCAGGAATTGAAAAAGAGGACGAAGACGCAATCTTAACTAAAGCAATTTGGCTTTATAATGGAGAATATGGGAATGAGAAAGATCTTCTGCGTGCAAGACAATTATTTGATAAGGTTATCGCTATAAATGAAAATTATGCTATGCGGTATGAAGTGAAAGCATATAAAGAAGGCTTGTATGGACGTCTTCAGAATATTCAGAAAGCAATTAATTGTAACGAAGAACTCATCCAAAAGAACAATCAGTTTGCAATATTACTAAAAATACATGACCTTTTGGGTAGTAAAGTGCAATATATTGAAATGCCAGATTATTATCTACAATTATCCCAGCTCTATCCCCAAAGTATTGAAGGATTAAAAGTATTTGGGAAAAAGTTAATTAGAAAAAAATCTTCTATGGTTTATAAACTTATTAATGAAACTCTAGGAAATTTTAAGACGACAAGGTCAAATTTAATAGAAAAATTATTGAAAGAATGGATTGAGTACGCAGAGAGTTTAGGTGAAAGATGGGCTTATTATTTAAAGGCTCAAGGTTTAAAATATGGTGTGTTTGGTTTTGAGAAAAACACTGAAGCTGCAAAGGCTTATATTTTAAAAAATTATATTCCGTACTAAGGAAGAAGGGTTTTTTCTCAATTTTTTAGGTCATCCTCGCGGAAGCGTGGATTCTAAAATAGTGCAAGAAGTATCGAATAAGTGATAGGCAAAAGCTATAGGTCGCTCGTCATCATAGGTACAAGGCCTAGGATGACGATGCGTGTAATGTAGGCTAAACAATTTTAGATACCAGAGTGCTCATTCACAAAAATAAGAGGACTTTGATTAGTTAATAATAAAAATAAGTTTTTTCCGTCGATGTCCTTGCAAAAGCAAGACTTTAAAGAATTGGTGAGGGATAATCTTAAGATTTTTAGCCTTCCCTGTTCAAATTGAAGCTCCCCCCTAAACTTGATCTGGAACTTTTGTGGTGGCTAGGTAATCCCTCTGTTACCGTTTCTGATACTTAGATTATCAAAGTTTCACTAAATTGCAAGCATAAAAGTGATTGATTTTTAAATATTTTTCAAGGAATCTTGCGATAAAAAATTTATATCTCATTTTTTGCGATTGTTAACGTATCGTTAATCAATTGTTAAGGTATTATTAATATTATGTTAAATCCCTATTAAGTTTCAATATTTCTTTCTCAATTTTATTTGCTTCTTAAAGATTTCATTTAGTTTAAATAAAAAAATTCTTTTATTAGAATACAACTAAAATCCCAAAAGGCAAACTTTCAAATATTCTATTAATAGCGTATCGTTAATCAATTAAATCATATACTTAATCATTTTCTTGATCATTAAAATTTAAATTAAATTTAAATATTTGACTGAAAGCTAATATTAATTGTACACTTATTAGAAGTGGGGAGAATGTTGTAACTTAAACTAAGGACCCCCCATGAAAAACCTTGCTCTTCCAGCTCTCCTGCTAACATTTATTGCCTCATCTAATACTTCTTACGGCTCGACAATCCTTGAAGAAACTTCCGCTATGCAACAACAGCCAACAGTTTCTTCCCCCGTCATCTTACGTTTCATAGCCAATGACTATGAAAAAAAATATAGAAAATAATAAACATGAACTTCAATTACTTATAAAGGGATTTAATCATTTTAAGTTAAAAAATATAAAGACTGCTATATCTTTTTTTACGGAAGCTATTAGTGCTTATGGTTCACCACTCGGCTATCTTTATGCAGGTACTTTAAGCAGCGAGGAAGGAACCTCAAAACGATATCTTAATATCGCGCAGTTAGCGGTAAAAAATAAAGCTTTACCTAAAGAAGTTTTCGATCAGCATGTTGAATTCTTAGTCCGAATAGGACTACTAACTAAGTCTTAAAATAAAAGCCTAAGAGTTCTTTATCTTCATACACTCAATTACTCTTAGGCTTCTTTTATTTATTCAATCACAATTTTAAGCAGTGTCTGCCCTATCTCGGCAGGAGAATCAACCACTGTAACCCCTGCAAGCCGAAGCTGACTTTTCTTACTTTCTGCTGTTTCATTCCCATCAGAGACTATCGCTCCCGCATGGCCCATACGCTTTCCTTCCGGCGCTGTTGCACCAGCAATGAAACCTATAACAGGTTTTTTAATAGGCGACTTTTGAATAAATTGGGCTGCCTCATCTTCAGCTGCCCCTCCAATCTCGCCGATCATAATAATGCTTTCTGTTTGCGGATCTTGGAAAAACATTTTTAGACAATCCACAAAAGAAAGCCCATGAATAGGATCTCCACCTATTCCAATACAAGTTGATTGCCCTAAGCCTACCCCTGTTACTTGCCATACAGCTTCGTAAGTTAAGGTCCCTGAACGCGAAACAATTCCAACCTTGCCGGGCTTATGAATGTGCCCTGGCATTATTCCAATTTTACAAGCCCCTGGCGTAATAATACCCGGACAATTCGGACCAATAAGGCGTGTTTTAGACCCTTCAAGCATTCGCTTGACGCGCAACATGTCGAGAACCGGAATACCTTCAGTAATACAAACCACGAGGGGAATTTGCGCATCAATAGCCTCAAGAATGGCATCCGCTGCATAAGCTGGCGGAACATAGATGACGCTTGCGTTTGCGCCAGTCTCTTTAACTGCTGCCTCAACCGTATTAAAAACAGGCAAGTTAAGATGTGTTGAACCGCCTTTTCCAGGTGTCACACCGCCAACCATTTTTGTTCCATAAGCTAAGGCTTGTTCAGAATGAAAAGTCCCTTGCGCCCCTGTAAATCCTTGACAGATAACACGCGTATTAGAATCAACAAGAATCGCCATTATGCTTCCCCCTTAACAGCCATCACGCTTTTATGAGCAGCTTCTGCCAGATCATTTGCCGCAATAATAGCAAGACCAGATTGAGCAAGAATTTCTTTACCTTTTTCCACATTTGTCCCTTCAAGCCGAACAATTAATGGAACATGAATATGAACATCTCGCGCCGCCGCCACAATGCCTTCTGCAATAATGTCACACCGCATGATACCGCCAAAAATATTTACCAAAATTGCTTTAACATTGGGATCTGAGAGGATGAGTTTAAAAGCTGTAATAACACGTTCTCGCGGCGCACCTCCCCCAACATCTAAGAAATTGGCCGGCTCTCCTCCATAAAGTTTAATTACATCCATTGTTGCCATCGCAAGACCAGCCCCATTCACCATACACCCAATATTTCCATCAAGTTTTATATAGCTTAAGCCATGTTTAGCAGCTTCTGTTTCAGTCGGCTCTTCTTCTGTTAAATCCCTTAAGACTTCAATTTCTGGATGTCTAAAAAGGCTATTATCATCAAACATTATTTTCGCATCAAGGGCATATGGCTCGCAATCAGTTGTGATAATAAGTGGGTTTATTTCAATAAGGGTGGCATCCAGCGCCATAAAAGCTTTGTAACAAGCCTCCATTAAAGAAACTATTTTTGGAATAATTTTTGTTTCAATACCGGCTGAGAAAGCCAATTTTCGACCATTAAATGGTTGGAAACCTATGACGGGATCTATGATTTCTCGATAGATCTTATGAGGGTCAGAAGCCGCAACTTCTTCAATCGAAGTTCCTCCAGCTTCTGAAAAAATCAACATAACTTTTGAAGAGATACGATCCAATAAAATACTAAAATAAAACTCTTTTGAGATAGGTGCGCCTTGCTCAATATAAAGTTTATTTACAAGTTGTCCCCCTGCACCTGTTTGGGGCGTTATCAAGTGAGACCCCAATAAAGCTTGCGCATACTCTTTCACTTGGCTCGGTGTTTTTGCAAGCTTAATTCCTCCTCCTTTACCGCGTCCGCCCGCATGGATCTGAGCTTTAACGGCCCATAACTTCCCCCCTAGTTCGCTTGCTGCTTCCATAGCTTCTTCTGGCGTACACACCATACGACCTTTTGGAATTAGCACACCAAAACGGCTCAATAATTCTTTTGCTTGGTACTCATGAATTTTCATTATGAACTCAATTGTTTAATAAGTTCTCGGACAGAAGCAACGGAATGATCAAACATTGTTTTTTCGTGGGGTGTTAACTCAAGTTCAATAATTCGCTCAACACCTTTGGCACCAATAATCACAGGAACACCAACATAGACATCCTTTAGACCATATTCGCCATTAAGCCAAGCCGCGCAGGGGATAACTCGTTTTTGGTCTTTTAGATAAGCTTCTGCCATAATAATTGCCGAAGCAGCAGGCGCATAAAATGCTGAACCTGATTTTAAAAGGTTAACTATTTCTGCTCCCCCATTTTTAGTTCGCTCAACAATGTTATCAATATCTTCTTGGGTTGCCCATCCCATCTTAATAAGTTCTGGCAAAGGTATTCCTGCAACAGACGAAAAACGCACAAGAGGAACCATTGTATCGCCATGCCCTCCCAGCACTAAAGCCGTGACATTTTTGATAGAAACATTAAACTTTTGGCTTAAGAAATAACGAAACCGAGCTGTATCTAATTCGCCCGCCATTCCAACAACTTGATGAGGAGGAAGTTGACTTTCCTGCAGCATAACCCAAACCATGGCATCTAAAGGATTGGTTATGACGATCACAAATGCTTTAGGACAATACTGACGAATATTACGGGCAACTTCGCGTATAACACGCGTGTTTGTTTCCAACAAATCATCCCGGCTCATTCCAGGCTTACGAGGGACACCCGCTGTTACAATAACAACATCTGAGTCTTTAAGATCAGAATAATCACTACCTCCCCAAATGTTTGCATCAAATCCTATCACAGGCGACATTTCTGCAAGATCCAAGGCTTTTCCTTCAGGGATTCCTTCAAGAACATCGAATAGAAAAATATCGCCTAATTCTTTTAACCCAGCTAACAAGGCTAAAGTTCCTCCGATATTTCCTGAACCCACTAAAGATAGTTTTTTTCGTGTCATTCTCTCTCTTCCCATTTAATTTCCAAAACCTACTTTTTAAGAAGTTGTTCTCTTAAAAACTTTCCGCCTAATTCTATACCTTTTTGATCGATTCCATGTCCAAAGTTAGGACAAGTATAAGTTTGCACAGGAATTCCCATAGAAGACAAGCGCTTTTGCGCATGACTCATCGCTTCATAAGGCACAACTTCATCCGCATCTCCATGGACTAAAAGAACTGGAGGTTGGCTTTCTTGTCCTGTTGATTCGCCATAGATTAATGACCCAGAATACCCGATAACGCCTGCACAGGATAAAGGACGTGTAAGAGCGGTATAAAGTGCCATCATAGCCCCTTGTGAAAAGCCCATAAGAACCAAATCATCATCTTTGAGTCCCCGCTTTTCTAAGGATTGATCAATAAATTTATTCAAAATAGGCGCCGCTACCTTTATTTGTTCTAAAAGAACTGAAGGCTGCCAATCTGCTAGACTAAACCATTGATAACCTAAAGATGTCATTTCACAAGGGAAAAGAGCATGAGGCGCCAAAAACTCTGCTTCTGGTAAACTTGAGGACCAATAATGCCCTAACTCTATAAGATCATCGCCATTTGCCCCATACCCATGAAGTAAGATTACAAGTTGCTTTGTTTCTCCTGACAGCGGATGTAAGGAGGGACCCGTTAGAATGGTTGTATTGTGCACTATTTATTTCCTAACAAATTAATTAAACATTACTTTAATCTAGAATGAATTTAACGTCTAGCAACAGCAAACGACCCTTTAAAATTTTTTTATCACTTTATGGTTGCAGCCCAATCTTGTTTCGGTATGGTAAGGCGCAAGGAGTATATTTATGACAGGAAAATCTACACACAATAACCGTCAAGGTGCATTAAATATGCTCGTAGCGGTGTTTACTTTTTGTTTAGTGAATGCCGTTGCAAAAGACACAATTGCTCAATATCCTCCTTTAGAAGTTTTATTTTTTCGTTTTGCTGGAGCTTTGATTCCAGCATGGTTTCTTTTAAAGCAAGATCAAGGAACCTTTCCTTCTGCTAATCATCCTTATGGGATATACTTGTTAGCATCAGCCATCTTAATCATAGATCTTTTTTGTCTTTTTATGTCTTTCAAATATTTACCCTTAGCTGATGCAACAGCACTTTCTTTTTCTTCAATCTTTTTTATCACTGTTCTTGCAGCAATTTTTCTTAAAGAACCTCTTTCTCTCTCAAGACTAGGAATCATTATTGTTGGCTTTATCGGCGTCATCATTATCGCAAGGCCAACCGGCAATATTTCCATCTTAGGTGCAACATTTTCACTTATATATGCTTTGTCAGATGCGATAGTTTTATTACTCATTCGCGTTTTAACACGTACACATAAAAGCAGTATGATTCTCTTTTCATTCACTTCTTTAGCAACTTTAATAACGGCGAGCTTTCTGCCTTTTATATGGAAAACGCCTTCTTTTATTGACTTAGGTAAATTTCTTTTTTTAGGAATTGGCGGTGGCCTAGGACAGTTTTTTATTACCCAAGCTTATAAACTTGCGCCCGCAAGCATTGTTGCACCCATGGTTTATTTTGCGACCTTATGGAGTGCTTTACTCGGTTTTATGTTCTGGGGAGAAATCCCTGGAATGCATTTTTGGATAGGAAGTGCCTTTGTTATTATATCTGGTCTTTACATTATATGGCATGAATCCTAGTAATTTCTTTTTTTCAAGCTTTTTCCTAACACGAAAATATCGTAGTATTGACTTGCTTTACATGGCAAGCTTGAAAAAACTTCTTAGAATGAAATGGATTCTTGATGGACAGCTTATTAAATGATTATTTTCCAATCTTCGTTTTTATTGGTGTTGCCCTTGCCATTTCTCTGGTAATCGTGGGGTTAACTTTTCTTAGAGCTCCCTACCATCCAACCTCAGAGAAAATCTCTCCTTATGAATGTGGTTTTGAACCGTTCTCATCTTCACGTATCCGTTTTGATGTGCGCTTTTATTTAGTCGCCATTTTATTCATTATTTTTGACCTTGAAGTTGTCTTTTTATTTCCATGGGCAGTTAGTTTAGGAGAAATTGGCATATTAGGCTTCTGGTCCATGATGTTTTTCTTGTCTGTCCTTACAATTGGTTTTATTTATGAGTGGAAAAAGGGAGCTTTGGAATGGGAGTAACTCTATCTCCTGAACAACGATACACAGATGATGTTATGGCGAACATCCGTACTGAAATCGATGATAAGGGATTTGTTCTAACATCTCTTGATAATCTTGTAGCATGGGCACGCGCTAGTTCACTCTGGCCGGTTACGTTTGGTCTTGCGTGTTGTGCTGTTGAAATGATGCAGACCGCTGCAAGCCGTTATGATTTGGATCGATTTGGCTTATTTTTCCGTCCCAGCCCACGTCAAGCAGATATAATGATTGTTGCTGGCACGTTGACCAATAAAATGGCTCCTGTACTACGGAAAGTTTACGATCAAATGCCAGATCCCAAATGGGTCATTTCTATGGGCTCTTGTGCTAATGGGGGCGGATACTATCATTACTCATATTCAGTAGTAAGGGGATGCGATCGTATTATTCCTGTTGATATTTATGTCCCTGGATGCCCTCCGACAGCAGAAGCACTTTTATATGCTATTTTACAACTACGTAATAAAATTCGTGGTCATGAAACAATTCTGAGAGCTTAGTGTAAATGGATGAAAAGTTAACCCATCTCGGAAAACAAATAAAAAAGGCGCTTAAAGAAGACCTCTTAACGTTTTCTATTGAGAGAAAAGAACTAATCTTGATCGTTAAGCGTCAGGCCATCGTAAAAATCCTCGTTTATCTTCGAGATCATAAAGATTTTCTTTTTAAGCAATTAATTGATCTCTGTGGCGTTGATTATCCTGATCATGAAGAACGCTTTGAAGTTGTTTATCACCTTTTAAGCCTCAAACATAATTATCGTTTAAGGCTTAAACTTACAACAAATGAAGCGACTCCCGTACCTTCTATTACAAGCGTTTATAGTGCTGCCAACTGGTTTGAACGAGAAGCATGGGATATGTATGGCATCAAATTTGAAAATCATCCTGATTTAAGAAGACTACTGACAGATTATAATTTTGAGGGACATCCTTTGCGAAAAGATTTTCCTTTAACAGGTTTCGTTGAAGTAAGATATGACGATGATCAAAAAAGAGTTATTTATGATTCTCTTAATCTTCCTCAAGCTTACCGCAGTTTTGATTTTCTAAGTCCCTGGGGAGAAGATCTTTCTTCTGTTCTCCCAGGAGATGAAAAAGCGCTTAATGAGAAAATTTAATTATGGTCGCATCAAATAATCCACAAACATATACATTAAACTTTGGGCCTCAACATCCTGCAGCACATGGTGTTTTACGTTTAATTCTTGAACTTGATGGTGAAATTGTTGAACGTGCTGATCCCCATATTGGGTTTCTTCATCGCGGAACTGAAAAGCTAATTGAAAATAAAACTTACCTTCAGGCTCTCCCTTATTTTGATCGATTGGATTATGTTGCCCCTCTTAATCAAGAACATGCTTTTGCTCTTGCTATTGAATCTCTTTTAGAAATTGAAGTTCCTTTACGTGGACAATATATACGTGTTCTTTTTTGTGAGTTAGGACGACTTTTAAATCACCTTCTTAATATTACAACTTTTGCGATGGATGTAGGCGCTATAACCCCCTTTTTGATTGGTTTTGAAGAGCGCGAAAAACTGATGGAATTTTATGAACGTGCTAGCGGCGCTCGACTTCACGCTAACTACTTTCGTCCAGGGGGTGTACATCAGGACCTACCTGCAGGACTTCTTGAAGATATTTTTATTTTTACAGAACATTTTCCAAAAGTTCTTGATAATATTGAAAAATTGTTAACAGAAAATCGCATCTTTAAACAAAGAACTGTCGACATTGGTATTGTCTCGGCTGAACAAGCTATCGATTGGGGCTTTACAGGCCCCATGTTACGCGCCTCAACAGTCGCTTGGGACTTAAGAAGAGCACAACCCTATGATGTGTATGATCGAATGGATTTCGATATTCCAATTGGAAAACACGGGGATTGTTATGATCGTTATTTAGTGCGTATGTATGAAATGCGCGAGAGCCTTAAAATTATTAGACAATGTTTAGAGCAAATTCCTGATGGACCTGTTATGACAAACGATCGGAAAGTTGCTCCACCACCTCGCGCTGAAATGAAAACTTCTATGGAAGCAATGATTCATCATTTCAAATTATATACTGAGGGATATCATATTCCTCCAGGCGAAATCTACACCGCTGTCGAAGCACCAAAAGGAGAATTCGGTGTTTATCTCGTCACAGATGGCACAAATAAACCTTACCGCTGTAAGATTAGACCCCCGAGTTATCTATTTTTACAAGGCACAGACTTTATGACGCGAGGTCATATGCTTGCTGATGTTTCAGCAATCGTTGGTTCCATGGATATCGTTTTTGGAGAAATTGATCGGTGAAACGAACATTAACTTCACAAGGCAAACCTTTTATATTTTCTTCTAAAAACCAGAAAAGAACTGCTGAAATTATTGCTCAATATCCTCAAGACAGGCAAGCAAGTGCTATTCTCCCCCTTTTGGATCTCGCACAACGTCAAGCGGAAGGATGGCTTCCTAAAGAAGCTATCGAACATGTGGCTGATGTTTTAAAAATACCCCAGATGCGTGCTTATGAAGTTGCAACTTTTTATACCATGTTCAACTTATCTCCTCGAGGTAAGTATCTTTTACAAGTTTGTACGACAACACCTTGCCAATTAGCTGGAAGTGACGATATTCTAAAAACCTGTAATAAGATTGCCGCCGTTCCTCAAGGTGAGACTTCAAAAGATGGTCTCTTCACTGTTCTCGAAGTTGAATGTTTGGGAGCTTGCGTTAATGGACCTATCGTGCAAATTAATGATGATTATTTCGAAGATTTAAATGCAGAAAGAATGGCAACTATTTTGAATGACCTGACACTTGGAAAACAAGTTAAACCAGGTTCTGTAATAGGTCGGCAATCTTCTGCTCCACAAGAAAATACTGTTCAAGAAGAAGGTCTATAATGTTACCGAGTAAAGATCGTATTTTTCAAAATCTTTATGGACAAAAAGGATGGCATCTTGAAAAAGCATATGCGCGTGGAGATTGGACGCAAACGCGCGAATTTATTCATAAAGGACCAGAGTGGATCATCTCTGAAATTATTGCATCAGGCTTAAGAGGACGAGGAGGAGCAGGCTTCCCTACGGGCCGTAAATGGTCTTTCATGCCAAAGCCAGATAAACTACCCCATTACCTTGTTATCAATGCTGATGAGAGTGAACCCGGTACTTGTAAAGATAGAGATATTATTAGAAACGAACCTCATAAGCTTATTGAAGGCGCGCTGCTTGCAGGGTTTGCAATTCAAGCACATACAGCTTACATTTATATTCGGGGTGAGTTCTATCGTGAAGCAGAAATTCTTCAAACCGCAATTAATGAGGCTTATAAGGCTGGATTTTTAGGAAAAAATGCCGCTAATTCTGGATGGGATTTTGATCTCTATCTTCATCGTGGCGCTGGCGCTTATATATGTGGCGAAGAGACTGCCCTCCTTGAAAGTTTAGAAGGCCGTAAAGGGATGCCTCGCTTGAAACCACCCTTTCCAGCTTTAATTGGGCTATATGGATGCCCAACAATTATTAATAATGTTGAAACGATTGCTGTTGTTCCAGAAATTTTGAGACGTGGTGGAAATTGGTTCGCATCAATTGGAAAACCAGGGAATACAGGAACAAAGATTTTCTGTATATCAGGACATGTTAATAACCCTTGCAATGTCGAAGAAGCCTTAGGCATCCCCTTGAAAACACTTATCGAAACATATGCCGGAGGTATACGTGGCGGATGGAATAACTTACTCGCTATTATTCCTGGAGGATCTTCTGTCTCTCTGCTTCCAAAGAAAATTTGTGATGACATAACTATGGATTATGATGCGCTAAAAGAAGTGCAAAGTGGCTTAGGAACAGCTGGCGTGATTGTGATGGATAAATCAACAGATATTGTTCTTGCTATTGCAAGACTTGCGAAATTTTATATGCATGAGAGCTGTGGACAATGTACCCCTTGCAGAGAAGGGACAGGATGGATGTGGCGTATTCTTACAAAAATAGCTCATGGAGAAGGAACATTAAAAGATATTGATCTGCTAGAAGAAGTCACCTATCAAATTGAAGGAAAGACCATCTGTGCCCTTGGAGATGCCGCTGCATGGCCAGTACAAGGTCTAATACGTCATTTTCGTCCTGAATTAGAACGTCGTATAAATAAAATGATTGTCACAGCCATTTAAGGACTAAAGTTATCAAATGCCAAAGTTAACAATTAATAATCAGATTATTGAAGTGCCAGAAGATACAACTGTTCTTCAGGCTGCTCAACTGCTTGGCATTGAAATACCCGTTTTTTGCTATCATTCTCGGCTTCCCATCGCAGGTAACTGCAGAATGTGCTTAGTTCAAGTCGGAGAAAATCCTAAACCAATTGCAAGTTGTGCAATGCCAGTAACAGAAGGAATGGTTATTCATACGAATACCCCTATGATCAAAAATACACGCAAAGCAGTTTTAGAATTCCTTCTTATTAATCATCCTCTAGATTGTCCCATCTGTGATCAAGGCGGAGAATGCGACCTACAAGATATCACAATGGTTTATGGCCCCTCTACAAGCCGTTTCCAAGAGAATAAACGTGCTATTCCAGACAAATACATGGGCCCTCTAATTCAAACATCCATGACGCGTTGTATTCATTGTACGCGCTGTGTTCGTTTTGCAACGGAAATCGCTGGCGTTTCAGAGTTAGGAGCTATTGGACGAGGCGAGAATATGGAAATTACAAGTTATCTCGACCAAGCAATTGTATCTGAACTTTCTGGAAATATGATTGATCTTTGCCCGGTAGGAGCACTCACCTCTAAACCCTATGCCTTTAAAGGACGTCCTTGGGATCTTGTAAAGACAGAATCAATCGATGTTTTAGATGCGGTCGGCAGTAACATTCGCATTGATACTTATAAGACACGTGTCATTCGTATTCTGCCACGTTTACATGAAGATATTAATGAAGAATGGATTTCTGATAAAACACGCTTTGCATGCGATGGATTAAGTCGTCAACGGCTTGACCAACCTTACGTACGCAAAGAAGGAAAGCTTGTGCCAGCAAGTTGGGATGAAGCTTTAGAAACAATTAAAACTCGCCTTAAAAACGTCCCAGGACAAAAAATAGCGGCTCTTGCAGGAGACCTGATTGATTGTGAAGCTATGCTTGCCTTAAAAGATCTTATGCTGGCTTTAGGCTCACCTCACTTTGATTGTCGTCAAGATGGTGCTCAATTAGAAGGTAAAATCCGAGCAGAATATTTATTCAATACGACGATTGCAGGGATTGAAAAAAGCGACTTCTGTTTTATTGTTCAATCACAATTACGCGCTGAGGCTCCACTTATTCATGCCCGTCTTCGAAAACGTTATCTTCAAGGGAATTTCAAAGTAGCTTATCTTGGTGGTGTACTTCCGCCTCAATATAACTTTAACTTTGAGTACGATCACTACGGGCAAGATCCTGCCTTACTTGATGCCATTCTCCAAGGCCATCATCCTCTTAGTCAGTCTTTTAAAAAAGCTAAATTTCCAATGATCATTGTTGGGCAAGATGCTTTAACACGTCGAGATGGCGCTCATTTATTGGCAAAAGTTCGCTCTATAGCAGAGAAATTTAATATGATTCGTTCTGATTGGAATGGTTTTAATGTTCTTCATAAAGCAGCAGCTCGTGTCGGCGGTCTAGACCTTGGATTTGTCCCAAGAGAGAATGGTTTTGATAAAAATAATATTTTAGTTGCTGCATCCAAAGGAGAAATGGAGGCCATCTTTTTATTAGGTGCTGATGAAATTGATATCCAACAGCTCGGGCAAGCATTTGTAATCTATCAAGGTCATCATGGAGATAAAGGTGCTCACCGCGCTGATGTTATTCTCCCTGGTGCAGCTTACACTGAGAAACAAGCAACCTATGTAAATACGGAAGGTCGAGTTCAACAGTCTTATCCTGCACTTTTACCTCCAGGGGAAGCTAAAGAAGATTGGAAAATTATTCGGGCGCTTTCACAAGTTTTAAACAAGACCCTACCGTATAATACTTTAACTGAGCTTCGAAATCACTTGTGTAAAACAAATCCTGTTTTCAATTCGATTGATACAATTCAACCTGCTGGATGGGGCCATTTTGGAATGGAAGGAGATATTTCTAAAGAACCTTTTAGTCCTTTTAAATTTGATTTTTATATGACAGATTCTATTAGTCGACATTCCCCTACAATGGCAGCATGTATTGAAATGGTTGAAAGCGAGAAAGCTTAGAAATGATTACTTTTTGGTCACAATACCTTTTTCCTCTTTTAACCGTTATTAGCCAAATTATCTTAATTATTTTGCCTCTTATTATTAGTGTCGCCTATCTTACCTATGCTGAACGTCGGGTTATGGCTGCAATGCAAATGCGGATTGGCCCCAATACAGTAGGGCCATTTGGACTTTTGCAACCAATCGCAGATGCCATAAAGCTTTTGCACAAAGAACCGATTATTCCTGCAAAAGCAAATATATTCTTGTTTCTTTTTGCGCCTGTTCTAACTTTCAGTCTATCCATGCTTGCCTGGGCCGTTATTCCATTTAATGAAAACTGGGTTTTAGCAAACATTAATGTGGGCATACTTTATCTATTTGCCATTTCTTCTTTAGGCGTTTATGGAATCATCATTGCTGGATGGGCTAGCAATTCAAGATACGCTTTTCTTGGTGCTCTTCGTTCAGCGGCACAAATGATCTCTTATGAAGTTTCTATCGGATTAGTTATCGTTACAATTCTTTTATGCACGGGTTCTCTTAATTTAACGGCAATTGTAGAAGCGCAAAAGCAGCATTGGTTTATTCTTCCTTTACTCCCAATGTTTGTAATTTTTTTCATCTCTTCTTTAGCAGAAACAAATCGAGCACCTTTTGATCTCCCTGAAGCGGAAGCAGAATTAGTTTCAGGCTTTAACGTAGAGTACTCTTCGATATTCTTTGCTTTGTTTTTCCTAGGCGAATACGCAAATATGATTCTTATGAGTGCCATAGCATCCCTTCTTTTCTTAGGAGGATGGCTTCCTCTTTTTAATAGTACTCCTTTTACCTATATTCCTGGATTTATCTGGTTTGCAGCCAAAATTGCTTTTATGCTATTTTTATTTTTATGGGTACGTGCAACACTTCCACGTTATAGATATGACCAACTTATGCGACTTGGTTGGAAAGTTTTTCTTCCATTAAGTTTAGGAATGGTTGTGATCGTCTCTAGCTGGCTTGTCTATTTTGATAAACTACCAAGAGTTGGAAATTAAATGTTCAATAGACTAATCGAGTTTTTAAAAACTTTTATGCTTTATGACATTCTTTCAGGACTTTTGGTTACTCTGCGCTATTTTTTTAAACCAAAAGTTACTATCCATTATCCTCATGAAAAAGGGCTAGTTAGCCCGCGCATGCGTGGTGAACACGCTCTCCGTCGTTATCCTCATGGAGAAGAACGTTGCATCGCATGCAAACTCTGTGAAGCTGTCTGTCCTGCGCAAGCCATTACCATTGATGCTGAACCACGTCATGATGGATCACGCCGAACCTATCGGTATGACATTGATATGACAAAATGTATTTACTGCGGTCTTTGTCAAGAAGCATGTCCAGTCGATGCTATTGTTGAAGGTCCTAATTTTGAATTTGCAGCTTTTAGTCGCGAGGAACTTTTTTATAATAAAGAAAAACTTTTAGAAAATGGAGATCAATGGGAAACGCTTCTTGCAGAAAATATTAAATTAGACGCACCTTATAGATAAAATTTTATATTAAGTTTTTTAAATTAGCTGCTTGACTGATATAAAGATTTTCGACATTTTAACAGCACTTTTGCTCTCTGGAGAGAATCTTCCATGCAATCCATTTCCTCACCTTCTAAAAAATACATGTGGTGCATACTTCTGACAATTGGCCTCCTTGTTTTTGTTTTAAATATTGATTACACCGCTGTTAACCTTGCATTGTTCCCTATATCAAAAGAAATTAAATGTGATCTTAATACCTTACAATGGCTCCTGAGTGGTTACGTGCTGGTTTGGGGAGCTGTTGTTGTTCCTGCAGGACGACTTGCAGACTTTTACGGAAGAAAGAAAATCCTTATTTTAGGAATTGTTATTTTCATGATTGGCTCTTTGCTTACAGGCGTTGGTCACCATATTTCTATTCTTATTGGAGGGCGTATTTTACAAGGTGTTGGAGCTGCTATCTTTACAGCTCCTGGAATGAGCCTTATTTTTACTTCAGCGCCTCCCTCTCACCAAGGTCTAGCTATGGGTATTATAAGTAGCTTAGGAGGGTTTGGATTAGCAACAGGACCTACATTTGCAGGATGGATGATTAAAGAATTTGGCTGGCGCTGTATTTTTTATATTAATATTCCTTTAAGCCTCTTAGTTATCGTGGTCATTTTCTACCTTACCCCTAAAGAGCAAACCCCACCTTCCACCTTAAAAATTGATAAAGTGAGCGCCTCTCTTTTAAGCTGTGGTCTTGGAAGTTTTATGTTTTCCTTAAACCAAATTGAAGTATGGGGGATATGGAATCCTTGGTTTTGGGGTATATTAACTCTAGGTTTTACACTTCTCATCATTTTCACGTTGAGAGATAAGTATTCTTCTTCCCAAATATTTCCTTATACTTTGTTAAAAAATAAAGCTTTTATGAGTATTGGAGGAGCAACTTTTGGAACCTCATATTGTTTTTCTCTTATCTTAGTAATGATTGCGTTATATCTTCAAAATACGCTCAAAATGAGTAGTTTAGAAACAGGCTGTATCTTTTTAGCAATGACTTTATCTGTAGGTCTTTTATCTCCAATTGGTGGGAAGCTAGTTGATCTTATAGAAATTCGTCTTCCTCTAATAATTGCCTTTGTTATTTTGTTTTCTGCACTCTTAACGATGAGTTTCTTTTCAGAAATAACTTCTTTTACAGCGATAATAGTTGCACTCTTTCTAGCAGGATTAGGAATTGGTTTTATTTTCCCTGCGATGAATACAGCGATGTTCAGAACAATTGAACCCTCAGATATTAATACTGGATCGGCCATTTTCGTCATGTGCGCTATGTTGGGAAACACCTTTTCAATTATTGTTTCAACAAGCCTTATTACAATAGTTGGACGCCACCAGTTAACAATATTAATGAATCAATATAATATTTCTTTAACCTCCGTAGAGCATGAACGACTTATAAAGTCCCTTAATAAAGCTGAACATACTGCTCAACAGTTAAGTGGCTTTTCAGAAGATAAAATTCCTCACCTTTTACAACTTATTGATTTAGCTTTCCTAAGTGGAATGCGCGTAACACTATGGATTGGAATGGTATTCACAATTCTTGCAGCAAGCCTTATCTATAAATTTTTAAGACTTAAACCCGCGAATCACCCTTCCCAGCATGCCATCACTTCTTTCTAGAAGAGAAATTGTTGACCATTCTAAAAGAGCACAGTAGGGTCAAAGATATTCTTAAGCCGAAGTAGCTCAGTTGGTAGAGCAACTGATTCGTAATCAGTAGGTCGGGTGTTCGATTCACCTCTTCGGCACCACAATTTTTCGCGTAAAACCTAGAAAATGTACGCCTTTCCTACTTCTCTCTCAATCTCTCTTATACTCCCAAAAGTTACTCTTTTCCTTTTTTCTTGCTTCCGTTTTGCTTCCGTTTTAACTTAGATTAAGTTTAAATAATGCAGGTCTCCTCATGACTCAAAAACTTACAAAACGGTTTGCTGATAATATACAGCCTAACCCTCATCAGGAACTTCTCCTATGGGATAATGCGATCAAAGGCTTTGGGCTGCGCGTCTTTTCTTCAGGACGCAAAACATATTTTGTTCAGTATCGTAACGACTTCAATCGTACCCGGCGTATGAAAGTTGGTGTTCATGGTATTATTACAGCTGAGCAAGCACGAGAAGAAGCAAAAATCATCCTTGGTGAAGTTGCTAAAGGTCATGATCCATCTTCTGAGAGTAAAAATAAAAAACAGGTGCCAACCTTTATCGAATTCTCAAATGAATACCTGGAACTCTATGCTAAAGGTGTCAAAAGAGAAAAAAGCTATAAAGAAGATCAAAAGTTATTGATAATTATCTTCAAATATTTAGGAACGAAAAATATCCAAGAGATTACAACAAAAGACATTCACCTATTGCATCGCGCTCTCAAAGAAACTCCGTATCAAGCTAATCGAGTTCGTGCTCTCTTAAGTAAAATGTTTAGTCTTTCCATGCAATGGGGATGGAGGACTGACAATCCTGCTAAAGGAGTTGAGAATTATCAAGAACATAAAAGAGATCGCTGGCTTAATGATAATGAAGTGCAAAGGCTTTGGAAAGTATTAGATACCTATTCTAATCAAGATATCGCAAATGTTGTTCGCTTACTACTTTTAACAGGAGCAAGACGAAGTGAAGTTTTAACAGCAACTTGGGACCAGTTCAATTTAGAGCAAAGTATTTGGACAAAACCCGCCCATGCAACAAAACAAAAGAGGATGGAACATCTTCCTTTGTCCCCACAGGCTACAGAAATACTCAAAAAAATACAGCAAGCCGCTCACTCCAACTTTTTGTTTCCAGGTAAGATTCCTGGTAAACCTTTACAAGAGATCAAAAAAGCATGGGATACTATTCGGAAGAGAGCGGGTTTATCTGATGTTCGTCTCCACGATCTTCGGCATACTCATGCCTCCCATTTGGTATCAAGTGGCTTAAGTTTAAGTATTGTTGGCAAGCTCCTAGGTCACACACAAGCCTCCACAACTCAACGCTATGCCCACCTAGCAGATGAACCATTAAGGCAAGCAACTAGCTTATTTGGAAATAAAATCGAAAGCCTTACGTCTGATACATCCACTATTTAAATAGTGAAAAACAAGTTATTTGGCATAGATGTAACTTTCTCTAAATAAGTCACTTTGCTAAAAAACATTATTATGAATCATACAAAATATTCCATGTTTTATTTTTAAAATAGCTTCACTCTACTTCCCATATAACTATTTTTGCATGCCCCTTACCTCTCATAACTTTTAACAATTTGCTTGCTTCTGTTCTCTTCAAACAGGATAGCTCTAATCTGCTTGGTCAATTCTATATCTTTATCCCTAATGCTCTTAAAGGTTGGATCTTGCTTATAAAGCTCTTGGGCATATTTCTTTAAATTTGCTTCTGCTTGCGCTTTTTCAGCAGGCATACACGCAAATTTTTGCTCATGTATAAGTAACTTAATTCTTTCAATGGGTGTTTGGTCTGGTTTTGGCTGTTGATCACTTTGAGTTTTGTGCTTTTCAGGCTCAATCTCATACCTTAATTTTGTGGTGGTGGCATGAATCTGAGAATTTGTATTTTCGTTATTCGCTAGTAACTCTTTCGCTCTTAAGTGTTCACTAATGCTCTCTTGAGGAACACGTATCTCTTGTTGCTCAGGAATCTTACCTAAAAATCGCTCAGCAATACTCTGCCACGCTTGCTTGGAGACAAAACGAATGGCTTCTAATTCATTACCCAGGCGATTAAGGATCTCCTGGAGTTTTGAATTTTTCTTTGGAAGAACTACATTGGCATAGTCCGTTACATAATCCAAACTTGAGAGCTTCTCTTGTGATGCAGAAAGCCTCTTGAAGAATATCTCTTCTCGCCAGAAATCAAGCTTAGAGCCAAATACTTTTACAAACTCTCTGTGCCGTGTCATACCCACATATGCAAGATTACGGAAAGTTTCATGAGTGGCTAGCAAAAAGGCTCGATCAACAGTTACCCCTTGAGATTTATGAATGTTGGCTGCCCAGCCTTGATCAAAGTATGGATAAAGCTTAGAAGCAAAAGAAACAACTTCATTGCTGTTATCAAGCTTGGCTTTAATTTTTTGGCGGTTAATCTCTAGGATTGTCCCAAGAGTGCCGTTTCTAACCCCAAGACCATTATCATTCCTCAAGAAAAGAATACGATCGCCTTTTGCAAAATTCTTCTCTTCTTTTGTAATAATTTTGTCTCCAAAGTCGTCTTCATCTTCTTTATGGATGGTGAGGAGATATTCTTCCTTGGCTATAATACCGTCTTGTTTCATGAGATGGCGGGCTTCTTCATTAAGAGTGGCTGTATCGGCCTTGCTATAGGTCATGATCAAATAAGATTTTTGAGGATTCTCCTTAATGGATATGTACCATTCTTGGATAAGCGCTTTCTTGGTCTCTTTTCTAAGTTCACAGATATGCTTCCTTTGATGAGGATCAAGTTGAGGCAGCTGCCACTGTTGAGCTAAGGCAGCAGCTTCTAGCTTTTGCTCCTTAAGGCTCTTGGCCTTATCAACAAATTGCTCAGCAAAGTGTTGAGGATCAACGCCCAACTCTTTCATCAAAGGTCGGCACTCATCAAGATTCTGCTTCATGTAGCTTGTACACACCATCTTAAGCTCACGCCACTCTCGATAAAGGGCGTAGTCTTCATGAGAGCTAATAAGTTTATAAAGTTCTTTCTTCTCAGGATTTTGAGTATTAATGTCTTCAATCATAGAGTAGTAAATGTTCCCTGCCATACGACGGGAGAGGTTATAGGCTTCAACAATTTTTGAGTGATCTTTTGTCTCGATCAGCTCAGTAATTGGAATTACTTTTTCTTCAATAAACTGCACATACCCCTTTTGATGATAAGCTTGGAGAGCTTCTCTTGTCTTAAAGGTTCCAAAGAGCTTTGTTGCACCCTGTTGCCATTCATCTTGCTGACGTACCACCCTTTCAAGCTGAGAAAAGCCTACCCTTTGCGTGACAAGTCTAAAAGCAGGGCCTGCCTCAACGGGCTGCAGCTGTGCCCCATCTCCTACAATCACAGCCTTAACTTTTAAATCATCAACAGCTTGCAAGAATTCATCAAACCTTGAGGTATCCACCATACCTGCTTCATCCAGCACAAGGACAGAGTTCTCCTTATATTGACACCTTCCATCTTTATGGAATTTAAGGAATTTGTGAAGAGTTTGTGATGGAATACCTGATTGCGCTAGATTTTGTGCTGCCCGCCCTGTAGGAGCAAGGCCATAAACCCTATACCCTTCTGCTTCCCATATTTCCTTTGCCGCCTCTAAAACTATGGTCTTGCCAGCACCTGCATATCCAAGAATGCATGAAAGCTGGTTTGGCGCTGTAATGTGGTGGAGTGCTTTCTTTTGATCAAGTGATAATCCGCCATGCTTTGACAGTTTTTTGTCATATTGAGTGATAACAGCGTTCACTTTATGACGATAGACTTCATCGCTTTTTTCTTTGCTCAGTCTTTCAGCTAGGAGCACTAGATTTATTTCTGCCTCAACCATGGATTTGGTCGTGTAAATGGAGCAATCTTCTAAGGAACCCTCTTTGTTTTTAACAGGCTCATACCTTAGTAATACCAGCTCTTTAGAGGATTTGAGCTTCTGCTCTAATTGCTGGTAAAGATCGCGATCATCAATATAACGATTAAGCACTTTCTCCACATCACCCCACATAAAAGTAGAATGATGTTTACTGACAACATCAAGAACAATCTCTGGCTTCCTAATGATACGGCAAACATTTCTGAGCTTTGTTTCTCGAAAAGTAATTGCTTTTTCTGAAGTTACAGATGAAAAGAGATCTTTTGGATTATTCCCAACCCTAAATTCCATATCCTTGATATTCGTGCCTCGCTTAGGCTCAGCCTCAAGATCAATCCCTCTTTCAGCATAAGATCTATGATCTAGCCTTTCATCAAAGCCATGCATCTTAAGGTGGAAGTTTGTGTAAGCAACAAACTGTTCTCTTAACTCTGCTCCTAAACTTCTTCGATTCCACTCGACTTCTTTTTTTATATGCAACCCTTTATCTGTAAGCCTACGGGTTAGCATTAAAGCATGACAATGAGGTTTTCTTTCTCCTGACTCTTCATCAATATCAAGATGAAAGTTGGCAAGTACGGTCATCCCTTGGCCACAGAGTTGATCTTGAATAAATTCTTGAGCTAATTTTATACATTGTTCATCTGTAAATTCACGAGGAAGAGCAAATTCATATTCTCGATAGACTTGAGCATCTTTTCTCTTCTCAGATGCTTCAACGATATCAGAAAACTTCTGGATGCCTTTTTTGCGATCTAATGCTATCAGATTTCTTAACTCTAAAGCCCATTCTGGTGCATCTTTAGGAAGCAATAATTCAACATATTGCACTTCATGCATTTTCTTACGGGCGATCATCAACTCGCCTACCCTATGGTCATAGACTTTGCAGCCTGTGCGATAAGCTAAAGCTCGTACTGTATTGCGATTAGAACGAGAGATCATTTTTAAGCGGCCATGAGCCAATGCCATTCTATATTTTTATTCCTTTCACTGCGGACAAAGCACGGGGCTTGCCCCGAAGCAAAGAGTTGCAATTTTATGGCAACATATCTGCGCGCTTGTCGTTAAATATTGCCTCCAAGACTTTCCGATTTATACTTTCTATAATATGCTTCTTGTTCCTTTCTATAAAGGAAAAAGTGGGATTTCAAAAGGAGATATAATCTCCATTTTGACAAAAATATTCTCATAGATTTTAACAGAAAAACAGAGATAAATATTTTATAGTTGGTTCAGAAAAAATTTGAATTTCTTGAGAAGAAAAAACTGAAATAGAAACAAAAGAAGCTCCCATTCTTTATAGAAGGTTTCATCAAATATTAGGGGAAGAATACTCACCTGAATAATTGTAGGGCTTGTTGCTTATGCTTGAGAGAATAAGTCTCAGAAGCTGAAGAAAACATGGCTGCAAAAGGCAACTTCCTTTCGCCCCTCTGAAAGCATATCACAAGCAAATTAAGCGTATGAGGCAAGCCATTACGCAGTTAAAAAGAAAGAATCCCAAATTACATTTATTAACTCTACACGCCGTAAAAAAAGAACGAGAACGCATAAATGCTTGGAGGCCCTTGGATGAATTTTCAATTGAACTCGGTACTGACCTTCAAAAGGATATCGGGTGTAAAGATCAGGTGCATGCCCTCTTTGGTGCTTTACTAGAATTAAGATTGGATCGGCTTCTTCATCATGTGGGTTAGCATCAGTATTAAAGAAGAAAGCTATAGATTCAAAGAAAAACTTAAAGCAAGCTTAGTTTCCAGAGTCAAAACTAAGTAATTTTTTAACTAAGGTGGGGGAGTTTTCGATTGCCAAAAGGAGGGAATTTTCATTTACCGTTGACAAATATGAGATCTGGGGGTTCGAAAGCTGGTACGGCTTGGACAGAGCAAGCAAAGTAATTGCAATAAATTATCAAACTGTTATTAAGTGGCTACAATCATCCCCTCATCAAGATCCATGTATTGAGCATGCAAAAAAGAAGATTGAATATCTAGAAAGCATTTTTAAATTTGAAGGAACAAATATTGAATCAGACACAGAAATTATGAAATTTTCTGATGAAAATGAGCTTTCTTATAGAAAGTTTTGTAACACAGTGAAAACCATTCGAGAATTAGTTCAGAATTTCAAGAATACACTACAATAAATCTGGAGCATTAATTGGGGGCTGGACAATGTTACGCTTTTAGTCTATGTGATGATGTGACACCTAATTTACTACAATAACTATAGAAAACCATTGCAAATAAGGCAATGGCCGCAAAGGCACATAAGGCTAACGCACTACTGAATGTGGTTAGGAGTACAGCTCCTACCGTTGGCCCTAGAGCTTTCCCCAAATATTGCAGTCCAATGGAGCCAAAATACATGCTACGTAAATTTGCAGGGGAAATGCTATCAAGGTAGATACTACCAACTGAAATGGTCATTATCTCTCCGATGCTGACAATTACTTGGCTAAATAAATACAAAAGATAATGTTTCTCAGCAAATGAGATGCCTATTAAGCCAACTGCGATAAAAATGCAGCCTACTTGCATTAAATATGCAGGACTATACTTTCTTAAAAAGTAACTAGTTATAGGTATCTGTAAAAATATAATAGTTACAGCCTTAGTACCCAGCATCATGGATAAGACAAATGAGCTTCCAAACCTTTCAAATAATACTTGGCTTACCGCAAACTCATACTGAACCAATATTATATACAATAGAACTGAGCCAAATGTGTAATATTTAAGAGATTTATCTTTAAACAGAATGTTCAATGATTCAAGCAGGCCATGCTTGTATTCACTCCCATGATCTACCATCAAACACTTTTTAGATGATATAGTAAATGCTATATAACATATTAACAATAATGCCCCTGTTGTGAAAAATCCGGAAGCATTGCCAGAAAAACCACAAAAGGCTCCCAGTAATGGGCCAATAGCACTACCAATATTTCCGAGCGTATAACGAAAATTAAATACAGGATGCTTTTTTTCAACGTTGGTTATATCAGAAATTATAGCTTGAGTTAATGCTTCTAGCCATATACGAAACAGACCAGCTAATAAATTGAGAATACCAAAAATCCATGCGATAGCTGTTAAAGATAAATTTAAGGATAGGGTTAAATATGATAAAACCCCAAGACTAATAAAAATTAAAGAATAACAAAGAAAAGCAATCTTAACAATAAAGTTCCGACCAAGCGTTTTAGACAGTGCGGCACCCAAAAAACCACCAAAAACAAAAGCTATATGGGACATACTAATAATTAGCCCACAGGCATATAGACTAATTCCAACTTTATAATGAAGAAATATTGAAATAAATGGAATTGTCATTGTCGTTCCAATTCGCAGAATAAAAGTGCACAATAATATCCCTTTCACCAATGGGCTTAAATCATTTATAAAGCTTTTTAAGTTATAAAAAAGTTTTCTATACATTGTGTGCGCACTTTCTGAAAAAGGCTTTTGCCGCCATAGCATCCCGTTTTGCTCGTTGGAAAAAATCAATCGTGTCACCAAACTTGTCAATGACATAGTCAGGGTAAAGCCGCTTGCCATTCAGCTTGATGTAAGTCTCATCCACCCTCCAGCTTCCATTAACAAGTTGCTTCCTTTTGCATACTCGGGCATCAATCAGGCAAATAAACCCTTTGACCCATTTTTGCAAAGTTACATGGTCAATATTGCCGCCACGTATTATCATCATTTCTACAAGATCTGTGTAACTCAAGGACAACCGACACTTCATATAGACAAACAACATGATCACTGAGGAAGAAGAACAAGAACCTTTGAAATGGGATAACAATGAACGTGAAATTTTCAGCATGCAAACTCTCTTTTTTAGCAGGATTTTACTGCCCCTTCAGAAATTTTTCAACAGATGCGACAGAACCCTTGCTAAATGGTGTTGCTTAAGCTAATTTTTAAGATACTAGTTTCAGCTACAAACCTTAAAAATATCTTATGTATGGCGAAAACAAAAGAATAATAAATTTATTGGGTTCAACAGGGTCAGGAAAAGGAACTCAGAGTAAATTATTATCACGACATTTTGGAATACCTCATATATCTATAGGGGATATATTTCGATATGAATTGCAAAATACTCAACTTGGGCAATTAATTAGCTATAACTCAAAACAAGGTAATCCTCTTGCCCCTGATGAAATTGCGTATGGGATTCTTGTTAAAAGATTAGCCCAGGGTGATTGTAAAGATGGCTTTATCCTTGAGGGTTTTCCTTTAACGCTAGAGCAATCAAAGTTTCTATTTTCATTTATTTTAGGTAAACAGGATGAATATATTCCTATTGAACTAAAGATAAGCAACGAAGATTCTGATAATAGACTAAAGCTAAGAAGGATTTGCCATTCATGTGGAGAACAGTTTAGCGTTATCGAACTTGCATCTAACACATGCCTTGCATGCAACAAAACTACTTTAGGTATGAGGTCAGATGATAGCTCTGTGAGCATAGTACAAGAAAAGAGAAAACAATATAAATTGCATATAGAGAGTATTTTAAGGGAAATTAGGCAGTATAGCACAATATTTACTGTGGAATGCACGAAAGAGCATTCAAAAATGGATGTTTTTCATCAAATATTGGGTCATATAACAAAATAGTGGTTCTATCGCATCTGTGAAAGAGTGTTTGAAAGGATAAGTGAGAAAATAGCAACTATGCATTGGTAATGCCCTGCATCAGCTGTTTTGCAGGTCACTCCTTTTGAGATACATAATTATTGAAAAATGCTGTCGCATCAGAATAAACAATCTCCAAATTATGGAATATATAGTCTATAACTTCATTTACTTTATCAAAGTCATTTCTTATATTTTCCCAGTTTGATTTAATACGTCCTATCTGGAAGATGAAATCAGGGTCAAGCTTTGGAAAACACTCAACTAATTGCTTTCTAGAAATATCTATTTCAATTGATCCAGTCATAAAGAATACAGCATTCCACGTAATGTTTTTCGATCTTCTGGCTAAATGCCTACAAAAAAGACTTCGTTCAACTCTATCATTGCCACATTTCATATAACTATCCCTCAACTCATGTACGAAACAACTTAAGTGAGCGTAACAGTTTTCTCTAATAGTGCTGTCAAAGCTATGTTTTTTATGAATAATATAATCAAGGTTTTTCTTTAACAAAGATTGAGAATCATATAAAGCAAATGAATAAATCATTGGCTGCATACCATGAATATGAAACTTACTGAAAAAGTCTTCAGTATCAACAAGAATGATGCTTATTTTTATGTCGGTTTCTTGCTTTAACCTTTCATAAATCTCTTTTATTTCTTTACGAACATCAGAATTAACTTTTTCAACAATAATACTAAAATCTAGATCGCTCCAATTAGGAGTGAAAGGTAATTCCTCGTTAATGTTACCACGCGGCCCTCTAAGAAGCACATCATAAACGCCCGTGATATTTTTTGCCTTAGAAAGAAACAAGTTTACTATTTTATTATATTCATTCATGATAATTCATTGATTTGTTGGAAGTCTTTGATAGAGTACTATAAAAGACTCATCTGCCTTAAGTCAATGAAAATTGCTAGACTTATGCAGTAGCTCTATTGCTGGAAAAATTAAATTAATAATTTTGGAGAAAATATAAAAAATGAGAAAGATTATATTTTTTATACAATACAACTTGATCATATTATGTTTTTTCGGCACAACTTCAGTTCAGTGCACAGAACATAGTCTCAGCTATGACTCTGATCCTGACAACCCACACTTAAGACAAGAAGCTAACACCTTAAAATATGACCTGACGGCAGATTTTCGGCTTCATCGCTTTACTCACGGTGATATTATTTATGTTTATGGTACCTCAACATCTGGAAAAACTACATTTACTAGAAAGCTTGCAAAGCTTTTACCCGAATACACTCTTGTACCTACGAGAGATTTAAAAGCAGAATACAGTGCTAAAATAATAAATGAAGTTTGCCCTGAAGAATATGCTTATGTTTCAAAATTTATTAGCATTGATATTGTTCTTATTTATCTGTTCGGGGATATACTCTCAATTCAAGCAATTCAGAAAAATTCATTGATCAACCACAACTACGAAGCAATAGTTGATAACCTCGATAAGATTAAATCTAAAAATAATTTATTAAAAAGTAGATACAATCCTATTGAACAAGCTCATTATGTATTTAATCATGTATTTATGTTGTCTCAAAAAAATATAAATGTAATCTTTGACAATTTAGATGCTTTAGAATTCTTCAGATATATGTCCATCTATAATATTCACTGCCCGCTTCATTCTTTGCTAATGTACTGCCCACCTAATATCTTATTAGAACGAGTTATGAAAAGAAATAGTATCGCTATAGATAAGGATTTAGTGGATAAAAGATCACTTATGCGACCTTTAGAAACTTTTATTAATATCTATAAATCTACAGAAAACGAATTGTTTATAGATGAAATTCAACGGGATTTTCTGATAGAGACATTTAGAACTGCTTACTCTGCAAGTCAAGGCGAAGGCGATAATCATCCAATGAGTAAGCTGACCTGGCAACAAATTATCAATAGTTTAGATTCTAACTTTGGCATTAACACTAGCATAAAAATAGAAAGCAAATACCCGTATTGCATGTTATTGGATTCGAGCAAAGAAACAGCTGAAACATTAGCGCTTAGAATCAGCCAACTGGCTTCTCGAAAGTAGCATAAAATCGTATTTTTGCCGAATCTACAGCAAATACTTCTTAAGAAAAATTCTAATGAATAAAGTCATCCTGCGTAAATTACTCAAAAGCAGGTTTATGGAAAAGAACCAGTTCTACCTTACAACGGCTGGAACTCCATAGAGCGTCTCAATTTCAGCTGCATTTGGGCTTAGTGCTAAGTAAGCTCTGATTTTATGCCACTATGATAAAAAACATCTTTAAGCAATGGTTTTAGGAATGAATATCAGCTTCTATAACCAAAAATAATTTTCCGGTGCTTACATTCCATCAAAAGTCCATAAAATAGGGGTTTTTCTTCTAGAATATCTTATGTTGTACTCTAACGGAAGAGTCAGCCAATTGACTTTCTAATTCCATTCAAATTAGAGTCAAATGCCCCATGTTCCCTAAACCGCTCTAGGAAGATCGCTTATGGCACTTAGACAAACCTTTAACGGCATATAACCACAAAACACAAACAATCAGAAAGATACCAAAAGCATATGGAGCGGTGATTGATACGGCATTTGTGCCTGTGCTGAGTGCAGATCCTGCTAAAGCAATTTGGAGGTTGCTTTGAACGAATGCCCCACCTGCTTTGCCAGCACGGCCTCCTATAATATCAACAGAAGCTTTGCCTTTGGTTTTCAATTCATCATCCAATGGGATATAGGCCATTTCTTTTGTGGCGTCGAATAAACTGTACTTAATGCCCTTAGAAACAAGTATGATTCCAGCTCCTAAGAAGCAAGCCGCCGTTGCTGAAGTGGTTGTCAGGGCGTGCAATAGGATGGCATCCACCCATTCTCTGGCAAAGATGAAAAAGAAAAAAACAATACCCCCCACAGTAATGACTAAGGGTGTAATTACCGCTGCTGTAAACCAGCTAACCCGACGCAAGATATTTGATCCAACAAGCCATCCAAACACAATGACGAATATACCACTCAGTGTAGAGAAGTTGCCCATAAAAGCATTGTACCCACCTAAGTCTCCGGCAAAATACAAACTCACTTGGTTTTTCCATTGAATATCTACCAAGTTAGAAGTTACTCCATACGCCATAAGCAAAACAGCAATTAAGCCCAACTCTGATGAGCGAAAAATAATTTTTATGCTTTCTATTAAAGATGGTTTTGTGCGTTTCTTTGTTGGTACTCTTACTTCTTGAGGGTCAAAAAAACGTTTATCGGTTAGAACGGCAACATGCATCCAACGATACAACGCCATGGCAATAATTCCAAACAGAACAACAGAACCCATGAGCGAATACAAAGAAGCTTGCCAAGCTGCTTCTGGGGTTGCGTAAAATCTCTTAATGTCTTCAGAACAAAACTTGATGAATTGACCTGACAGAATCAAAGATAAATTTCCAATCACTAGAAATAAGCCATAAAATCGCTTTGATTCCTGCATCCGTACCACATGGTTTGCAAATTGCCAAAACATCAACCCAAGCATGACACTGCTCCACATTTCCGCCAGAACATAGAACAGTGCGAAAGCCCAATAGGCGTAAATGTCAATGAACCCTATGAGTGCTGGGTAAGACATTTTTAAGGAAGCAATAGTTTCACGACTGGGATGTAAAGCTTCAAGGTTTGGATAAATAACCAAAGCAAAGGCAGCAAAAAACACCAAAAACGGTATTGTAATAACATAAAAAACATTTTCACGGGCCAAAATATTGGTCAGTTTGGCATATAAAATCACAAATAAAACAGCCGTGGGTGTTACACAATATAGTTTCAAGAAAGAAATTGTCCCTGCACCGGCAGAATTGACAATGATCGTATCTTTGGTAATCCGCAAAAGAGTATAGTTAAAGAGGATGCAAAACATGATAAACGCAAGGGGGAGAAATTTTTTGAGTTCATGATTATGAATAGGCCAAATGGTAGCACGCCACCCTTTAAATTCCGGAGGAGTAGTTTTTTTTGTGTTCATACTCATATTCCTTTATGTCTTTGCAAAAACAATATTACAACCCACTATATTACAGTTCGATTGCAGATAAAATTAGTCATCTTTATTACACTCTCGTAGGACTCCGCATAGGTAGCAATAAAAGGATCCAGATGGTGAAATTGATCAGGACAAATTTTATCTATAGAATAAGACTCATTGAAGTATGGTATTTCCATTAGCTGATTCATTAATTCAGCTGGTACTGGCTCATCATGGACACTAAAATTTGGTTTTTGCATCGTTTTTTGTAAAATAAATAGAGACTCTAAAAGCTGAGGTTTAAAGGTATAAATTGTATGTGAGCCAAGTGTTTTTTCTATGTGCCAACAAGATGCTTTGCCTGTATCTGGATTTAGATCGCAATCTATACTGGAGAGTAATATTTTGGCTGGAACACCAGAATTGGATAGAACTTCACAAAAACGTTTAAAGATTGCAATTTCTGCCCAACGAATACTTTCAGTTGTCAGATTAATATTTCGTTTTTTTGCTTGTTCGACTAGATTTCCTTGTCTTCCGAATCGGCCAATCATGAACGTTATTACGCAGCGCCAACGTGATATATCTACACTATTCTTATTTGCCCTTTCTAAACCTCTTCTAATAGCATCTATACACTTTGTAAGCTGAGGGACAGTATATGAAAATGTATTGTTGATAGAAACCCCACATGCGATAAGTCTTTCAATAGCATCGTAGCCTGCAGCACTACCAGGGACTTTAACCATAATATTGGGGCCAAGCGCTGAAAGTTCTTGTCCTTGCATAAAAATTTGATCAGAATTCAGCGTGGTTCGGGGGTCAACTTGTGCACATACCCAACCATACTTACCCTGGGACTTAACCCACATTTCTTTGAAAATTTTTGCTCCTGTTTCAATGACATGTTTGTAAAGACTCCAGTATAATATTTTAGAATCAGTAATGCCTTCTGCCTTTTTTATTGTTCTAAAATCATTTTTCCATAAATCCTTATCAAGCAGAACACAATTTGTAATAAGGTTAGGGTTAGTTGTAACCCCTTGAATTAGTGATTTTAATGGGTCTGTAGGATCAAAAAAATTTGTCAAGAATTCTTCTCGTTGTTTGCTTTCTTTCTTATTATTAGCTTGTTTGGTAAATTGATTTATCCAAGATCTCAATAAAGTAGGAGATGAATCCCACCATATTTCAGCTCCAATAGAATTTTCTTGCAGCTCCTTTAAGAAACTATAGCCTTGAACTTTTTTTGTTTTCACATCAATTCCCATTTAGCCATTGTATACGCAGTTGTAAAACAACGATCTACTACTTAGGTTGGTTCTGAGGTTATCCGGCATATGTTAACAGCAGTCGTGAAATTTCCCAAAAGCAAAATTCTCTAGGATGGCATACTTATGCCGTTATGACCAAAAAGTTTCAAATGAGCCTTCTAACCCCAAACCCCCGATATTTCCGATTCTGTATAAAAAAGGGTAAATATTCCTCCTGCCATATTTTTGTAGTTCATTCGATCAGCTTATTCGTAAAATATGTAATTGCCTTGTCTAAACTCTCACTTATAATCTTGGCGCTTCTTCATGAAAATCCATAAACTTACGTCGTCTCCTCCAACAAGGTTTTTCACCATTTTCTTCATGCTTGAGGATATGGCAGGCTTTATCATTTTTTAGTTAAGTAACTCAAATAAAATAAGATCCCCCTCTTTTACTCCAAGCTCTGCAGCTGAGTTAGGAGATTTTATTTTCCCTAGTTCTGCCATAGATCCCATAGAAGAACTACTTGAGAAAAATACCCATGTTCCATCTGGCTGTAATTTCCATTTCACAGCATATGTCGCATCTAACTTATAATCCCCATTAACAAAAATTCTAATTTTTTGGCCTACTTTGAAATTTGAAAAATCTAAGTTGTCAAATTTAATTTTAATTAATCCGAAATTATCGCAATAGACAATAGTCCCTGATGGGATAGAAAACTCACAAAGGTCTGCTTCAGAAGCCTTCCTTCCCAACTCGTCTAATGAAACCCCTGAAACAATTTTAGCTACAGTTGGGGCCCCTACTTGCTTTCCACCAAATGATTTTGAATTCTTGTCTTGAGTTATTTTATTTTTATAAAGATACTTTAAACCAAAGTCTTTTATCATCCAGTTAAAATACCCTACATTATCTCCGACAAATGTGATGCCATGGTTTGTTTCTCCAAAAATTCTGTAATCGCCATCCAGTTGTTTGGTAGGGTTAACAACACATAAAAAAACAGATCCTGACGGGTACAGATCTGCTAAGGTTCTTATTGAAAAAGAAGCAGCTTCAATACTAAACTCTCTCACGGCAACCAGGGGGGCTATTTTAAATTCATTAATTCCTAATTTATCTAACTCCCCATTAATAGTTTGGTGTAATTCATTAAATGCAATGTCGACACAATCAGTGAAAATTACAATATTTCTATTCATGTATATTAACCCTTTCCAGCAAATTATAACTAAATAATAAAAGTATGCTCATATCTAATAAAGGGAATAAAGTATCACAAGCATTACTGATCCTAAAGGTATTTTTAAAATTAATGGATAATTTTAGAAGGTGATAATCAGTGAAATCAAATTTATGCCATTTACACAATTTAAAGAGATGCTTCTAAGTAATAAAAAGGATTTTTAACCAGGATGTATGCAAATGTGGGGATTTATTTCACTCTTTGAATAAGTTAAACTTGTAAGGCTCTGCTTTATAAAATATAAGGCTGTAGCGACTACTGCAAAAAAATATTTATAAAGTCATTTAAAAAATAAGTGAGAATAAAATGAAAAGAGTTTTAATTTTATTTTATATTATTACATTAAACTTAATGTTAAACCATATTACCTATGCAAGTCATTTTAACGAGGATGGAGAAGGAAGGTTAAGAACTTCTTCATATTCTTCAAATGGTTCTCTAGATACAAAAGAATTAGCTCCTCAACATAACACCTCTTACCCATCAGTTATTTCAAAATACTTGGAGGTAAGCTTTTCGGGAGCATTGCGAGGTTTAATCCCACTCCCAATTGAGCATCCTTTTGACTTTATGAAAACTCGTATGCAAGCTAACTTAGGTGCAAAATCTGCGTTTAATATGGTGCAGGAAATTTATCAGCAAGATGGCTTAAAAGGTTTTTACGCCGGTGTAATACCTAATGGAACAAGGTTAATGATAAAGCATGCTTACCGTTGGCCAATGATGCTTGCATTCCCTAATTTTTTTGATAAATTTTTACCTGAAGAAACCAAAACAGAGTATCCTTCACTTAAGAAGTTTTTGACGGGAGGAACAATAGCAAGCTTTGAAACTCTTATTATTTGTCCACTTGAGCGGCTTCAAGTCTGGTTAATGACTACTTATAGAGATGAAAAAACCCTAGGTAACTTTTATCAACAAAATAGAGGCAATTTAAAGAAAGAACTATATCGGGGGTTGAATGCTTCTTATCCAAAGCAATTGGTTACATGGATAAGTTTCTTGGTTGCTGATGAAAAATGTAAAGCTTTAGCAAGGGAGTATACAGGAGAGAAGGAGCTTTCTTTTACAACCCTTCTATCTGTTAGCTTTGTAGTGGGAGCAATTAATGCTGTCATTACCCTACCTTTTGGTTGCATAAAAACACAAATGCAGAAGCATAACCCTGTAAAAAGCAATACTTTAATAAGTGTTACAAGGCAAATATATCAAAATAGTGGAATTAAAGGATTCTACGCTGGATGGCCGGTTAAGCTGGCACAATTTATGGTGCGGTCATTATTTACCGTTACTTTATTTGAAAAGCTTGAGAAAAAATGGAACAACTCTAAATTATAATTAAATATCGATAGAAACTAGCAAATTATTAATCTACTCTCATATATTCATGTATTTAGAAATTCTTGGATGTACTATAGAACCTGAGAGGTATCTCTACTTAATTAGACATTTTAGCAGCTTTTTAAAAAAACATCTCACATGACATATCATTGGGTACTATTTTTATCACCATGGGTAAGAGTAAACTTTAGCGTTTTGAAAATTACGCATAGACTCTACTAAACCTTCTTTTATACCTAAACCAGATTTTTTAATACCACCAAATGGCGCTATTTCACTTCGAAAACCTGGAATATCATTTATATTCACCATACCAGTTTTCAAGTTCTTAATCATATATGTAGCAATATTAAGGTTTTCAGTTACTACACCTGCAGATAATCCATATTGAGAACTATTAGCAATATCTAAAGCCTCTTCTGCGCTACTGAATCTAATTATTGGAGCCACAGGGCCAAATATTTCCTCAGATACAATGCAATGATCTAATGGCGTATGATCTATTATTGTAGGTGATAATACTGCCCCTTTTATTTTATTTCCATAAATAAGTACCGCCCCACTATTAATTGCATCATTTATTGTTTTATGTATATATGACGCGCTTTCAGAATCTATCAAAGTACCCATAAAATTTTCTTTATCGAAAGGATCACCATACTTAAGGTTACTAGTTTTTTTTACAAATGCTTCAATAAATTTATCGGCAATTTCATTTGAAACAAGGATTCTTTTAACCGCAGTACAGCGTTGCCCCGTGTTTTTGAACGCACCTTTAACGGCAAGATCAACAGCAAGCTCTAAGTTTGCATCTTGCAAAATAATCAGTGGGTCACAACCTCCTAATTCAAGTATAAGTTTTTTTAAAAGGCAATGTTTAGCTATAATTTCACTAACTTTGTAGCTTCCAGTAAATGCTACAAGATCTACATAATCACTTTTGACTAAGGTGTCTAATGCAACTTGATTAGAGCATGTAACAACTTTAAACATTTCCTTTGGTAACCCACATTCATAAAGTAGGTTTTGGAGATAAAAAGCCGATAGAGGAGCTTTAAGCGAAGGTTTTATAATTATTTTATTATTTGTAGAAACTGATGGTATTATTTTATGTGCTACCTGATTCATCGGATGATTAAATGGAGTAATAGCAGATATTAAACGCAATGGTTCATAAGTTACAATTATTTTCTTTCTTACTGCATTTGGAACATTATCCGAGTTATATATATGATCAAAAGTTAGTGTACTTGTTAAATGACTTCCCAACTCCAACAAATTTATTACTCTTTGCACCTCATTTTCCGAATCATTTACGCACAAACCCGTTTCAGAAGTTATCAAATTTGAAGCCTCTTGAATTCTTGTTTTTAACAATTGAGCAGCTTGCATAAGAATGCTGCTTCGTTCAAATAAACTTAAATTTGCATTGTAATTAGCAGAATCTTTAATCATCGATGATAAAGTTTTATGATTTAACAATGGGACTTCCCCTACAACTGTATTGTCATAAGGATTATTAATTTTTAGAGTTTCAATGTTTTTATGCATATAAGTTACCTTGAATTATCTTTTTATACTATTAACAAGCCTTTCCTTAAGTTTATAAGGTGGTATGTTAGGTCTGAGTTCTAGTGAAGAATCTGAGTTCATCTTTAAATGTATAAGCACAGGATCTTCTATATCAATAAATAGTTCTTCCATTTTTTCTATTGCTGCTTAATTATAACATTCAAGCACCGGAGTAATAAAATGGCATATTCCTGTAAAAATAAAGTAGCAGAAGATTCTTTGCAAGATGTAATAACTTTCGATCTGGGTTCTAAAATAAAAGAAGAATTTAAGGTTTTAGTAGATAGTGAACCTGCTTTAAAAAATCTTTATCAAGACCAAGATACAGCAATGCAGATAATGCAAGTAATGGGCAAGAAATTGGAAGTGCTTCTTCCCTCAAATATTCAAGAAACTCTTAGGGAAATGGGTAGAACTGGAGAGCCAGGGATTATTTATCTTAAGGGGCTTCCTACTGATTATTATATACCAGAAAAAGGAGGTATTCTCGAGAGAGTTAATGCTAAGAGCAAAGTGAGTGAGTGTTTAATGCTTGGGCTTGCTTATATAATGAGGTGTGAAGTACGTCCAAATAATGAGCAAGGAGGAAGAATTATTCATAATATTGCACCTGTAAATGGACTTGAAAATACTTTTTCTAGTAAGGGAACCGAACCATTTTATTTACATACAGATAATGCTTATCAGGAAAAAGTACCTGATTTTGTAATGATGTACAGTCTTGTACAGGACCCGGATGTATCTACCAGCTATTATCCCATTTCAGGTTTTATTGAATCCTTCCCAAAAGATATTCTTGAGAGTATGAAGAAAAAGCAATTTAAAATAAAATCAGCTCCAGGTTACTCTGAAATTGAAGGGATCTTTGCTTTGCTATCTGAAGAAGAAGATATTGCTCAAAATAAGAAAGTAAGACTTCGACTTTATCAAGAACCAAGAGGTCGTATTGAGGCTGCTAGCGAAGAAGTTGGTGAAGAAGTTCAAAAAGTAATTCAAGCAGTAGAGAGAATTTTAAAGCCTGTCAACCCTAAGGGTATATCTTTAAAATCTGGCGAGGCAATTATCTTCAATAATGGTTGGGGCATTAACAAGGTTGGTGGTGTTATGCACGGGCGTAAAGGAAAGATTAAAAATCTTCAGAGATGGCTGCAACGTGCTTTCTTGTTTAAAAGATAATAGCTCTTATAATCTTGAATCTAGTAAGCAGCGGTATTGGTGATAAAGGTGCTCAAGCGCTTGCCAACAGCAAAAGCCTTACTTCTCTCTCAACCTTGGATCTAGTAGGTAACAAAATTGACTCTGTAGGCGCCCAAGCTTTAAAGGAAAGCAAAACGTTAACTAACTTAAAAAATCTATCCCTATAAAAATAAGATAAATTTGCATAAAATCGTCAAGACACTTAACTAAGCATAATAAGCCTAATTTATTTTCTCTTTTGCTTCCGAATTGCTTCCGTAAATATAGTTTTTATAAATGGTTTTTTATTTATTTTCAATTTTTCAATTGCTTAAAATATTCTTAAAGATAATACCTACCGATTCGTAATCAGTAGGTCGGAGGTTCGATTCCTCTCTTCGGCACCAGCAAAAACAAACACTTATAACTAAACAGTAAAATCTTAAAGCTATATTAGCCGTTCCTGAAGTATGAGTATTTGGAAGATTATGTGCTGCATTTGGCATGCAGATTTGGTTTGCATGATCTCATAACTTGCCAGAGCCAAGCTAAAATAAAGAATAAGAAAGCTCTAAGCAGCCTTATATTATGCCCAATCGTACAGAGAAGTGCATTGTCTCCTAAGACTCCTTTGAGGCAAATTGCGTCCCAAGCCTTCATATGACCCGATGTGAGGCTCAATCGCATTGCGATGCATGAGCGCTCGTTTGAGTTTAGGAAGCAGGCCTTTTTGACTTTTGACGGGCTAGAATGACTTGCTTGAAATAAGGAAGGAATTTGGCTAAAGATAAAATTTTTATGCATTATTGAGTGAAAAAAATTTACATAAGCACCTGGCAAACCTCAGCAAGCATAGAAGAAAAAGGTCGACGTTACATCAATATTAATTGCATTTTAGGATCTACTTGGTGAGAACGTCTAAAAAAATCCCAAGATTTCTCTAATGCTGCCCTTTCAGCGCGGATTTTTTTCTCTAAAATTTTTGCATCTTCTTGTTCAGATGTAAGATCTTTCTTTTTTTGCTCATTTTTTCTCTAATTAAATTTGGAGAACAACTCTTAGAAGGGGCCATCTTTAAAAGAGTTAAAGCGTGAAGGAAAACCAATCCATTCAGCTTTTGTATTGAATGCTCACCCATTATAGCCCATTAGCAAAAATAAATTTACAGGTCATAAGAAGCAATTTAAAAATAAGGTAATGAGTAATTAAAAAACGCGAAAGAATTAAAGATATTCGCATTTATTCTCGAAAATAATAATTAAAAGAAACAGGTAATAATTAGGCTTCAAGTTAGCAAAGGAGGTGGTATGGAACTTTTTGCGCCCAATGGTTGGGGATTGGTGTGTCGTCTTAGTCGTGTTTTCCTCACATATGTTCTCATCTATCAGCAAATCTTTTTAGGAGTTGTATGGGCAAATGGTGATCTTATACGCGTTGAGATTACCCAAGATAATGCTTTTCAAACACAGGGCTCTCTTGAACGACTGCCAGAAGAGAATCTTCCTTTAAAATTAAAAGTCACAAGACAGAGAAGCGATTCTACTGAGCAAAAAGCCACTCAGGAGATAGAATCTATTCTTTATGAAAGACGTCTTCACTTTAAAAAAGGTATCAATGAAGATAAAAAGCTGTCTTCCACCTCTAGCTTAAGACTAACTTCAACGCATACTGATGGCGCTCTTAATCTTCTTTTTAAGGAGAGAGGACTTAATCTACGCTTTCTAATCCGATCAACAGGCGAAATTTCCATTGAGAAATTGATTGCAGAAGATGCGATTGAACTCTGCACAGTAGGACGAATTACAACAAGTCTATCTCCCATCAAGGCAACGTCACTCTCGTTGGTAGGTCAAGATATCCTTAACTATACCAGCCTTTGTACCACCAAAGAATTAGCATTAACCGCTGTTGGGACCCAAGCTCGTAAGGGTTTAATCACGAATATGCCTGAAGGAAGAATAAAGTCTCAAGGATTATTAAATGTTTTTAAAGGAGATTTCCATAATCAAGGTTCTCTTGAAGCGGTCGATAAGCTGGAAGCTGATTTTCATCAGAATAATCTTTTTAATAGATCTCAAGAAAAAGGGTATTCATTAATTCAGGGAAAAAGCTCTTTTTCTTTAAGAAATATCGATCGATTTGAAAATACCTCTGAAATTAAAAGTCAGCGCAGTTTATTCATTGAATCAAATATTTTAGAAAACTTAAAGACGATATCATCTGATCGAAAACTTAAAATTCATACTATAGATAGCTTATATAACCTTCAGGGAACCATTCAGGCTAGCGACAGATTAAGTATTAATGTTGTCGGTGAATTTTACAATCAAGCTAATATTTTTAGTGATAAAAAAATTAAACTTTCAGTAGGTGAACATTTTGAAAATACTTCTTTAGGACACATTTCTGCTTCTTCTCTATCTTTAACTTGTATGGGTTTAGGTCAAAACAAGGGCCAGCTTGCCTCACAATCTCTTAACATTACGGCGGCTACTTTTGAGAACTATCATCAAATTGAAACTCAAGAGGGAGAGTTAAATGAGCTTTCTTATGGTGAGGGATTTCATCTCTATGAAGACAGCTTCTTAAGTGCAAATCAACACCTAAATATAAGAGCAAAATCACTTATTATTGATCAAGGTGCCCTTATAGAAACAGGCCAGCTTGATGCTATTCTTTTTTATCTAGCCAACTCAGGGCATATTATTAGCCAAGAGATACAAGACTTAAAAATAGGTCGTTTCTATAATGAAGGCAAACTGAGAGCAAGTAGCCTTATTTTAACAGTATTTGATACGTTTGAGAATGTGAGTGATGATGTTGAAGGCACTAAAACCCTAACTTTTGGAGTAAAAACTTTACTCAATTACGGCCAACTTAAGAGTAAGCTTATTAAAGGTCGTATCGCTCATCTTAATAATGAGGGAACGATTCAAGCAGATGAAACATTCGATGCGTCAATTCAGAAACTTGAAAATCAGGGGCTCATTCTCTCCGCGGGAGATATTTGGGTTAATGAGTTATCTGATTCTTCAACAAATAGTGGCTTGATCCAAGCACAAAGCATCCATCTCAGTTCTCAACAAGAGCATTTAAGTCAATTTCAAGGAAACTTTACACCTTCATCACCTCAAGCTTATTTTTTAAATAGAGGTAGCATTCTGGCAGATAATAAAACGTCATTTTTATTAAGCTCTTTCGAGAACCATGGAACTATGCAGGCAAGTGAGGAGATTTGGAAACTTGTTGAACTTAAAAATGAAGGCTCAATTAAAGGCGGCGATCTTCTTTCTTTACATGTAATGTCGCTGCTTATCAATAATGGAACGATTACTAGCAATCAGGAAATCTCGATTGTTTCAGATGGAAGTTGTACTAATACAAACACGATCTCAGCCTCAAAGGCATTAACTCTAAATTTTAAGAATTCTTTTTCAAACCTGGGGATGATCTATTCTCCTCTTCTCACTTTGCAAGGCCGAATCCTTAGAAATAAGGGCCAGATCATAGGCAAGCAGGCTTTGGATTTACAGACGCAAAGTTTTATTAATGATAAAGAGGGACGACTCAAAGGAGAAGAAGTAAATATTAATTCTCATAAATCAGGTAAGAATATAGGACTTATTAAAGCAAAGAAAACTTTACGAGTTAAAGGGTTAAATTTTATTAATCGACTTTCTGGACAATTATATTCGCAAGGAACTTTTTTAGGAAGATACAAAGGCAAACTTATTAATAAAGGAAAAATTAAAGCCTTTGAGCAGATTGACCTAGATTCTTTCGAATTAGAAAATGATGGCGCTATTAAGAGTGAAGGAACAGTCAAACTAACAGCAGATAAACTTGAGAGCTCAGGCCGCTTGGAGGGAGATGAAGCTGTTATTCTAAAAGTTAACGAGAAGGGAGATCTAAAAGACGGTTCTATAGTCACTCAGGGAAGGCTCACAGTAAGCGGTGGAACTATAAAAGTATCCGAAGGAGTCTCTTTAGAAAGTTTAGCCATTTATCTTTTGCTTCAGCATTTTGAGAATTACGGAACAATAGACGCTCAAAAGGAAGTCCATCATAAGGGAGGAACCCTTTTAAATCATGGTAGTATTAAAGTAGGAGAATCCATCATTTATGAAGGAACTCTTTCCCTTATCAATAATGGAATTATGGACACAAATTCTTTGAAATTATTAGGTGTCCGTAAGCTTTATAACACCCATCAAATAATTGCTCATCAAGCGTTAGAAGGGCAAATCGATACCCTTCAAAACAGAGGGCTGCTTCAAGGTAAAACCCTTGCTTTGACAAATTTAAATACACTCTTCTTGAATGAAGAGCAGGGTAAGGTTTTAGGCATAGACACTTTTGAAGTTTCTGGCCAAGGAAAAGTTGAAAACAATGGGACAATCGAAACTCATCGCGGCTCTCTAACGCTTAAGCCACAAATTTTATCAAATCACGGCAATATTAATGCTACCAACCACTCTTTAATCATTGAAGCCCCTAAAGTTGATAATGCGGGGCAATTATTAGGAGAAAATATTACTCTCAGCTCACAAGATTTTCAAAATTCTAAAGAAGGAAAAGTAGTGAGCCGCCAAGGAAAGGCGGAATTTGTCTGTAGACAAACGCTCAGAAATGCGGGGCTCTTGCAAGCCCCCGGCACAATAAGCCTAACAGCCTTAAATACTATTAATGAAGGACAGGTTCTTTCACTCGTGCGTATTCTAATAGCAACAAATACTTTAACCAATAAAGGTCTTTTGCAAGCAAACAAAATTGAGTGGGCTAAACGTCTTATCTCCTTTTTAAATCACGGCAATGTGATAAGTGCTTCTCCTTTTACTTTGGAAGCGGCCTCGTTTACGAATCAAGGCACAATTAAAGGAGAAAACTTAGCTTTTACACTTCTAGAAGGACAGAATAGTGGATTGCTTCTTGCTTCCTTAATTACCCTCATTTTCCAAAATAAATTCAGCAATGCGGCAGAAGGCAAGATAATAACAGATAAAGTTTTTGAGGTTTCTGGAGAAGGAGAGTTTGAAAACTTCGGCCACATCGGAGAAGCAACCCTTAAGAACGCAGAAGCAACGGAAGTGCATCCAGGTGGGCAGTTAACATTTATAACAAAATCCTTTTCCAATCATGGAAGTATCAATTCAGGTAATAATAATCTTAATCTTGATACAGAGATTTTAACCAATGCAGGCCATGTAAAAGGAAACCTTGCTTTTAAGAAATCTATCGCCACCTTTGTCAATGAAGCGGCTGGTCAGATATCAAGCTTGACGCCTTTCATCCTTGAGAGCATTTCTTTTATGAATCGTGGTCTTCTGAGTGCGCCTTCTTTAACTTTAATTCTCACGAGTGCTCAGAATGAAGGAACACTTTACGGCCAAACCTTTTTAAAATTAGTCTTTAAAGAATTATTCTCTCAGAGTGGTAAAGGTAAAATAGTCGATTCTGAAGTATGAAGAAAAGCAAGGAAGCGCCTATAGTACAGAGAATTATTTTAGG
>MKUV01000076.1 GCA_001898725.1 Caedibacter sp. 37-49
CTAGATTATTAAGAAATAAATACTTAAACGCTCTTTTTGAGCGAATACCCTCTCTTTGCCTGGTGTAAAGGCAAGAATAAAAGGGGAGATATGATGCTGATAGCTGTGCGTGAAAGGCACCGTGGGCAGCAGGAATGAAAAGGGGGGAACCTTTCCGTTGTCATCCTCGCGAAGACGGGAATCCAGGAAGAGTTAAAGGACAGTGATTAGCGAGAGGCAAAATCTATAAACCATTTTGAGATCCTATTAGCAATAAACTGGAAGCTATTTGCTTTGAAACGAAAAAAGTTTTGGGTTTTTATATCTTTAAAAATCTTAATGAAGTCTAGGAAATCACTGAAAAATGTATAAATCAATACACTATGGCTACGGAAAGACCTTATCTGTTAATAAAAAAATAACCCAAACAGTCTCTTTAAGAAAATCAATTCTATCACTGGAGTTTGACGCCAAAGACTTATAATTTTTTAACTTAACTTTAGTAGGAAAAGTAACCAAACAGGTTAGAGCTCTCTTTTTTTGAAAGAGATAGAAGCAAGAAAATTTCTAAAAGTTATGAAAGATAGAAGTGCCCTTTTGTAAATGTTGAATATAATTTTTAGTTGCCTCGTGAAGACAATTATTTCTTATGGCACATCAATAAAGTTAAAAAATCGTTTTGTTTTCTTGGTGGGCGCTATAGGGCTCGAACCTATGACCCGCTGATTAAGAGTCAGCTGCTCTACCAACTGAGCTAAGCGCCCGCACCTAAGATGATATCGTCTTAGCAAAGCTTTGCTGGTCTGTCGATAATTATTTAAATAAGTCCTTCGATACGCCCAACGCGTATGTCACGATGAATAGAAATAGACATTAATAATCCTAAAGCCATCATAAAAGTTAACATGGAAGTCCCCCCATAAGAAACGAGGGGAAGAGGCACACCCACAACAGGGACTAATCCCATGACCATGGCAATATTAATAAAAACATAAAGAAATAAAAGGGTGGCCAGACCAATTCCTAGATATCGCCCAAAAGCGCTACGACTTTTTAGGCTTACACGAAAAGCATATGAGATTAAAATGATGTAAAGAGAAATTAAAAGCGTTCCCCCAAAAACGCCAAATTCCTCACAAAACATTGCAAAAATAAAATCTGTTTGCTTCTCGGGGAGAAAATCAAGGTGGGCTTGGCTTCCTGCTTGAAATCCTTTGCCCCAAAATCCGCCTGAGCCTAAAGCAATATTCGATTGTAAGATATGATAACCTGCGCCTAAAGGATCTCGCTCAGGATTAAGAAAAGTTAGAATACGTTCCTGTTGATATTGATGAAGGACCTTCCATAATAATGGCATCGAGATAAGAACGAGGCTGCCAGAAAGTATTATTTTCCATAAACGAATGCCCGCGACGAAAATGATGCTAAATCCTGCAAGAATCAAAAGAATGGCGGTCCCTAAGTCAGGTTGTTTAGAAACTAAAATAGCAGGCATAGAAATGAATAAAAAAGGCAATATTAACATTTTTGTTTGGCCCTTATTTTCTAAAGGACTGTTATGAAAATAGCGAGCAAGTGCCATAAGAAGGGCAACTTTCATCAGTTCAGAAGGCTGAAAATGAAAAAGATATAAATCTATCCATCTTTGACTTCCTTTGCCTATATACCCAATGACTTCAACAATAATAAGCATTGAGATAGAGATCAGATAAAGAATATAAGATTGAGAAAGCCAAAAGCGTAAATCGATCAGAGCAAAAATGACTAAAATAACAAGCCCTACACAAAATCTAATAATTTGCTTGTCAGTCCAAGGGCTTAAGCTACCTTGTGCTGCAGAATAAAGCACACAAAAACCAATCGTCGCAATGCACACTGTAACGATAAGAATCGTCCAATTTATTTGCGTTAATTTGTGAAATATTTTATAACTTAACATGTTATTTTTAGGATAAATCTTCTGGCTTTTTCCTTGCCTTAAAGCCTTTCCAATACTTTAAATGAGGAATGGATAAGAATATTATAATAAGGATTGTGCTTAGGATACCAATAATGAACATATCAAAAGCAATTGTCATTCCAATTGCGGCTGTACACCAAAGCGTTGCAGCGGTTGTTAGTCCTCGGATAAATCCTTGATCTCTAAAAATAAGCCCTATACCCATAAAACTTACGCCTGAAACAATTTGAGCGGCAATACGTCCTGGGTCTCCAGAACCAACGTAAAATGAAGCTAAACTGAAGATACAAGAACCTAAGGCGATAAATCCAAAAGTTCTAATACCGGCTTCGTGCCCCTTATACTCTCGCTCAAATCCAATAAGCGCGCCTAAAATGAAAGCAATGATAATTTTAATGCATAAATGAAGTTCTAACTGCCAATCTATCTCCATTTATTTCTCCTTTAATAAAATAATTATTCCTCACGCGGATAAGGTTGAGGATACTCATAAGTACTGTCAGCAGGAGCTTCTGGGGAGCCTTTTCTGCCACATCCTGCAATGAGAAGAGCTAGACTAAAAGTGAAAAGAGGTAAAAAAAGACTTAAATATATCTTTTTCATTGTGTTATTCTCCTGAAGACAGTAAATCAGAAAGTAAATTTAATTAAGCTTAACACGTCATTTCCTTGGAGGAAAATCATGAAAACTTTAAAAACACTTTATCTTTTATTATCATATGTGATGTTCAGTCAAGCGACCTCTGCGAACCTTAGTCGATATGAGGTTATTTCCCCCCAAGAATTACCAGCTTTCACTTTTGGTAATGATGAAGGATATCCTTTAGATTTAAATAAATTTAAAGGAAAGGTAATTCTTCTAAATATTTGGTCTTTAGGGTGCGGGCCATGTCTTGCAGAAATGCCGTCTTTGGATCGTTTGGCAGGAATGTTTCCCGATAAAGATTTTGCAGTTGTCGCAGTAAACATAGATCCCTTAAAGCCTGAGGCTGTTAAAAATTTTTATGATAAAAGTAAATTTCAATACCTAAATATCTATGTTGATCCTTATGGTAAAATAAAAGATGCATTGCATTGGAGAGCCTTGCCGACGACCATTATTCTAAATCGTGATGGAAAAATGATTGGGCGTATGATCGGGTCTACGAGTTGGGATAGTACAGAAGCCGTTGATTTAATCGAATCTTTAATTGAGGGAAAAGCACCTAAAATCTCTGTTCCATTCTTTGAACAAGCATTAAATTTCTTTAAGAAAAAGGCAGAAGATAACTGAGGTGTAGATGGCTCTTAATATTGAAACTTTTAATAATCTGGTAGGTGGACATAGTCTTTTTAAAGCCATAGGACATCCGATCGCTGCAGAAAAGAGTTCAGTTCTTCTTAAAGAACTTGAAGGAATTGATGCTCTCTCATTGTATGATCCTTATGGTTTTTTAGCGCCTTTTGCTGAAATTTACCCTCTTCAAAGTCTTAAAATTCAAGATGTTTATGTTCAGCGTTACGAAGATTTAAACCAGAATATTATAGGGTTTTCACCTAAATTAATTTCATCTTTCCCGCAAGAGGCTTCGGCCATTTTCATTGTTGCATTTGATGCAGAAAAGCATCTCAGTCAGATAAAACATTTATTAAGTCCTACAATACGGATTCTTTCCTTGGATGCGATAAAATTGCCCGAAAGCTTTTTAACAAACACACGCAATTACCTTGATCCTTTAAACTTTGCAACAAATTTTGCTTTCTTTAGGCAAGAAGATGGCATCTCAACGCGCCTTACGACGGTGAATTATTGGTCATCTTATAGTGGGAAAGCTGCAAACTTGTGGCTTAGATTAATCGATCATAAAGGAAAAACTCTCGCAACTTGGACACAAGATTTAGGGCGTCCAGATAGTTCTGTTGTGCTTGATAGTCGTCAAATTCAGAAAAAATTTAATCTTCCTGATTTTTATGGTCAGTTGTTTCTTCATGTTATTGGAGCGGCAGGACATGACATCGTTAAGTATGCACTTGATATAGCCAGTACAGATCATTGCACCCTTTCATGTACGCATGATGCAAATGCTTGGCCAGCAGATTTATATGCAGGCCTCCCTGCACCACGTGAAAATGAAAAAGTTTTGTTATGGGTGCAAAATAGCCATCCTTGTTCTATTCCTTCGCAAGGAATAGGCTTAAATCAGATAGGGAATACAAATATTAAAAGGTATCCTCACGAGATTCCCCCTTTTGGAAGTGTTGCGATAGATGTCGCTTCTTTGCTCCCTGAGCTTAGATGGCCTCAACAGATAGAAATTCAAGCCGGTAAATATTTTGTACGGCCACGCTATGAAATTGTTAAAGGACCTCAGAAATGGATTGCTCATGCGAATGTTGAGCGAACGGATCTTAAACCTGATCCAGAACTGCCTAAATTAGAGAAGTTTTTTGGCAAAGGCTTCTTATTGCCAGCGCCTATATTACCCCATGGAAAGTGGCGAACCTATGTTCTTCCAACACCAATGGCAACAACTCAGGCTTATCTCCCTCTCAAAATGGAAATTTATGATCTATCAGGAAATCTAGTTCTTAAAAAGTCCTTAGGGCGGTTGAACCGTTCGGATTCACAAGCCTTTAATGTTTTAAATATGTTGGAAAAAGAAGGAATACAATTTAAAGAAGCTTATGGTCACATAAATCTGCTGTACGATTTTACACAAGGGGAAGAGGCAGATGGATGGTTACATGCTCTTTTTCGCTACGACAGCAAAGAAATTTCTCATGCCGCGGAAACAAGTTTTGGAGCACATATATTCAATACAGTGGCAACGTATAAAAACCAACCCCAATCCTATCGAGGTCGCCCCCCTGGTCTTACGACAAAGCTTTTTTTACGCTTAGGTTCACAAAACTTTGATACGCATTGCCACTTAATTTATCCAGCTTCTCTTCCTTGGTATAAAGAGTCATCGACAGATCTTCAACTTTATAATCCTGAAGGTAGGCAAGTCGCAAATCACTTTATTAAAATACCTTGTAATGGCTCTTTTTATTGGCGTTATTCTGAAATATTTACGTCCCAAGAACGTCAACAAGCAGGAGAAAATGCTTACGTTATAATCCGTGATTTAACGTGCCGACTTTTTGGTTATCATGGATTTTATGAGGCTAAGGGTCACTTTAGTCTTGATCATATGTTTGGTTTTTAAAGAGAAGAGTAATGGCTGATTATCATACAAAAATGCTTATTATTGGATCGGGTCCAGCAGGTTATACAGCGGCTATTTATGCGGCCCGAGGTAATTTGAGTCCTTTATTGGTTACAGGGATGCAACCTGGGGGCCAGCTTACAATTACAACCGATGTTGAAAATTATCCTGGTTTTGCTGACGTGATTCAAGGACCTTGGTTAATGGAACAGATGCGTGCCCAGGCTGAACATGTTGGTACAAAAATCTTGTTTGATACGGTTTCTAGTATTGATACATCTGCGCGTCCTTTTGTTTGTTTAGGCGAAAGTGGAGACCGCTATATTGCAGAGACGGTTGTTATTTCCACAGGTGCTCAAGCAAAATGGCTTGGTCTTCCAAGTGAAGAAAAATATCGAGGCTACGGCGTTTCAGGCTGTGCAACATGTGATGCTTTCTTCTTTAAAAATCAAAAAGTTGTTGTTGTGGGAGGTGGAAATACCGCTGTCGAGGATGCCTTGTTTTTAACGCAGCATGCAAGTCATGTAACTCTAGTTCATCGACGTGATAGCTTACGTGCTGAAAAAATTTTGCAAGATCGCCTCTTAAGCAATCCTAAAGTAAGTATGCTTTGGAATCATACAGTTGAAGAAATTTTAGGAGAAGAAAGTCCTAAAAAAGTATCAGGGATTCGTCTTAAAGATGTTTATAGCGGAACAACACAAGTTTTAGAAGCTGAAGGCATTTTCATCGCCATTGGACATAAGCCAGCGACTGAAATATTTCAAAATAAACTTAAACTTGATGAACACGGTTATATCAAGTGTCAGCCAAATTCAACGTGGACAAGCGTGCCAGGAATTTTTGCTGCTGGTGATGTTCAAGACAGTGTTTACCGTCAAGCCGTAACAGCAGCAGGGCAAGGGTGTATGGCTGCCTTGGATGCGCAACGTTTTCTCACAGAACAATAAATAATACACGAGATTAAAAAATGTTATCAAAAACTTATTCGCCAGCCGATATAGAAGATAAACATTATAAGGCTTGGGAAACCGCACAATCTTTTAAAAGTGGTCAAAAGAAAGAAGCGACGCCTTATGCTTTGATGATGCCACCTCCAAATGTGACCGGCAGTTTACATATGGGACATGCGTTAACCTATACGCTGCAAGATATACTTGTGCGTCGCCGTCGTATGCAAGGATATGATGTGTTATATCAACCTGGTATGGATCATGCAGGAATTGCAACGCAAACCGTTGTTGAACGTCTCTTACAACAAGAAGGTCTTGATCGACGCCAAATGGGACGCGAAAAATTTCTTGAACATGCGTGGCAGTGGAAAGAAAAATCAGGCGGTATGATCCTTAACCAGCAACGTAAACTTGGGATTTCTCCGGACTGGGAAAGAAGTCGTTTTACGTTTGATGAAGGCTTAAACTATGCCGTTCGAAAAGTGTTTGTTGATCTGTATAATGAAAAATTAATTTATCGTGCAAAACGTTTGGTTAATTGGGACCCAAAACTTTTAACAGCCGTCTCAGATCTAGAAGTTAAAAATACAGAAGTTAAAGGACAAATTTGGTATCTTCGTTATCCACTTAAAGAGCAAAGCAACACTTGTATTACCGTTGCAACAACACGCCCAGAAACACTTTTTGGTGATACAGCAATTGCTGTTCATCCAGAAGATGAACGATACAGGCATTTAATTGGAAAAAAGGCGATATTACCTTTTGTAGGGCGTGAATTGACAATTATTGCAGATGAGTATTGTGATCCAATAAAAGGATCAGGCGCTGTTAAAATCACACCCGCACATGATTTTAATGATTTTGCGGTAGGACAACGTCATCACCTTGAAATTATTAATGTTTTAGATATTGAAGCGCGCCTTAATGAAAATACTCCCCAGGAATTCCAAGGGCTTGATCGCTTTGAAGCACGTAAAAAAATCCTTCAACTTTTAGAAGAGAAAGAGCTTTTAGAAAAGGTTGAGGATGTCCAACAAATCCTTCCTTTTGGTGAAAAGTCTGGAGTCATTCTTGAACCTCGTTTGACAGATCAATGGTTTGCAGATGCAGCGGTTTTAGCAAAACCTGCTTTAGAAGCTGTTCGATCAGGGCGCACCAAAATTGTTCCAGAACAATGGGCATCTACTTATTATCATTGGCTTGAAAATATTCAACCTTGGTGTATTTCGCGACAATTGTGGTGGGGACATCGTATTCCAGCTTGGTATGGCCCTAATAATGAAGTCTTTGTAGCCATGGACGAAAAAGAAGCCAAGCAACAAGCTCGTGATCATTATGGCAGGGATGTTGAATTAATTCAGGATGAAGATGTCCTCGATACATGGTTTTCTTCAGCGCTGTGGCCGTTTTCAACATTAGGATGGCCTGAGAAGACGCCTGAACTCCAACGGTATTATCCTACAGCCACGTTGGTGACAGGGCTTGATATCATTTTCTTCTGGATTGCCAGAATGATGATGATGGGTCTCAAATTTATGGGAGAAGTTCCATTCCATACAGTATACTTACATGCACTTGTGCGCGATGCTGAAGGAAAAAAAATGTCTAAGTCTAAAGGAAATATTATAGATCCTTTAGAAATGATGGAACAATACGGAACAGATGCTTTACGCTTCACAATGGCGGCTCTTGCCGCCCCAGGACGAGATGTAAAATTTTCTACGGCCACAATTGAAGGATATCGTAATTTTGCGACAAAATTATGGAATTCGGCACGTTTTTGTGAAATGAATGAGTGTCATTATGATCCAGAGTTTGATATTTGTGGTGCAAAAAACCCCATCAATCAGTGGATCATTCAAGAAGTTCGTTTATTAACTAAACAGTTAAATAAATCCATGGAAGACTATCGATTCCATGAAGCTGCGAGCCTTCTGTATAAAACAATTTGGGGGAAGTTTTGTGATTGGTATCTGGAATTTGCGAAGCCCCTGTTAACTTCTGAAGATTTTAGTATTAAGGAAGAAACACGGAAAGTATCAGCTTGGGTCCTTGTTCAGTTTTGTCATCTTTTACATCCTTTTATGCCTTTTATTACGGAAGAACTATGGCAACAACTCTCTGAGGGGAAACAAGGCCTTCTCATAACTCGGCCCTGGCCTGAGTTCAAAAATACCATTGAAGTAGAAGCACAAAAAGAAATTGAATGGATTATTGAGTTGATCGAAGCTCTTCGAGGGATTAGAGCAACTTTAAATATTACTTCTTCTGAAAAACTTCATTTATGGGCTTCAGAAGTGTCGCCTTTAAATGTTGATCGTCTAAAAACACATAAGCGCCTTGTTGAAAAATTAGCACGCATAGAAGGTATTCATTTTGAACCTCTTATGCAAATATCTGGAGCACTTCAGCTTGTAATTGGGAAAGACATCTTGTACCTTCCTGTTGGCGATATTATTGATGTTGCAGCTGAAAAGAAGCGTTTAGAGAAAAATTTACAAGAAACAGAAAAGGAATTAATGGCGCTTCTAGCAAAATTGAATAATCCTGATTTTATGCAAAAAGCACCAGAAGAAATTATTGATAAAAACAACAATCGGCATTTTGAATTAGTCGCTTCAAAAGATAAACTTGCGAAAGCACTTCAGCAATTAAGTACTTTCTAAACTTATTGAATTTAATAAGAGAATAATATTTTTTAAAAAGATATGTAAAAAAAGATGACAATAGTCATATTTTATCTCTTGAATTAAAAATAGATCCGAATAAAACTCATATAAATATCAATTGAAGCTTGCCAATGATAACAAGAAGAATTTAAGGCAAAGATCATTTAAAGTGGCATAAATTTTTTCATAACTCGTTTTTTGTAGGCAAACTAAGATATTTTTTAAGGGGGTAAAAATGGGATCTAACAACCCACTGTGGGTATTTTTTAAAAAATTAATTTGCTACTGTTTAATTTTTCAAATTACCTTCTTTGATATTGTGCGTGCTTCATCGACAGATCTTCGTGAAGATCAGATAGACGATACTTCTCCTTTGATGAGCCAGGTTTCTGTGAGAGGTACAAATCCAGTTTCTTATGGTTCTCTAAATGATGTCACTGGTGGGATCAATGATCCTCTAGATACTGATGAGAGAACTCATTCCAATCAAGAATTCGATGAGAACAATAATCCTTTTATATTAATACCTTCAGGATTGAATGATGAAGGAAACATTGAGAAAGAGATTACAGCTGAAATCAGAAGACTATGGCGTCAGAAAGCCTTAGTTGAAATTACGCCATTTGATATTCTGATTATTAGTATCTCGGTTAGTTTGGGAATCACAGCATTACAAGCGTGGGAAGCCTTAACGGCTGCTGGAGCTTTTGACGTTTTAGGAATTCCAACGCCAGAGTCAGATGAGTTTGGGGCTTTCTATGCGTCAACTGCCGCTGTTCATTTCGTTATGTTTTCAGGATTAGTCCCTTTTGTTTATAGTTCAGTAAAAGCAGGTGATCTTCTTTTGGAAGGGGGAAAAGGAGGATACAAAGAAATTAAGGCTGTATTTAAAAAAATTGTAAAACATCTCCGAAAAGAGCTTGCTGATCAAGAAACACCTCAAGCATGGAGAAAGAAGTCTTGGTCTGTGGTTGTCTTAGAAGTATTTAACCTGATTTGTTCAACAACCTATTCTCTTATTCTTGTTGGTATTCTTAAAAGAATAGAACATAAATATCCTGAGTTTTATAAGATTTTTGGGGGGCCACTCGCTGTTACAACCTTTTTAGACAAAATAACCTCAGGCCATGTAAGGGCTCTTAAAACTTCTCGACAAATTATGAGGGAATCAGCAGATATAGCTGAACAGCGAAAGACTTTAAGGGTACAAATTTTAAAAGTAAAAAAATATTTAGCTGGTTTAAATGAAGAGATGTTATTTCAACATTATAAAAGAATTTTTCCTGGGTATTTAAATATCTTTCCATTTCCTGTCCAAAGGAGTCTAAGCCCTCAAGTTTTAACGCCAGATGAATTTGACCTGAGAACCCTTAATCCTCTTTTTCAAGAAGGTCAATTTCAAAAAATTGAAGAATCACAAACCTTTAGAATTTTGAGTGGTATAAGCACTGTTACAGCGGTGTATGGTCTTTGGTCTGTTATGTTTCAAAGTCTTGAAACAATGCTAGGTTATAATGGGGCACTTTATGTTCCTGCTATTATTTCAGGAGGGTGGATTGCTTATACAGAATACGATGAAATTAAAGAGCTCGTATATCATTTTAAAGAAAAAATCTCTCATTGGGGAAGAGATACTAAGAAAAAACTTATAGTTTGTGGACATATATTAAGTTTTTCTTTCTTAATGTTCATCTCGTTTATTTTTAGCTACTCAGAATTTGACGAAGCAAGACATCCGGATGAAGTAAAGCATGGATTTGCCTCTTTTAATAGAAATAAGGTCTTTAATTGGTTTTATACAGTTCCTTTACTTGTTTTTGAAATGCTCTCCTTTACGCATCTTCAAAGCGTAGCTTATGGAGCATTCAGTTTTTTTGTTAATAGCTTTAGCAAGCGCTCGGTAACAAAGGCATCTTCTTATCGGGAAAGACTTATAGCTTTGATGGATTCGTTGATTGAAGTGACTGATCAGGTTTCCGCAAATGGATTGCAAGTCATTGATGGTATTGTAAATCGTCAAGACGAACGCTTGGACCAACCAGAAGCAGAAATGTAGATCATTTTACATAGACATCTTTGAGTAAGTTAGATATCATCTAAGCACTATTTCAGGAGTTTTTAAGTGTCCAAGGTCTCTTTAATTTTAGATTTTAAGCTTAAAAAGGGGCTTCAGGCACAAGTTCTTACAACTCAAGCATGGCGATGGTAACGGTCAAAAGTTTATTTCGTACTGTTACGTTTAATTTTTAGAGTTGGAGAACCACAATGTCATACATTTTTAAAGTTTTAATTTTAAGTCTATTTTTTAGTCAAGCATTTGCTAAACCTCAAGTCGCTATCACCCAAATTGTTGCACACTCTTCCCTAGATCAAATTCGACAAGGTATTTTAGATGAATTGATCGACCAGAAACTTATTCAAAAGGATTTAACGGATGTTATTTACCAAAATGCCCAAGGTAATATTGCAATTGCTGCTCAGATAGCACAAAGGTTCGTATCTTTAGATTCTAAAGTAATTGTTGCCATTACAACGCCTTCTGCGCAAACGCTTGCAAAAGCTATAAAAGATACGTCAATTCCTGTTGTTTTTGGGGGGGTAACGGATCCGATAGGCGCAGGACTAGTACCAAAGTTGCAAGGGCATAAAACTCGTATAACGGGTACGATTGATTTACCTTCTCCTCAGGATCAAATCTTGCTTATTCAAAAAATTCTTCCAACGGTTCAGAAGATTGGAATTATTTATAATCCCTCTGAGACAAATTCTCAAAAACAGGTGCAAGGGATCAAAGAAATTGCTGCCAAAAGTAGTTTAATCGTTGAAGAGGCGCCAGCTTTTAAAACAGCCGACATTGCACAAGCAACGGCTTATCTTATTAGTAAGGTAGATGTTATCTTGCTGCCAAATGATAACACGGCTATTGCCGCTCTTGAGACAATTATTAAAACTGCAACAAAAGGTCACATCCCTGTTTTTGCAAGTGATCCTGAATCAGTTAAAAATGGTGCACTTGCAGCTGTTGCAAATGATCAATATCAGGTTGGACGAGAGACAGGAAAGATGGTAGCAACGATTCTTAAGGGGCAAGACATTCAAGAAATGGACATAAAGATTATTAAGGCAAGCAAATCTTATTTTAATAAAAAAGCTTTCAAGCATTTTAAGTTTACTTACCCTAATTAATTAGAATGGGTTAAACTAAAGCATAAAGGCAAAGAATTATTTAAAGGATAATTCCGAAAAGTCTTAAAAAATTCTGTTCGAATTCGCGTTTAAATGGAACATAGTTCTCATTTAATTTTTTGTTATTATTTATTGGAAACATAAAAAATAATTCTTTTTTATTTGAATGTTTTTTCATGATTATCTCCCCAATTATGATACATGATAATAAATTTATATCTTTTTACTTTTAATTACTATAACTATTTTATCTTATACATAGATGATATTTGAAAAATTTCGATCTTCAAGGCGAATTTTTAAAATTTTTTCTCATACTTTAATTTTTTATGCGTCATAGGCAAGTTTTGTTTGATTTTTGGCTATACTTTTGCTTAAAGTATCAAGATTTTTTATATTTAATCCCTAGAAACATAGTTAAGACTTGAAAATTAAATAGTTTTCTTTAATTCTAGGGATTCTTTTTCAAAAAGGTGTCAAAAAATTAATAACGAATGGACCTTAGAATAATGCAACAAAGTAATACCTTTTCCCGCGGCTTTTTTATGTGGTTATGCGCCGCTACTTTTTATGGCTTTCAATTCATTTTACGTGTCTCTCCTAGTGTTATGGCGCAAGATCTTATGTCTGCCTTGGCCGTTGAAGCGTGTACTTTGGGAGCACTAGCATCATTTTATTATTGGGGTTATTCAATAATGCAGATTCCTGCGGGACTTTTTCTTGATTCTATAGGTCCCAGAAAACCGTTAACCATAGCGTGTATTTTATGCTTTCTCGGAGCTTTATTATTCGCGAGTGGGCACCATATAAGTATATTGTCTTTAGGGCGTTTCTTAATGGGGATCGGGTCTGCTTTTGGTTTCTTAACATGCATTCGAATTGCTTCAACATGGTTTTCAGCTGATAAACTTGCTCTTTTCGTAGGTTTTACGCTTGCTCTTGGAACAGCAGGCGCAACAAGTGGTGGTTTACCTTTAGCTTTGCTCGTTCAAGCTACCAATTGGCAAACGACAATTTATATTTTAGCAAGCCTAAGTCTTATACTGGCGATCGTAATATGGATGGTTATTGCTGATGACGAGACTTCTTCACAGAAGTTTTCTCAAAAATCTTTGAGTAATTCTAAGGCTTCTTTAAAAAGCATTGGACAATTAATTTTTGATATTGCAAGGAATCCACAAACATGGCTTTTTGGAGCTTATGGATTTTTGATGTATATCCCTCTCTCTGGCTTTGCAGATCTCTGGGGTGTTCCTTACTTAATGCAAGCCTTTAAAGTTGAGCGTGAAGTTGCTGCTGGGGCTATATCAACATTTTATGTTGGTGTTGGTATAGGAGGGCCACTTTGGTCTTGGATTGTATCTTTTTTACAAAGTTATCGACGTTCAATGGTGTTAAGTGCGGTTGTAACTTTCATATTTTTATCTATTGTAATTTACTTTCCTCACCTTTCATTTAACGCAATCTATAGCCTCTTTTTTATAGCTGGTGCAGCATCTTCAGGACAGTTCCTTGCCTTTGCTAGCATTACGGATATTAATACGCGTGAACGAGCTGCGACGGCTTCAGGCATGCATAACATGTTATGCATGTTTAGTGGAATTCTTATGCAGCCTGTCATAGGGAAAATTTTAGATCTTGTTTGGAGCGGAGAGCGCGTTGATGGAAGTCCTTATTATAGCTTATCTGATTATCAATTAGCGCTTGCCATTGTTCCTTTAAGCCTTATTATTGCTGTTGTAACTGTATTTTTTATTCGAGAAACATATCCTGCAGTTTCTATAAAAAAAGAGTTTGTCAAACAAGAAGGCTAACCCCTAAATAAAAACTTATTGTGTTGAAGAAGTAGCTTTACGACGTAGAGATGCCACGATTGCAATTACAAAAATAAGTAAAATGATTCCCAAGGATATTAAGATTGGGATCTTATAAGCTTGATGAACAAGCATTTTGCATCCAACAAAAATAAGAACAACAGATAAAGCATATTTTAAATAGTAAAAGCGTGGTAAGAGGTTTGAGATTAGAAAAAATAATGAGCGTAGTCCCAGAATCGCAAAAATATTCGAGGTATAAACAATAAAAGGATCGAGAGTCACTGCAAAAATTGCGGGAATAGAATCAATTGCAAAAATAAGATCACTTATTTCAACACTTACAAGGACAAGAAAAAGGGGAGTAGCTGCCCACTTATTTTTGATACGAACAAAAAAATGATTATCTTTATAATCTTCAGTTACTGGAATAAACTTTTTAATAAAATTAATGAATTTATTTTGGCCTAAAACCTTAAGATGTTCTTGTTGTTTTGACATTTGGAAGCCAGAATAAATAAGAATGGCTCCGAAAACATAAAAGATCCATGAGAAATTTTCTAAAAGCTCAAGCCCTAAAAAGATGAGGACTAATCGCATTAAGATTGCTCCTAATACACCCCAAAATAATACTCGGTGATATAGATGTGGCGATAAGGAAAAGTATTTAAAAATTAAAACAAAGACAAAAATATTGTCTAAACTAAGCGACTTTTCAATAAGATATCCTGTAAAAAACTCTAAGCCAGCTTGGAATCCCTTTGAGATAAAAATACCGATATTGAATAGCAAAGCTATTCCGATCCAAAGACAACTCCAAAGGACCGCTTCACGAGGTGAAACAACGTGATCCTTACGATTTACAACGCCCAAATCTAAAATTAATAAAGTTGCAATAAGGCCTAAAAAACCTAACCACGGAAGAAGAGAGAGTGTCATACATATTCTTTCATTATTGTTTTATTAAGCTGACATGTCTTGCATTTAACATCAAGTACGGTGATGTGTTTTTAAGATTTTTAAAATAGTCTCAGCTGCAAATTCACTCGGCTTTTTATTTTTATTTGTTAGAAGTTTTCGTACTTCGCAAAGCTCATGCCGTAGCCTTTGATTATTTTCTTTTTGTAAAATATTCTCAAGATGAAGTGAGATTAGATCGGGGTGGCAATTTTCCTGAAGAAATTCACCAATAACAGGATTCTTTAAAAGAATATTTACCATACAAACATAAGGAATGTGAAGAAGTCGCTTTAAGATGAAAGCGGTCAAAAAATTTACTTTATAAGCAATTAAGAAAGGTGTTTGTGTCAAACCCAATTCTAAAGCAACTGTTCCAGAAGCTGCAATTGCCGCATCACTTGCAATCATGGCCTCATATTTTTCTTGTTCTAATGTAAGAATTGAAAACTTTAAATTAGTCTTTTCTAATTGTTGCTGTATATGCATTTTGAAATGTGGGAATGTAGGAATAATGATATGAAAGTTTTTTATTTTCTTTTTCAGATTTTGTAGAGTTTCGATGAAAGTTGGAAGTAGGGAGTGTATTTCTCGAGTTCGACTTCCCGGTAAGAGACAAATAAGCTTTTCATCTTTCGTTAAAGAAAACTTTTTTCTATAGAATTCACGTTTAGAGAGGTCAAAATTTTCTTCTGTAAGAGGATGACCAACAAATGTTGTGGGAAGACCTACTTTTTTAAAATAAGGGGGTTCAAAAGGAAAAAGAACCAATAGATGATCTAAAAAATGTGCAATTTGTTCAGCTCGTTTTGGACGCCATGCCCATACGGAAGGGGCCGTGTAATGGACAAAAGGAAAACCATATTTCCGTAAACTTTTGGCGAGGCGAAAACTGAATCCTTTTGCATCAATGGTGATAACCAGATCAGGCTTTTTTAAAAGAATATCCTGTTTAGTCTCATAGAGGCGTCTTAAAATTCGAGGAATATGGGGGACTATTTCCAGGATTCCCATAATAGACAATTCTTGCATTGGAAAAAGAGATTTAAGCCCTTGCCCAATCATAAGAGGGCCACCGATCCCAGAAATAGTACAATCAGGAATCTTCTCTTTTAAAGCTTTAATTAAGCGACTCCCAAGAATATCGCCAGAAGCTTCACCAGCAACAAGATAGATATGGGGTGTTTTCATATGTTTTTATCAACTCCAATAAGAAAAAGTTTATTCTTATTTGCGAATTGAATCATTTCTTCCTTATCAAGCATAATAACGCCAAAAGCTTCTACGGCAAGGCCTTTAAAGCCACTTTCTTGAATCCGTTTAAGTGTTTCGAGGCCAACTGTTGGTCGATCGACACGCGTTTCTTGTTGTGGTTTTGTCACCTTAATTAAGGCGCCTCCAGAACCTGGGCGTTTAAGGAAAGCACATCTTTTAAGTAAAGCTTCTGTTCCCTCAATAGCTTCAACCCCTAAAACAAGCCCTTGTTGGATAACAACAGCTTGTCCAATATCGCAACTTCCAAGAACCGTTGCTACTTTTATCCCCAAAGAAATATCTTGCTGATCTTGTGAAGTAGGGGGATATTTTCCCATGATACCGCGAGGCGCTAAAAGAGATGCGCCAATGATATCTTCTGCACTGACAACTTTGAAACCTTGAGTTTCAAAGAGATCAATAACCGCTCGTAACAAAGAGTCATCGCCGAAGATTTTGTGAAGATGTTTTGCAAGCCACGTTGCTGTAAAGGTATCTGGCTTTAATTCACTCCAAGCTGGTCGTTTGATGGGGCCTACCATAACCACTTCTTGAACACCGCTCTCTTTTAAGTAATCAAAAGCTAGTTTTGTTTGACCTAATTTGCACCATATGTGGGGATGATTCTCAACAAGCATAGGATCTGTTTGGTTTTCAAAAGCAATAATGTAAAAAGGACGCTTTTGTTGAAGGCAAATATCAATAATTCTTTGAGGAAGCTGTCCTGCGCCGGCAATAATACCAAGTTTAACAGATTCAGTTGGTAGCGTCATCTTTAGGAACACAAATAGGACGTTTAGCTTCTGGAGAAAGAATAAAGTCTATGACTTCCTTGACATAGATTTCCTGTTGATATTTTTGTGCTGCTTGTTCTGTGCGTTCTTTGAGGGTTAAAGAGCCTTCAAAAATATCTTTATAAGCAGCTCTTAAGGATTCAACTTCTTCTCGACTAAAGCCGCGACGTTTCAAGCCAATAATATTAATGCCGTACAGATTTGCACGATCTCCCTTAACAGAACCATAGGGAATAACATCATCTTCGACAGCACTCATTCCACCAATGATTGCATGATGGCCAATACGAACGAATTGGTGAATAGCAGAAAGACCTCCTATAATGGCATAATCAGCAACTTGAACGTGTCCAGCAAGAGTTGCACAGTTTGCCATAATAATATGATTCCCAAGGGTACAGTCATGCGCGACATGTGAGCTTGCCATAAAAAAACATTCATCGCCGATTGTTGTAATTAACCCGCCACCTTCAGTTCCTCCTTGCATGGTCACATATTCTCGGATGGTACTACGTTTTCCAATATTGAGAATTGATGGCTCACCTTTGTGTTTTAAATCTTGAGGAATATGACCAAGAGAAGCAAAAGGATAAATTTTTGTTTGTTCCCCTATCGTTGTTTTCCCACTGATTACGACGTGAGAGATAAGTTGAACACCATCCCCAAGAATAACATCTCCGGAAACAACACAATAAGGACCGATTTGGACGCCAACACCTATTTTAACTGTAGGGTCAATAATAGCTGTAGGGTGAATCTGTGTCTCACAATAGGTTACACTTAACGATTCTGACATTAACGTTCCCCTACCATTGCCGTACAAATTGCTTCAGCATGAATTTTTCCATTAACTAAAGCTTCTCCTTTAAATTTCCAAATATTCCGACGATTTTGGATTTTTTGTACGTGAAGGTGAAGTTGGTGACCAGGAAGAACAGGTTGACGAAAGCGGACCTCATCTATCGCCAAGAAATAGACAAATCTTTCTGAAGAAGGTTCCATCCCTTGGGCGACAACGATGCCCGCTGTTTGTGCAAGAGCTTCAACAATCAGAACGCCTGGCATGACAGGGTTACCAGGGAAGTGACCTGGAAAAAAAGGCTCATTATAAGTCACGTTTTTAATCCCAATACCACTTTCAAAAGGAATAACATTTTCAGCTCTATCCACCAGCAACATAGGATAACGATGAGGAATAAGTTTTAAAATTTGTTCATGCTCAAGGTTAAAAACTTGCGTATTCGGGGCTGCTTTAGTCATTGTTTTTCTTTCTCTTTTGGTAGTCTTTCGTGAGTTTAGAGAGAACTACAGCTTGTTTTAAAAAATCTTGGAAAGGAACGGCAGGATAGCCCCCGACTGTCTCTCCATCTCGGATATCTTTTATGACACCGCTTTGAGCGGCAATCTTTACACGATTGCCAATCTTTAAGTGGCCGCTAATGCCGACTTGTCCGGCAGCAATAACATGATTTCCAAGAATTGTACTTCCTGCGATGCCAACCTGAGCGACGATGACGCAACCTTTGCCAATAACCACATTATGACCAATCATAACAAGATTATCGAGCCTTGAACCTTGTCCAATCACAGTATCTCTCAAGGAACCACGATCAATTGTGGAATTTGCGCCAATTTCTACGGAATCTTCGATAATAACACGACCTAATTGAGGGACAGAGATATGGCCTAATTCGTCCATCACAAACCCAAAGCCAGCTTGACCGATTTTTACCCCTGGAAAAAGAGTAACATCATTTCCAATAAGTGCATGAGAGATCGTGACATTTGCGCCGATCTTACATCTTTCTCCTATGATAACGCCAGGACCAATGACAGAATTTGAACCAATCGAAGTGTTAGATCCAATTTTTGCACGCTCTTTAATCACAGCACCATATTCTATGATGACATTTGCTCCCATTTCTACTGAAGGATGGATGGGGTGTTCCATAGGAATGAAGTCACCTTCAGGATTGGGATAAAAATTTGTGGCAATAAGAGCATAAGCGCGATGCGGTCTGGGTGTAACCAACAAGGCCATTGTATTAGGTGCAAGAGCAACCATATCAGGTGAAATAAAACAAGCTCCTGCTTTGCTCTTTGCAAATTGTTCTTTGTACTTAAGATTATGAAGCATGGATACATTTGAAGAAGTTGCTTCTTCTAGCGGCGCAACGTCAGTCAGAAGACTATCTTCCTTAAGATTGTTTTTTTTAGGAAGAATAAGTTGAGCTTCAGAAAGCTTTGCAATTCTTTCGAGACTTATAGGCTCAGGAGAAAGATAAAAACGTGAATCAATCATTATTGCGTATAGGCTCTTATTTAGACGAAACATACAAGGGCAAGAAAGAAAACAACATGTTTTCTATTCTCGCCCCATATATTAATTAAGATGGCACTTTGAAATTAACTTTTGGAAGCTTTTCATCAAGTTGCTTAAGAATGTTATCAGTGATCTCATGATGATCTGCTCTAAAAATGACAACTGAGCGTGGGATAACAAGCGTATATTTATTTTTGTCAGAAGCTTCTACAACAAATTTAAGAATAGCCTTTTGAATTTCTTCGCGAGATTCACTAAAAGCTTGTTCTAATTGCTCACGACGTTTTCCAACCTTTTCTTGAACTTGGGCAACTTGTCGTTCGAACTCTTCGCGTTTTTTATTAAATTCATCAGGTGAAAGCTTTTTTTGTTCTTCAACTAATTTCTTTTCAAGTTCACGCAGCTTTGCTTCATGTTTTGAGACTTCTTCTTGAAATTTTGCGCGTTGCTTTTCTAATTCTGCGATGAGTTGTTTCGCTGATTTTGATGCTTGCATCAGTTTATCAACGTCGACCACAGCGATCTTTAAAGGATCTTCTGCTTCTTTGACAGGGGACGCCAAAAGACTCAAGCTTACACAGCTTGCCAACAATAATTTTGAAGTTAATCTTTTCATATTTTTTTCCTTTCTACCAACGAGATGTAAAACCAAATAAAACCATTTGCGTTTCGTCTAGTTTATTTTTTGCGACAGTTTTTGCAACATCAATTCTTAAAGGTCCCATAGGTGATTTCCAACGCAAACCGAACCCAACAGCAGCTCGCATTTTTCTATTGTCAAACACTTCTGGTCCCTTTTCTTTTGATTGCCAAGTACTTCCAACATCTGAAAAGGCGGCTCCTTTGACCCCAAATTCATTTGGAAGACCAATCGGGAATGTAAGCTCAATGGTCCCCGAATAAAATTTGTGCCCTCCGAGAGCATCTTTCGTTGTTTTATCACGCGGAGAAACACCACCAGGAGAAAATCCTCGCAAGGTATCACCACCTAAAATGTATCGATCAGCAATACGCGTTTTCTTCCCCAAACCAACCATAACACCATATCTAGCGCTTGTTTCTAAAATCCAGTCGTCATAAAAAGTATAAAAGTGAGCACCACTAAGTTGGTTTTTAAAATATTTGATTGAACCTCCAAGGCCTGTAATTTCATTATTCAAACTTATAGAATAGCCTGAAGTAGGATCAATTTTACTGTCTCTTCGGTCATAGGTAAGCGTGTGACCAATCCCTGACATAACCGAATTACGAGGTTGAGCTCGAAGGAATCTTGAGGCACTTTGCTTTAGGTTTGTTACGTTATCTGATTGGATCGTATAGGTCCAAAGTTGGCTTAAATTCTCAGACAGCATATAACCTGTAAGTAAGGATAAACCATGGATTTGTTGGTCATAAGACGCATCGAGATAGCGTGTGCGTGTAACACGATAAATGTCAAAACCAGCCATAAGTTCTCGATTTAAGAAATAAGGTTCAGTAAGACCAAAACTATATTCTTGGCGGTGTTTTGCATAAGTGATACCTGCACGAAGATCTTGGCCTTTTCCTCTAAAGTTGTGTTCAGCAAAGCGAATATCAGCTAAAGGACCATCGGCTGTTGAGAATCCGCCACCAAAGCTAAGTTCACCTGTCCGATCTTCTTCAATTTCAATTTTAATATCAGCCTTATCAGGCGTATCAGAAGGTTGTTTTGTTAAGGCCACTTTCTTGAAAAAACCTAGATCTTTAACGCGCTTTTCAGAATGCTTTAGTTTGTTAGAATTAAACGCATCACCCTCATGAAGTTCAAGTTCTCGCCGGATAACTTCATCATCTGTTCGATCATTTCCAATAATATGAATATTATTGATATAGACTTTTGGACCTTCTTGAATCAAAAATGTAATGTTAACAAGGTGTTGTTCTGTATCTTTCTGGACTTGTGGCTGAACATCAACGAAGGCGTACCCAAGGTTTCCTAATTCATCAACCAAAAGATTAATCGTGTTTTCAACATCTTTATTGCTGTACCAATCGCCCGTTGAGAAAGAAATTTTCTTTTCAAGAGTTTTTATGTCTATGTCTTTGAAATCAGAAGTAATTTTTACATCGCCAACGTGATAGCGTTCACCTTCTTCAAGTGTGAAAGTAATAAAGAATTCTTCACGATCAGGCGTTAATTCAGCAACAGCTGATTTAATTTGGAAATCTGCATAACCATGCTCAAGATAAAATTTACGAAGAAGTTCTTTATCGTAGGAAAGGCGATCTGAGTCAAAAATATCATCTGAGGTAAAAAAGCGGTACCAACGTGTTTCTTTGGTTTGAATGGTGCTCTCAAGCTTACTTTCACTAAACTTTTTATTTCCAATAAAGAAAATCTTCCGCACAACGGTTGCATGTCCTTCTTTCACATCAAAGACAATATCCACACGATTTTGTTCGCGCTTAATGATATGGGGTGTTACCACTGCTGCGAAATGTCCTTTAAGACGATATAAATCTTGAATACGCTGTGTATCGTTGCGTAAACGTGTAAGAGTATAAACTTGTCGAGGACGAAGTTGAAGCTCACCTTTCAGAATTTCATCAGATAACTTATCATTCCCCTCAATAACAACCTGGTTCACAATGGGGTTTTCTTTAATGTGAATCAATAAGATAGAACCTTTTAGTTCAAGACGTGCGTCAGCAAAGAGACCTGAGGCAAATAAATTTTTAAGCGCTTGGTCAATTTCTTCTTGTGTATAAGCTTTGCCAGGAAGGAGATCGATTTGCGCTAAGATCGTTTCTTTTTCAATACGCTGATTTCCTTGAATTTGAATATCCTGAATGAGAGTGGAAGCTTGTAGCCCTTTTCCTTCGAAAGTTGCCAGAAATACCAAAGCAAAGATGAAACGGATAAAATTACTCACAAAACGCCTCACTAACCCCTTAATTGTTTAACCAAAAATATTTTTTAAAAAATCTAAAGCTTTTAATCGCGAAAGATCATTCCAAGTGGAAAATATGACAAGGAAAATAACAAAAATAAAGCCAATGCGATAGGCAATTTCTTGTGCCTTTTCACTCACAGCTTTCCCGCGAATGGCTTCGATAAAATAAAACAGAAGATGTCCACCATCAAACATCGGAATGGGGAGAAGATTTAAAAATCCTAAATTAAGCGATAAAAAGATGCAGAACCATAAAATATCTGTAAATTCTTTTTGCATAATTTCACCGGTCATGGTGGCAATCCCAATAGGTCCGCTTAAGCCATCGGTTGATCTTTTGCCCGTTAAAATCTGGCCAACAGAAATAAGTGCTTGAGATGTGAATTTAAAACAATCCAGAACAGCATAAAAAGGCGCTGAATAGAAAGGATGTTTTATATCAACTGTTCCTTGTGTTACCCCAAGACGTCCCACAGTTTGAGATCCTTCCTTGGCCTCTTGAGGAACAATTTTAAGCGTCAAAGGACGGTCTTCACGCGCAATGACAAAAGTTAGCTCTTTCCCAGCATTTTCTCGCACCATGCTGTGCATTTCAATAAAAGAAGCAACCGGGTGCCCGTTAATTTGTTGAACAACATCATCTGTTTTTAAACCTGCAAGAGCTGCAGCGCTTCCAGGCATAATTTGGCCAATTTTTGCTGTTTCTGCAGGAACTCTTTGGCCAACAAAAATATATAAACCTGTCATTAACAAAGCCGCAAAAAGATAATTAGCGATTGGTCCTGCGGCAGAAATGCTAATCCTTTGCCAAACTGTTTTATGAAAGAGGGACTGTTGTTTTTCAGCCTCAGTCATTTGAGCAATGCGTTCTTGGTCGGGTTGGCTTGCGGCATTAAGATCCGAAAACATTCGGACATAACCTCCTAAAGGTAATGCACTGACTTTCCAGCGTGTTCCTTTACTATCATTCCATCCAAAAATTTCAGGACCAAAGCCAATCGAGAAAACTTCTACTTTGACACCGTTTCGACGTGCGGCCCAAAAGTGACCAAGTTCATGGACAAAGACAAGAAGCGACAAAATAATTAAGAAGGGAATAACCGTGTGAAGGATTACGTGAAATATATGCATACAAAAAATACCTTATCATAAATTATGGCGAGTTTAGAAAGGCTCACGCAAGAAGGCAAGAGAGATATTTAAAAAAATGAAATTTTTTAAATTCTTCCAAGTAAGAGAAAATTAAATAAGTTCAGGTTTAATAAAAAAAGAATTTTTTAATTGAAAGTTTTATAATGCTTACAGGGAAAGTTGCTATTATTACAGGTTCGACAAGTGGAATTGGACTTAGTATTGCTGAAAAACTAGCCGAAGCAGGCGCCTCAATTGTGATTAATGGGTTTGGAGAACCGGATAAAATTGCAGAACTATGCAAAAAAATTGAGAAGACCTATCAGGTTAGCGTTGCCTATATAGAGGCTGATTTGGCGCTATCTCCTGGGCCACAAGAACTAATCACAAAGGCTTATCAAACATTTGGACGGCTTGATGTGCTCGTTAATAATGCAGGAATTCAGCATGTTGCACCTATTGAAACTTTTCCTGCTGAGAAATGGGAGACGATTCTTGCTCTTAACCTTTCAGCGGCCTTTTATGGCATTCAAGCAGTTCTTCCGATCATGAAAGCTCAAAAATGGGGACGCATTATCAACATTGCTTCTGCGCATGGTCTTGTAGCGTCTGCATTTAAATCAGCTTATGTGGCCGCAAAGCATGGTTTGTTAGGTCTTACAAAAACTGTTGCGCTTGAAACGGCCCAAGAGAACATTACTTGCAATGCCATTTGTCCAGGATGGGTTCTAACTCCGTTGGTTGAGCGTCAAATTCAAGAGAAAGTGCAGCAACAAAAAATTTCTTATGAGGAAGCAACCCGTGCTCTTTTAAGTGAAAAACAACCTTCACAGCGCTTTGTAAATCCTCAAGAAATTGGTGATCTTGCGGTGTTTTTATGTGGCTCTGGCGGAAATTCTGTGACGGGTACAGCGCTCAGTGTTGACGGAGGTTGGACGGCGCAATAAGGGAGTGTTTAGGTTTGAACAAAAGAAAGATAGTTTCGACCATATCCTATGAGTGTCAAAGCATCTTGAAGTTCGCTTAGATTCTCACTTGAATATTGACGTTTTCCTTTCAAGACGAATGTTCCTCCGACAACTTTTCCATCAAAGTTTAATAAGCGTCTGTGAGATGTGCCTTTTTTCGAGAGGGTTTAATACTCTTTTTACCATTTAATTGAAGCCATAAACTCTCAAAAGAATGACAACTTATCTTGCTGGTATTTTCAATAATATAGAATGATTTTTTTGATTGTTATAACAGAAAGAGGTTGCCTTTTTTCCTGAAAGTTGTTACTATT
>MKUV01000077.1 GCA_001898725.1 Caedibacter sp. 37-49
TATATTGCTGGGATATATTTATGGCTAAAATAAATGTCGACAGAACCTAGTTTTCTATTCATTTCTATTCATGAGTATATCTTACCTATAACCCATATTTAGGTATACTTTGCTTATATATAATGATTCTTATTTTTATAACTTTTTAAAGCTACTTGACGCGTAGAATATCAATTTTTTATTTAGGAGGCCCCCTATCTTATGGAAACTTAATAAAATAAGAACTAAATTTCTTAGAAAGCATTGCAGATATTAAAAATAAGCTTTTTCAAGGTCAGAGTAAATCATCAATTACCAAGGAACTTAATATCAATCGAGTTAATTTGTATCAATATTTAAAGCGCAATTAATATTTCTCATAATCTATATCTCCAACTATGTCGAAAATTAAAAAAAAGCTTTTATATCCTTAGCTCAAAGTTGAACAGGGCTCATTAACTTAGGATGAAACTCATTTCATAGGTTTCATCCTAAAAAGGTCAAACTTTATAACTATTATCCGTTAAAAGCCAATCTTAACCTGGAGAAAAAGCCTTCATTACCTTTAGGTTCTTGATAAAGAGCCATGTCTCTTTGTTTGTCAACGCCTGCAAATCTACTGGAATCAGAAACATAAGGCACTCTACACGCTAGCTTTTCAGATTGAATAGGATTTTGATCTTCATTTATCATAGATAAATTTCCCCTTTTTTCAAATTTTTTAAGAACTTCTTGTTCTTCATTGGTAGCAAAACCTGCCGATGATAATATGAATATGGCCGTAAAGAAGTGTATATAATATTTCATAAGATTCTCCTTAAATGTTTTTCTAATCTCTTATTAATTTATTCCCAACAAACACATATTACAATATATAATATTATTACTATAATTTATACTCTATATCATTTAAGGTGGCCTTCGTAATAGGAATAAAGTAATTATGTTTATCTGGATATCCCCCTGCATGAATTCCTATAATGTGTCCAGTAATAGGATCTCGAAGGGCACTTCCGCTACTGCCGTGAAGTGTTAAGCAATAGTGTCTAGATAAAGTGAAATCAGCATCTCCTTCAGAAACTTTCTGTAAGGGGTGACCTAAAGGATATTGATACATTCTGACTCTAACAAGAGAGTTGATAGAGGGAAGTTCAGTGCTAATCGGGCAAACATGTTTTGGTTCATATTCTTCTTTAAAGGTTAAAAGAGCTAAGTCATGGTCATGGTTTAGTTTTCCATAATTCCACCTTCCTATTTTTTGAGTATCTTGAAGATAAAAATTACTTATATTTATAGTATCTATTGCTGTGTCAGAATAGACAGCATGAATAGATTGCCAAGATTGCTCTAAAGAGGGAGGCAATAAGCTTGGATCGTAATAAATAGCAGGATTAACTGTCACAAAATGGTTTAAGGTTAGCCCTTGTTCTATCTTTTCAAGTGCAAGGGGACGATAATCATAATTTTCGCTTCCAAACAGTTTACGTACTTTATTTGTTATAGAAGGTACCTTTTCAATAAAGCCGTGTCCATTTGTGATGATTCCATCAGGGGTAATCGTCCCTGTTAATTTTCCTGCAAAGGGTTTTTCTCCAGAAATAACATATTTAAATCTTTCTCGGAAAGTATAGTAGTTTGGAGAAACTCTTGTTGTGATCCTTACTGTTTCAGGGTTTTCATCCCCACTAAAAAGAGGCTTAAGTTTTTTAATTTCTTGTTGTCGCCCTGAAGAATCAGGAACAATTGCATGAGGTTGGAAAATAGGTTGAGGCGTTACTTTTGTTGGGTTTGAACCGTAATCCGCCAATGGAAAATCAAAAGTATCATGTAACCCAAATAAATACTGTGAGTATCTTGTTCCTCTATCCTCTTGTTCAGTAGCATTTGAGACACAGGATAGAATTGTAAAGATTAAAAGATGAGAGATTTTTAAAAAGAGGCTTTTGATCTTGAGCATGACACTCTCCATTACGTTTTGAACATTTTTTTACTTTAAGACATATTATTTGTCAATCTTTATTTTTGCCTACTACCTAAAATACGCATAACTTCAACAATCTTATGCTTAAAAGAGTTCTGATGGCATGGCCTGAGCGCCTTTAAAACGTCTGCCTATCACTATGAAAATGCTTGGTCAGTCATATGGCTAAAGCTGATTATAAAGATACAAAGACACTCTGTGGTCAGCTTTCCTTACAATGGCTTGATCGAAACCTTAAAAAATTTCAAAATAGATCTTCAAATGCCTGGTTTTGTTTTAATGAGCATAATGAATTTTTAATACAAGATTGCACAGAATGTACGAATAAATTTGAAGAAAATATTAAGTGGCTACAGAGGCATGCTAAAAACTGGTAATTTCCATAGAACGGCAAGTTTATTATGTGCAGATGGACACTTAAGAATTTATAAGGTAAATGGCAGTAAATAAATATAAAACAATCAGCGTTCTCCCTTACAGGCGCCAATTCTTTTTATATGGCGCCTTCTTTTTTAAGTCTATTTCACTATCTTTCAACCTACCTATCAAGGGTGGTCATCTACTTCACCACTTGGGTCTTCATGAATTAAAACTTCGGTATGAGGAAAAGCTTGTCTTACCTTTAATATGACTTCCGATGATATATTATGTACAGCTTTTAAAGTAAGATTTCCGTCCATTTCAAGATGAACTTGAATAAACTTTTGGATCCCTGACGAACGTGTCCTTAAATCATGGTATCCTAAAACTTGCGGATGGCTTAAAACGATTTGAATAATCTTTTGACGGTCTTCTTGTGAAAATTCACGATCAATCAGAATATCAAAAGATTGAGCAGCGACTTTCCAGGCGGTGTACAAAATATAAACTGAAATCCCCGCACCTATTAATGGATCCAGCAAGGTCATGCCATGAAATGTACTTCCAAAAAGAGCAATGATAACACTTATATTAATAAATAAATCACTTTGATAATGGACTGAATCCGCATGAATCGCGATTGAATTTGTGCGTTTAAAGACGTGCCGTTGATAAAGGACAAGACCAAGGGTTAATACTATTGAAAATCCCATTACCCACAAGCCGATATCAACTCTCTCTATGGCTTCAGGATGAAAAAAGCGATTGCCTGCTTCATATAACAACCAACTTGCAGACCCAAAGATAAAAATAGATTGCGCTAAAGCACCAATAGCTTCGATTTTTCCATGCCCAAAACGATGTTCTGCATCAGGAGGACGTTGTGCTTGACGAATAGCAACCATATTAAGAAGAGAGGCTAAACCATCAAGTAAGGAATCAATCAAAGAAGCTTTGAGACTCAAAGCTCCTGTCACTTTCCAAGCAAGAAATTTCACAAGAATTAGAATACAAGCAACAACAACTGAAGCATAACTTGCATATTTTACACACTTCAAATCACGGTGAGGCACACCCTTAACCTTTCCTTTTCTTTGTGTCTCAACAGTAGGTGATTTAAGGTCAACTTTACAAGAAGTTCTTTAAAATGGAAGCAAAGCGGAAGATTTAATATCTTTATCAATTGGTTAATTTGTAGCTTTTTCTAATCCAGCCTGACGTACTGCCTCATTATATTTTTCTGTATAGCTGAAGAGTCCATTATCTGAATATAAGGTTTCTAAAATACTTTCATTAATATGTAACTTGGCATAAATTTTTGTTTTTAGGAAAGTAAAAGCTTTTTCATAAAATTCTGGCTTCAAAGATTCTTGCTCTCTATCTAAGATTTTTATACGAATTTCTGGAGAGATTTGATCAGCTTTCATATACTGATTAAGGATCATATACCCTAAATTTATATAATCTTCTTTATTAGCCTGATGATAGATAGCTTGTTGTGAGTCATCTTTTTCTAATACTTTCAAAGTATAAAATAATTTCGCAAGCGTAATGTTAAAACGATATTGATGTGGCGTTTGAGAAACAAATTCTTGTAATAAATCTCTTAATCGATGGAGACAAAGTGTATTATTGTCTAAACTTTCTCCTGGAAGAATTGTCCGCAAAACATCATAATCGCCTGTAATTGTAATTTTTACGGGCACAAAAAAGTAACTGTAAGCAGGTTTAATTTCATACTCTGCTTTATATTTGTATTCGCCATTTTTTAGAAAGAATTTTTCTACAATCTTTTCTACACGATGAGGAAATGAAGGACCTGTAATAACTTGAGCTTTTGATGGAGAGTATTGATAGAGAATATCTCTATCTTCTTTTGAAATATAGAATTGTTTGTACCTGTCTTTAAATCCACGTTTTTTATCGTTCATTAATTCTTCTAACTGACCTTCAGTAAATTTTTGAGGAAAAAAATTTTGGTTGCCTTCTTGATGTTCACAAGCAAAGGCCGAGAAGATTCCTATAGAAACAATAAATAAAAAAGTAAAAAAGTGTCTAATCATCTTTGATTCCATTTAACTATTCTATTTTACATATAAGCATTATATTTTTGACTTCAAGGGCAAATATTACATCTTTGTGATGCAGAATGTTCAAGTCTAATTTTTAATGGTGATAGGCTTGCCAAAAAGCATCATTTTCAGTAGGGTCAGACAGAAGTATTAAACGAAAGTAACAAAATGCGTTGCTCAGCTTATTGCACAGCAAAAACATATGATCTTCATCAAATAAATGAATTTCTTCGCTCACGGTGCCCAACAACCCTCTACCAAGATGTAATCCATTTTCGCTTTAAAAAAGGGGAAGTTTTTTGCTTTAACTATGGCTGTATTATTTTCTGGAATCTTTCTGAAGAAGAAGAACGTGAATCTTTGAAGTATATTCTAAAATATGAAATACAGCCCTTAAAAACCCCAGAATTTGATGAATTTTCATTTAATTACGGCAATTACACGCGTATGTCTCAAGACGAAATTACGCTTGCCGATGCGCAAGATTCTTTACTCAAGCTTGCTATTTCTTATGGACTTGCTCAATCCGTAAAACTACTCGTTTATGAACGAAGAATTGAATCCGCTATTGAAGATTCGAGCCTTATTACTCAGGCGCTTGCAAAAAAAGGAAAAGTACCTTTATCTAGAAAAGAAATAGGACGAAAGATTGGTGCACTCTTTTTTGAAAGAAGCTCGATTAACTTGCAAAGTGATTTTTTGGACACGCCTGAATTTTTTTGGGAGAATTCTGAATACGAAGCGACATATCGACAGGCTGCTAAAGAACTTGACATAAAATCGCGCACACAAAGTTTGAACCGTAAGCTTGAGATGATTCATGAATTATTCCAGATTCTAGGAGATGAATTAAACCATCGACATTCGACACGTCTCGAATGGATTATTATTATTCTTATTTTATTTGAGGTTTTATTGGCTATCTCAACAAGTTATGACCATTTAATTTCTTATTTGAAATTCTAAGATTTTGCTTGTTCAGTTTCTTTTTTAGAACTTGCTGTCTCTTTTTGAGGTGATAGAATGTCAAATTCTCCTTTTTCACCTGTGAGAAGACCTGGTCCCTTCTTCATTTCACTTTGTTCTGGATAAATACCTGGTTTAATGTCATTGCATCCATTCAAACAAAGACACATAAGACCTAATTTATAAAAAGGTAATTTCATTAAAATTTAACTCGAACACCGGCCACAAAGGACAAGATTTTGTGAAACCAATCCCCGCGACGCTTTAATTGATGGGTACGGGCAGCGGCATAAATCTCAGTTGCCGCAGGATCAAGATATTGAACAGCAACTAAGCCATAGCTATTAAAGCGTTCTGTGTTAATGACTCTAAAATTAGCTAAAGTAAAAGTAGAATCATCGGCGATTGCCTTACTCCAGGCATAATCAATAGCTAAAGCCGTCTTTCCAATCTCAAAATACTTAAATTGATAACCCAATTTTCCATACCAGAACTTTCCAGGATCACGGCCGACGTCTTTAAATTTACGCTGTCCGCCAGCCCCCATTAAACTGATGCCAACTGGGAAGAGGATAGAAGCTGAACCATTATATTGCTCCCATCCTTTACGTGTTACACCTGTAAAAGGACTTTTTGCCCACGCAATTGCGGCGCCAAATTTTGTTTTTCCATATTCACCAGCATATTTTAAAGAAGCATCCACAATATCACGCGTCGCATGGCTAGCTCCAAGGACAAAACCATTAAAATTTGGTGTATCATAACGGACACGGTCCTGTCTAAATGCTTCCCCATAATTATCATATACAGCCGCTACAGAGCGTGCGTCTTTTGTCTTTGTTCTCCTATTAATAAACTTAATACCCCCAGCCTGATTGTAAATTTCTGACCCACTTGTAATAACATCAGTGGCCGAGTAATCAACCTCAGAAGTACTATCACTAGCCATAGGTCCTTGTCCAAGCCACAATTTCCCATATTTTATATTATCAATAATCGCTTCAAGACGACGTTCTCTTAAAAAGACTGTTGAACTAGGATCTGAAGCAGTCCCTATATCTCTTGTTGAGCTTGGATCAGAACGAATTTCAGCCTCAATAACACCTGAGACAGTTGTATCACTATTAAGATTTCCCTTGCCTGTCAAATTAAGTCGTGTTGATGAGAATGTATTATCTTTATGAGAAATTTGAGAGTTTTTACCATTATTATCATAGCTGATAAACCGATTAACTTGACCTGAGAGAGCGAGTTGAACGTTATTATTTCCTGAGACAACCTGTAAAGGTGCAGTTGGTTTAGGAAGATCACTAATCTTTTCCACTGGTTTTTGTGGTGCAGCCAAACCTTCTTGAGATATCTTTTGATTCTTTTCAAGCGTTTCAATTCTTTTCATCAAGAATTTTAATTGCTCTTTAAGAGCTGCTATTTCTTGCTGAGAAGTACTGCCCCATGTTGACGGTGCAAGTATAAAAAAACAACTCACAAGTAAAAAAATAATGCGTGAAAAAATCAAAACCCCAGCCCCATATTTAATTAAATATTTAACTAAATATTTTGTAGCTCAGATTATTTTGGGTGGCAAGCGTCTTTACAATCCCCATAGTGAAAGACAATGCCTTAAGCCATCAAGAAACTTTTTAACTTTCGCCATAAATTTATCATTTTCGGGATTATGATCCCCTTTTTCCATCGTTGTATCGAGTTCTTTTAAAATCTCTTTTTGGCGTTTAGTAAGATGGACTGGCGTTTCCACAATGACTTGAATGATCATATCTCCATGACTATTTCGCCTTAGAATTGACATGCCTTTGCCCTTAAGACGGAATTGACGACCACTTTGTGTTCCTTCTGGAATCGTCACACGAACATGTTTTCCATCAATGGTTGGAACTTCAAGCGACCCACCAAGAGCAGCTGTTGAAAAAGAAATCGGAACTTCGCAATGCAAATCAGCACCATCTCGGGCAAACAATCGGTGTGGCTCAATCGTTACAAAGACATACAAATCGCCCGCCGGCCCGCCGCGCAAACCTGACTCACCCTCACTGGCTAGTCGAATGCGAGAACCATCTTCAATTCCTGCAGGCACCGCGACTGATAGAACGCGCTCACCCGTTTTACGACCAGATCCTCGACAGGTTTTACAAGGATCTTTAATCGTTTGACCAGCTCCATGGCAAGTCGTGCAGGTTCGCTCAACAGTAAAAAATCCTTGTTGCATACGAACAGCACCACGACCGCGACAGGTCGAACATGTCTCCGGCTTCGTGCCTTTCGCTGCCCCTTGCCCATCACACGTCTCACATTTTATTGGTGTGTTAAGTTTAATATTAACTTGAGATCCTTTAAAGGCATCCTCAAGAGAGATTTTTAAATTATAGCGTAAATCAGACCCTCTTTGCGCAGAAGAAGTACTGTTGTGCTGTCGATTTCCACCCCCCATGAATTCGCTAAAGACTTCTTCAAAGATGTCTGAAAAACCACCGCCTGTGGAAAAATTAAAATCAAAGCCAGGTCCTGCCGATCTTCCGCCGCGATGCGCTCCTCCGCCAAAGCCCCCTGCCGCAGGGTCAAACGCCGCATGGCCATAACGGTCATAAGCTGCGCGCTTCTGATCATCTTTTAAAATTTCATAAGCTTCATTAATTTCTTTAAATTTTTTCTCAGCGTCTTTATCGGATTGATTTCGGTCAGGATGATATTTCATTGCAAGCTTACGGTAAGCTTTTTTAATATCTTCTGCTGAAGCTCCCTTAGAGATGCCAAGCATTTCATAGTAATCGCGCTTTTCAGTCATTTTTTCTTCCAGAATGAGGGGAGGAAGAGGTCAAAAGTTTTTATTTCTTTTGACCTCAGCGTGTTATGCCTTATTTTGTTTGTCGTCTTTTACTTCTTCATAGTCTGCGTCAACGACTTCCCCTTCAGCTTGCTTAGCTTGTTGAGGTTCACCTGACGCCGCAGAAGTTGCCGCACTTTCAGCTTGTTGCGCTTTATAAATCGCTTCTCCCAATTTCATTGAAGCTTCCATTAAAGCTTGTGTTTTCGCTTTAATGGCTTCTTCATCTTCACCGGCTAGCGCGTCTTTAAGGTCTTTAACAGCATTCTCAATAGCTGATTTTTCATCGGCAGAAACTTTATCACCGTATTCTGCGAGATTCTTTTCAGTTGCATGAACAAGGCTTTCTGCATGATTCTTAGCTTCAACCATAGCGCGACGCTTTTTATCATCCTCTTCGTGAGATTGCGCATCTTTAACCATCTGCTCAACTTCAGCATCACTTAAACCACCAGAAGCTTGGATACGGATTTGTTGTTCTTTCCCGGTGCCTTTATCCTTAGCAGAAACATTTACGATACCGTTTGCATCAATATCGAATGTTACTTCAATTTGAGGCATTCCGCGTGGCGCAGGAGGTAATCCAATTAAGTCAAATTGACCTAAAAGTTTGTTATCTGCAGCCATTTCACGCTCACCTTGGAAGACACGAATCGTCACAGCTGTTTGATTATCATCTGCTGTTGAAAAGACTTGGCTTTTCTTTGTCGGAATCGTTGTATTTCGTTCGATTAACCGTGTAAAGATACCGCCAAGCGTTTCAATTCCTAAAGAAAGAGGCGTTACATCAAGAAGAAGAACATCTTTAACTTCGCCTTTTAAGACGCCGCCTTGGATGGCCGCACCAATGGCCACAACTTCATCCGGGTTTACACCTCGATGTGGTTCACGTCCAAAAAAGTTCTTTACGGTTTCAATGATCTTTGGCATGCGTGTCATACCCCCGACCAAGATGACTTCCTCAATCTGACCAGCCGTTAAGCCAGCATCTTTTAATGCCGCTTTACATGGTTGGATCGTGCGCTCAACGAGATCTTCGACAAGCGACTCCAGCTTTGAGCGTGTCATTTTAATGTTAAGGTGTTTTGGTCCTGAAGCATCTGCCGTAATAAAGGGCAAATTAATTTCTGTTTGCGTCGCGCTTGAAAGCTCAATCTTCGCTTTTTCAGCGGCTTCTTTAAGGCGCTGTAGAGCAAGCTTATCTTGACGTAAGTCAATGCCTTGCTCTTTCTTAAACTCATCGGCAAGGTAATCAATAATTTTTTGATCGAAGTCTTCACCACCTAAGAATGTGTCACCGTTAGTTGATTTAACTTCAAAAACGCCATCGCCAATTTCTAAAATTGAGACGTCAAATGTTCCACCACCTAAGTCATAAACAGCAACGATTCCTGTACCTTTTTTCTCAAGTCCGTAAGCCAATGCAGCCGCTGTTGGTTCATTGATAATACGAAGAACTTCAAGACCGGCGATTTTACCGGCATCTTTCGTCGCTTGACGCTGTGCATCGTTGAAATAAGCAGGAACTGTAATAACGGCTTGCGTCACTTTTTCGCCAAGATAATTCTCAGCTGTTTCTTTCATTTTTTGAAGAATGAATGCGCTCACTTGGCTCGGACTGTAGGTTTGTCCTTGCGCCTCAACCCAAGCATCACCAGTGTCTGATTTAACAATTTTATAGGGAACTAGTCCTTTATCTTTTTGCGTTGTCGGATCATCATAACGGCGCCCTATCAAACGTTTAATTGCAAAAAGTGTATTTTCAGGATTCGTTACACCCTGACGTTTTGCGGATTGTCCTATAAGACGTTCCGCCTCTTTTGTGAAGGCCACCATAGACGGTGTGGTTCTCGCGCCTTCCGCGTTTTCAATCACCTTTGCGTTACTTCCATCCATGACCGCAACGCAAGAATTTGTTGTACCTAAGTCAATACCTATTACTTTACTCATTATAACCTCTTTTGTTAGCAAATCCCTAAGATCTCAATCGAGCACCCCAAGGACTCCCGTATAAGGACACCTTGTCTTTACACTTTATTTATAAAATATTTACCCCTGTTTTCGCAAGCATATCTTAACATCCATGTTAAAATTTTAAGACCTTTAAGAAAACTGAGTTGCTTACAAGAGAATAACAGCTAGCAACTCAGCGAGCGCTTGCAAAAATATTTACAAGTCAAAACTATATCCAAACTACATCATTAGAAGACAACCTCCCTTATTTTTATTTTTTATACTATCTAATTTTTGAGCGCTCATTTGAGTCTTCCGTGGCCAGCTTCTGACTCTTTTATAGTGTATCAAAAAATCACCGTTTTTGGAAGAAAAAAGTAACAGAAAATGAAATTATTTTATTTAATAAAATCAATTATATAATAAGAAAACAAAGAGGTATCAATACCCTATTTTTGAAGCATTTTTTAGTTATCTTACGTGGAAATAACTCTGTTATTTGTAAAAAAATTTTATTACTTTATTTTCATGCACTTACAAATATATCATGAAATTTCGAAGTTGATATTCGAATTTTCATAGATGGCCATAAAGTCCCTGTTTTTGGTCTTTGAACTCCTGGCTAACCGAAAAGAGATATTCTCTATTTAATAGTTAAATAGTAAATTTTAAAAACATTCCTTAATAAAAGTGTGATTTAAAATCCTCAATTTTGAAAAAAAGCATCTCTACAAAGAAAATATTTGACTTTTTAATAAAAAAAGCCCTTAAAAGTATTAATTCTTTATAATCTTTTAAGAGTCTATTCGACAAAACATGAATTTTTCGGATCTTGGTTTAGGTCAAAAAACCCTTCAAGGGGTTCAAGATGCAGGTTACACAACCCCCACACCTATTCAACAAAATGTAATTCCTTATGTGCTGGCTCGGCACGATCTTTTCGGATGTGCACAAACAGGCACAGGAAAAACCGCTTCTTATACTTTACCACTTCTTGATTTACTTGAAAAAGGACGTGCCCGTGCACGCATGCCGCGTGTTCTCGTCCTTGCACCGACACGCGAACTTGCTCAACAAATTGCCGAGCATTTTGAATCTTACGGTAACCACCATAAGACGAATTTAGCGCTGGTAATTGGTGGAAGTTCCATGATTCAACAAGAACGTACTTTGAGCGGTAATATTGATATCTTAATTGCAACACCTGGTCGTCTTTTGGACCTTGTTGAGCGCGGCAAAGTAATGCTTATGGGCGTAGAAGTCCTGGTAATTGATGAAGCAGACCGCATGCTTGATATGGGGTTTATTCCAGATGTTGAAAAGCTTATTAAACTGTTACCTCCTAACCGTCAAACACTTATGTTTTCTGCAACTGTTGCACCAGAAGTACGTAAGCTTGCTGATACTTTCTTACAAAATCCCAAAGAAATTACAGTATCAACGCCAGCAACAACTTCTTCAAATATCCAACAATTCATCGTAAAAACGGCTCCTCTTCAGAAACGCCAAACACTCCGCAATATTATTCAGAAAGAAAATATCAAAACTGCGATTATTTTTTGCAATCGAAAAAAAGATATCGCAACACTTTGCACCTCATTAAAGCGCCACAAGTTTAACGTCGCTACTCTTCATGGCGATCTTACGCAAAACATTCGATCAGAGACTTTAGAGGCTTTTAAAAAAGGTTCTATTTCCTTTTTAATTGCAAGTGATGTTGCTGCACGGGGAATTGATGTCGAAGACCTCCCGTATGTTTTTAATTTTGATGTCCCTATAAATCCTGAAGAATATGTCCATCGGATTGGGCGTACAGGACGCGCAGGACGAGAAGGAAAAGCTTTTACTTTTATAACGCCTTCAGAACAAAACTACTTAAAAGCAATTCAAAAGTTAATTGGCATGGAAATTACGACTTATGTAATAGAAGAAAATAAGGTGCAAAATACTGATGATCTTTCCAAAGAAATGCCTTCTCAACAGAACAAAAGCTATCCGGAAAGACCCCATCGCCCGACAGAAAAAACATCTAAGAATTTAACGCCGCAATCTGCCCTTTCAAAATCTCGCGACCCTGTGATAGGCTTTGGTGATTCACTTCCAGCCTTTATGAAAAATTATTTTCCTAACGTCCCTGCAGGAATTGTGAAAAAAATTTAACCGCCTTTCGGGAAAGCTAAAATAAATTTAGAGCTTGCATCTGCTTAAATGATCTATCAAAAAGAAAAGACTTAATTTACTCAGGGGGAATTCTTTTAAATGGTAAAATTGTCTCGCAAACAGCTCTCAATTATAGGAATTCTTATTGGAACCCTTGGTTTTCTTGTGAGTTTGTTATGGTTTTTTCAATGGCGCTACATTGAAAGTACTGATGATGCTTATATTGAAGCCGATATGGTTACTATTAGCTCCAAAATAACAGGTTATGTGACAAAGATTTATGTTCAAGATAATCAGCAAGTTGCCGCACAAAATCCACTTATCGAGATTGATCAAGTTGATCTACAAGCAAAGCTAGAAGAAGCTCAGGCAGGACATCAACAAGCTGAAAGTGAATTTATTGTTTTACAGCAAAAAATTGCTGAACAGAAAGCGACTATAGCTCAAGCGGAGTCTGCTATCGTAACTGCAAAAGCAGAAATTCTGCCAACAAAGCGAGCTTTCCAAAGATCTCAAAAACTTAAGGCAAAATCCTTTGCAAGCCAAGAACGTTACGATCGCACCCAAGCAGACGCACAAAAAGCAGAAGCGGCCCTTAAACAAGCCGAAGCTAATCTTACAGCAGCACAAAAGAGTTTAGAAGTTCTACAAGCAAGTATTGCGATTATAAAAGCTCGACAAGTGCAAAGCCAAGCAAGAGTCACACAAGCAAAACAAACTCTCAAAGAAGCAAATATTTTGGCTCCTTGTGAAGGATTCATTGGAAATAAGTCTATTCAAAAAGGACAACTCGTAAGACCGGGGCAACCTTTAATGATCATCGTAAATAAAACATCTTATATTCGTGCGAATTTTAAAGAAACACAAATTGCGCGCATGAAGCCCGGACAAAAAGTTGAAATTAATGTTGATGCTTATCCTGGACAAACATTCTACGGCCGAATTGAAAGTTTATCGCCTGCAAGTGGCGCTGTTTTCAGTTTGTTACCTCCTGAAAACGCCACTGGAAACTTTACTAAAATTGTTCAACGTATTCCTGTGAAAATTATGCTCGAAGAGACACAAAAAAATACGTTTTTCTTACGACCTGGTCTTTCAGTCATTGTAAAGGTGTTCACGAAAGAAAGTTAATAGTTATGACGCCCCCTTCTAGACAACAAATAACTTTTCGTGACTGGGCTGGTTTTATTGCTATGGCATTTGGAATGTTTATGGCCATCCTTGATATCCAAATTGTCTCAAGTTCCCTTAGTGAAATTCAGGCTGGGATTTCATCAAGCGCCGATGAAGTAAGTTGGGTTCAAACATCTTATCTCATCGCTGAAGTTATTATGATTCCACTCTCAGGATATTTATCACGAATTTTTTCAACCCGAATAATTTTTTGTGTTTCCTGTATTGGTTTTACACTTATGAGCCTCTTATGTTCTTTTGCTTGGAACATTGAATCAATGATTGTATTTCGAGCTCTCCAAGGATTTGTTGGAGGCGCCATGATTCCAACTGTTTTTGCTGCTAGCTTTACGATGTTTCCTCCACGCTTACGTCCCACTCTTGGCGTTATTGTTGGCCTTGTAGCAACTCTTGCCCCAACCCTTGGCCCTACCCTTGGGGGATATTTAACCCAGGTCTTCTCATGGCATTGGCTGTTTTTAATTAATATCTTCCCAGGCATTGTCGTCACAACGCTTGTTTGGTTTCTTATCGATATTGATAAGCCAAACTTAAGCCTTCTGAAACGCTTTGATATTTTAGGGGCTCTATTGATGGCTTTCTTCCTTGGCAGCCTTGAATATATACTTGAAGAAGGACCACGAGAAGGATGGTTTGATGATACAACCATTTTAACCTTTACGTGTTTAATGGCGCTGGCAGGTTTAACTTTCTTTTGGCGTGTTTTAACGTATCAAGAACCTATTGTCGACTTGAAAGCCTTTACAGATAGAAATTTTAGCATTGGTTGCTTTTATAGCTTTACGATAGGTATTGGACTTTATGGAACCGTGTATCTTATTCCTTTATTCCTTGCGCGCATTCGGGGATACAATAGCCTTCAAATAGGTGAACTTATGATGGTAGCAGGTCTTTTTCAATTTGTTGCTGCCCCGATTGGTGGACAACTTCTTAAACGAATTGATATGCGCTATATTCTTGCATTTGGGATTTTGCTGTTTTTTTGGTCTATTTATCTTTCTTCAACATTAACAAATCAAGCAAGCTTTAATGAATATTTTTGGCCACAAGCTTTCAGAGGAATGGCTATTATCTTTTGTTTTCTACCCATAAATAACCTAGCCCTTGGTACTTTACCCCCTGAACGTCTTAAAAATGCAAGTGGCCTCTATAATCTTATGCGAAATTTAGGCGGAGCCATTGGACTTGCCCTCATTAATACGGTTCTGATTAAACGTATGGATCTTCACAGAGCACGCATTTCAGACAATTTAAAAATTGGAAATCTTCAATTGGAAAATTTCCTTTCTGGATTAGAAACGAAATTTGATGAAAGTAACCTTCAAGATGCCTCTCGAGCAGCTTTAAAGACACTTTCAGGGCTGATTGAACGTGAAGCAGGGGTTCAAGCATTTAATGATTGTTATGTGCTTATGGGGGGTCTTTTTATGGCTTCTTTATTGCTTATCTTTTTATTACGAAAACCAGAACAAACTTTTCAAGATGAAGCTGGACATTAAACAAAAATTCTTAAAATTTAGGGCGTGTTTAAGTTGTCAGTAGGCCTAATATGCATTCGATATTAATCAAAACATCTTTATATATTAATCTTGATTCAGAATAATCTGACATTCTTGTACGACTGAGCCTAATGCTACCCTTAATTTGGGATCAGGTAGTATTGTTAATCTATAGGCACGGTTATGGCGATCATAAGCTGGCGGGACAGTTATCCAATTTTCAATATCTAAGTGTTTTAAAATAGCAACAGAAACGACATACTCTCCTGGTCCTAAACGCAAAGGATTAAAACTGAAAACGATTTTATTATCTTTTGTAATTTGTCCTAATTTGAGTCCTGCTAATTCAGTATTTTTATGATCCATCTGCGTACCGTCAGTACTATGGAATGTTATAGCAAAAACTGGATCTGACACTGAACTATGTACCTTATAATCTATAAAAATTTTTAAGGGCTCACCAGCAATTAAAACACGTTTATTTTCTCCTTGAGGATTAATAAAGCTCACTTGATTAATCCTTATAGGACTATCCTGAGAATATTCAAATTGCTCCGCTATATTCTCTTCCTTTTCTGCTATACCCTCTTCTTTTATTATATCTTTCTTATTTTTATCGTTTAAAGCTTGATTATCAGATGTGTGTATTTGCGTATCGAGTTCATTTTCAGAAGTTATTTCTTTATTTTCGATTACAGAAGCATAATTCTCTTCATCTATAGCATCCAAACGGTATTCAATTTCAGAAATTACTACGTTAGCGTTATGTTGGCCTTCTCTTGAATTTTCAAGATCCTTTGAATCTACGTTTAGATATCCTATTGTTTCATATGCATTATTTTTTGAAACCCAATACTTGACAGCAACTGTCGCGTCCTTAGGAATAGGCGAATGGAAAACTTTTAATTTTAAATTACTTTTTTCACCCCATGCGCAAATATTATCCTTAAAAACGAAAGGAGAATATTTTGCTAATTTTAAGTTTATCTCTCTATAATTAAGGCTTTCTTTTACGATAGCTTCTCCCCACCCAACATCACGACCCTCAACTAAATAGCCTCTTGTGGAATTATCGTTGTCTCTTGCCTTACCAGGATAAATTGTACTTATAAGATTATCATTGTTATAGAGGCAAATTTTATTAATTTTTATGTGGGGAGAGGATACCTTTCCAACCGTTTCTGGTTGCATGTTAAAAATATGAGAACGATAAACTTCTTCAGAAGGAATAAGTTTTTGTAATACTTTAGATTTATTCCAATATTCATGCGCTTTATGACGATTTTCTGTTCGAAAATCGATATAATCTAAATACATTTTTATAACATCTGAAGGTAAACCATCTGATATTATCTCACCATGATGAATCCATATTGCCCGATTACACAGTTTTTGGAGAACATTTAAATCATGGCTAACAAAGAGAACTGTAGAATTTTTATCCTGAGTAAAATTCCTCATTCTTTCAAGAGATTTACCAAAAAAATAAGCATCCCCAGCGCCTAATACTTCATCCACAATTAAAATTTCTGGCATGATACAGGTTGCAACAGCAAAAGATAATCTTGCTAGCATACCTAGAGAATAACTGCTTATTGGTTGATCAAGAAAATCTCCTAGCTCGGTAAAATCAGCAATATCACGCTCACAAAATTTTAATGTTTCTCGCGAAATATTTTTATAGGCAAAAAATGCATGAATATTTTCTCTTCCCGTCAGATCAGGATGGAAGCCCACTCCTGCTTGAAGAAGGGCTTCTATCTTCCCATAAATATCCACTTCCCCTTCCGTTGGCGGAACTGTGCCTGATAATATTTTCAATAGTGTAGATTTACCTGCACCATTTTCTCCAATAATGGCGATTCTATCCCCTTTATTAATTTGAAGGTTTAAATCGCGAATAACCCAAAAGGTGGTATGATTTTTTAAAGGATAATTAAAGGGTACAAGAGAATTTATTATTCTATCCAGATTAGAATTATATAAATTATAAGATTTTCCTAAATTCCTAATAACAATAGAAGGAGATGTTTCATTAATGTTTTTCATCAGTTTTACTTTATAAGGCGTTAAGCATAGATTTTTTAAAAGTTACAATTGATATTGCCCCCAGCAAAAAGAGTAAAATACTTATACAACAAGAAATTATTAATTGAGAAAATTCTAAATCAACAGATTGTATAATAATTCCTTGAAAGCTATGGATATAATATGAAAGGGGATTGAAATAATTAATAAATTTTAATTCAACTGGTAAAAATCTTGTAATATACCCAATCGGACTAATCATCATCATAATTAATATAATAGAAGGTATTATACGCTGTATATCTCTTACAAATAACCCTATTGTTGCTATAATCCAAGACAAACCAACTAGAAACAGAGTATACATTAACCAAAACGGAAAAAATAATAAACATTTGATTGAAACATATCCGAATATTATTCCACAGAATAGTAACAATAACATTCCTACTAATCCCGTAATTTGACCTAACAACACCTCAATAACTGGCATTAATTCTATATTAAAAGTTGCACTTTTAATAAGACTTTTATGACTAATAAATGCGCCTGCTGCACGCGAAAAACTCTCTGAAAAAGCAATAAACGGCATTAATCCTGAGAAGATAACTAAAACTAATTGTTCTACAGGTTGGTTAGCAGATTGAGTTTTCAAAATTGAGATAAACGCTAATGAATAAACGCTCATAAATAGAATAGGAAATAAAAATATCCAAATAATACCTAAGTAACTTCCTGCATATTGTTTACGTATTTCTGATAAAATTACCCGATAAAATATCTTTCGATTAGTCCAAAAAGTATTCAATAAATAAACAAGGGGATTTCCTTCGGTTTTTTTAGCCCTGATTATTTGTGTGGGTTTTACATTATTAGTCATAATATGATAATTAACTTTACTGATGAATACACTATAATCCAAGGGTTCCTTATACTCTTTTACAACCCGTTCTTCAAGTGTATCTTTATACTTTTTTGTATCAAAGATTACATGAAAGCCTTATTTTCCAACAATTAAATATTTTGTACTCTCAAAACTATAAATAATTCATACGCAATTATAATTGCTGTAATAAAGACATTAATTTTAAATTCCCAGTAGCAATCATATAAAGTCTATTTTCAAACTTTTCTTTAAAGCTACTTTTAATTTCATTGTGAAGCCTTGTTGCCATTAAAATATTTGAGTCTTTAGAGGCAAGAGAAACTTCCCAAAATGGGAAAGAATTTGATGTATTATACGTATCGAGATGTTTATGAGCTAAACAAATATTTTTCACAATATCTGCTAGCAAGTCTGAATCAAACTTATTCGGGACATCAATTAAAGGATACTCTAAATCTTTGCACAATTGAGTAAAATTGATCTTTTTACAATCTCTGTTGGGTGTTTCTTTGAACTGTAACTCGCTATCATCAAAAGCATTAAGCTCAGCTTGCAATTGTGTTAATGCAAGCATCTGTTCAATCTTAAGGAATTTTACGCCTTGCCCTATAGCAGATTTGTTAGGCAATTGATTTGGACTAGACGTCCATGTTTCAATTTGGTAACTGCCGTTCGTGGCTCTCCATTGTTCTGTTGAAAAATTTTCAATTAAATTTGCATGATCCTCTATTTCAAGAAAAGCAAAAAGGTTTTTCCAAGTATTGTATGTATTATTAACAAGTTGTTCAAATTTTAATAAAAAAACATTTAAATGGTTTTTATATCTTAAACATCTCGCCGTATGAGATATCCAACAACATGCAGCATAAGAAAAATCGTACCCTCTTTTCATAAGGCTATAAATTTGGTCATATGGATGCCTTGTTATTAATATAACTTTTCCATTAGGGATGTTTTTGAAAAAACTTGGAAATGCGAAAAAATTACCAGGCGTTTTTTCAGCTATGTATTTTTTATTTTTTACACGCGCTCGATGACCATATATTCCTTCAATTGCTTCAATTGAACTTTTAGAATTTTTTAATATTCTCTTAATCTTAATTAAATTTGTATTATAACTGGCTAAGTGATCCTCATAGATAACTCCCGTCGGAGCAAGACCATGGATAAGCGCGACAATACCATTTAATTGATTAAATTTGATCTTTTCAGCAGAGAATAAATCAAGATAAACATTTAGCATATTAGGTTTGTTATAAAAAAGAGGATTTCCCATTAGCGAAGTTTCCGGACCACAACTAATGAGAGGGTGATTATCAAGCATAACTGCTAATAAAGTTGATCCTGAGCTTGGCGGCGATGCAACAAGAATAGGCTTATCTGAAAAAACTTTCGAATCTTTAAACATGAAAATTACTTAAAACTTTTTGATTTCATGTTGTTAACGTCCTCGTTTTTAAACATGTAAATTTCTCTCTAATTAATTGTTATTTGATAAGTTACCGAAAAGTAAGTTTAAAAAATTTTAGTAGTTTTAATCTACCTCCTTTTATTCGTCAAGAAAAGCCTGCACATTAAATAGTTTCTTTAAATTTGAAATGGGGGATTCCTTTGCTAAATAAGTTTAGCATCTTTATATTTTCTATTTTAATATTCTTAAAATTAGGATTTTTCTTGACCTAAAATTGTTAAAAATGATAACAGATTCAATAATAAAACTTTAAGCAAAAAGGATTTATAAACCTGGACTTAAATGGCAGACTTCTTAGAAATTTTAACATTTCAGAATTAAAATTATGATTTGTTTTGATAAAAGTTTGTCTCATCATAGTTTTTTCAGATTATAATTAATTTGCAATTCTAAGGATTAAAATGGCAAAAATTTTACGTATTGTTGGTGCTAGACCACAAATTATGCAAGTACCCACTGTTCGAGAAAAATTAATTAAATTAGGCCACCATGAAATACTTCTTCATACAGGACAACATTTTGATCAGAATATGAGCGGTGCACATTTAACCTCATTACAACTACCAACCCCTGATATAAATTTAGGCATTGGCTCAGGTCTACATGGATCGCAAACAGGCAAGATGTTGATTGAAATAGAAAAAATTATGTTAGAAATTAAGCCTGATGCTGTGGTCGTAGATGGAGACACAAATTCTACCTTAGCTGGAGCACTCGCAGCTAGCAAACTTCATATACCACTTTTCCATATTGAAGCTGGCCCACGCTCTGGATACCGTAAACAACCTGAAGAAGTGAATAGAACTTTAACTGATCATTGTGCAAGTATAAATTTTTCCCCTACGGAGCATGCTCAAACGACATTGACTAAAGAAGGACTAGGACAAAAAAGTTTTCTTGTAGGAGATGTTTTACTTGATTGTTTACTATCTTATCTTCCTTCAGTCGATGATAAAATTTACGAACAATATGATTTAGAATCAAAAAATTATGCTGTTTTAACCCTTCATCGTGCAGACAATACAACGCATGAAGGTGGTATAGAGCGTCTTTTTACAATACTTGAAGGAGTATCTCATTTAGATATACCTGTTATCTTTCCAGTTCATCCTCGCACTCTTCCCTATATTAAAAAATACCAAGAGCAAAAAAGTTTAGGAGCTATACGTCTCGTTGAACCTCTAGATTATTTATCTATTATAGGTCTTCTAAAACATGCAGCTATTTGCATTACGGATTCAGGAGGGTTGCAAAGAGAAAGTTTATGGTTAGGAATTCCAACAGTGGTTACGCTTGAACATAATGTATGGCAAGAATTCACTAAAAATAAATGGATTTACGAACCACCTTTCCAAGTTGATGCCATTGCCGAATGTAGATCTCATGCTCCTCAAATTGATCCCAACATAGTTAAAGACTATATGGGCAATGGAAATGCTTCAGAAAAAATTGCTAAAATAATCGACGAAAAGTTATCATAGATGAAAATTTTTCATGGACCTCATAACATTAGCGGAATGGCTAGCATTTTAGCAGCTGCCCAAAGAAGTTTAGGGGTATCAGCAGAAGCACATTGCTATAATAAATCTGTCTTTGGCTATAAGGTAGATAAAGAATTTAATCATGAAAATTTTAGAGGTGCTACTTCAATTATAAAATTTGCAGCAAACTTTGATGTATTTCATTTTTATTTTGGCGAATCACTCGACACTTTTTCTCTTAGAGATTTACCTCTCTTAAATTCATTAGGGAAAAAAATCTTTATGTATTTCTGTGGTTGTGACATACGCAACAGTAAACAAGCTATCGCAACCAGAAAATATAGTGCATGTAGCCACTGTTGGGCCCAAGCTTGTAATTATAATAGAGAGTATGCCCTTAAAATAGTAAATGAGTTCGCTGATGGTATTTTTGTAAGCACGCCAGATCTTTTAGACACAGTACCTGAGGCAACATTATTGTTGCAACCAGTAGATTCAAATTCTTTTTTAAAATTTTCTCGTAAATTTAATTCTGCAGACTACGAAAACTTAGGTACGCAACAAAATCCTCTTCGCTTAGTTCACGCCCCCTCTTCCCAAAAATTAAAGGGGACAGAATACGTAATGAAATCTATAGAAGAGTTACAAGCTCAAGGCATACATATTCAATTATCTTTACTAGAAAATATGCCTTGGGAACAAGCGTTGCATGAATATGCAAATGCTCATATTGGAATAGATCAGTTGCTGATAGGATCTTATGGGTCCTTTTCCGTTGAACTTATGGCGCTAGGTGTACCTGTTATTTGTTATTTACATGAACATTCTTTAGCACACTACCCTGAACCTCCTCCCATCATTAATGCAAACCTTGAAAATCTCACAGAAGTGATTTTAAGTTTACTTACTCCAACCAATAATTGGGAAAAACTTATCAAAGATGAATTAAGATATGTTTCTCAACATCATGATCATTTAAAAGTGGGGAAAAAAGCTCTAGATCATTATTCCAAAAGAAAGAAGAGTTAAAAAGAATGCGCATCGTTATGACAACCGACGATAGAGAGATTGATCGCCGTATTCTTATGGAAGCAGAAACATTAATTGAACAAAATCATGAAATTATTTTACTTGCAAAAGATTGTGACCTTCAACCTAAACATGAGATTATAGGAAAAATTAAGGTTGAAAGATTAAGCGATTATGAAGCAATTAACCCTCTTTTTAGAAGGCTTGAAGAAAATTATTTTTATGATATTGAACCTTTACCTTTAGATAAAATAAACCCCTTTGAAGGCTTGCCCTATAATTCTCTAAAAGAAGCTTTTAGTTCTATTGTTACGGATTCCACCTTTGATTGGACTTGGCGCCCCGTAAGAAAGCTAATTAAAGGAGAAATTTTTTCTTTTTTTATTTTAAAAGTCGTGTTGAATTATTTTAAAGAATTTTATCTTAAATATTTATTTTTTAAAAAACGGTCTCTTCCCTGTTATGATATAAAAAATAAGCTTTCACAAAAAATAAATCCTTACGCAGGCTTGCCTTATAATTCCTTAAAAGAAGCTTATCACTTAATTGCTACACAGCAAGAATTAAAATGGATTTGGGGTCCTGGTAGAATTGCTATCAAGGGACAACTACTTATTTCATTCATATTAAAAGTAGGGCTCACTTTTATAAAAGGAATTTTCGGTAAATTTGTCAGAAGTAAGAGTTCACTTGATAGCTTTTTTACTAACAAAAGCTTAACAAGTTTATATCCTAAAAAAACCATAGAAGATTTACTTAAAATATCTGAGACAAATAAGTTTTTATATAAAGACATACCTTGGTCAAGCTTAAACAGTTGGGATAAAATTCTTTTATCACGTATTTTATTTTATAATCCGGACGTTATACATGCTCATGATTTACCGCAGCTTGAAAGTGCCGTTATTGCTGCGAAAGTTTTAAAGTGTAAGCTTATTTATGATGCTCATGAAATTTATCCTCAAATTAACACTTTAACAAAAGCTCAAACTGCTTCTCTCACTGAAAAAGAAAAACGTTTATTGCCATTTGTAGATAACATGATAACCGTAAACCCATTCATAGCTAATTGGTTTTCTGAGAATTATTATATAAAAGCACCCACCGTTATTCGTAACAGTGTCAAAACTTTGCCAAATATTAATTACACGCTAAAAACAAAAAAACTTCATTCAATTTTAAAACTTCCATCTAATACTCAGATATTGCTCTTTCAAGGATGGATTTCTTTGACAAGAGGAATTGGTGACCTCATTAAAAGTATGGCTTTTGTGAATAAAAATGTAATCTTAGTTCTGATAGGGTATATGAGTGACGAGACAAAAATTCAAAAGCTCATTTATCCAGTTAAAGATCGTATTTATATTCTCCCTAAGGTTCCGTTTGAAGAACTTCATGAATATACCAACTCAGCTGATGCAGGGATCATCCCTTATCAAGTAAACGACCTTAATCATGCGCTATGTTCCCCTAATAAACTTTTTGAATTCATAAATGTTGGATTACCTATTATCGGGAATAAAACGGCTTACTTAGAACAAGTGATCGATGGAGAAAAGTTTGGAGTTACTGAAACTCTTGATACTCCAAAAAGCTTTGCTACTGCAATCAATAAAATGTTTGATATGACCATCGGAGGTCCAGAACGTTTTAGAAGAAGAATTCTTAAACGTCGAGATGATTATCTATGGGATCCAACTGATAAGAATAGCCTTCTCAAAGTTTATTCTGAATTATTTTCAGAGGAAAATTCTCATTGAAAAGATTTGAATAAGATTTCTGTTAACTATGTATGTTTCCTCTTGAAATATTTTTAGGAATTAAAGGACTTAATCCCAAAATTTATTTAAAGAAGTCCCCTTGATTTCTATTAAAGGCTCTCAACCAAATAAATCAAAACTTAAAACAACAACACTAGGTTCTGTCGACATTTATTTTAGCCATAAATATATCCCAGCAATATA
>MKUV01000078.1 GCA_001898725.1 Caedibacter sp. 37-49
CTGTAAAAGAGGGAGGATGGTCCAAGGACGGCATTTTATGAATGGAAAGAAATCATTTGTTTTGTTCCTTAGCCTTTCCAACCTTTCTTTCAGCAAAAGGCTTCCCCTTCCTTTCTGTGGCTCACTGTCACAGGAAGGAACAGGGGCAAACAATAAACATAAATAATAAACAGGGAGTATAAAAATGGATACATATGAACAAAAAAATAAGGTTAAGAGGCAACAAGCACATCTATGGTTTAGCCAGATGAAACAGTGCCTAAAAAAGGTTTTAAGGCAAGGTTTTAGGGGGACAAACTCTTCCCTGATGAATGAGCGTCTTTCTTCGGATGAACAGCTGTTTCACCGTGGGTGGGATCTGCTTTTTGAGTCTCGTCCGTATGATCCTCAGGCTTGTCCCGAGGAGCTCAGGCAACCTGAGGGTGTAACTAGGGACCAAAAGGTCCAAAACGTGTGTGAGAGGTACAGCGAAAGAGTAAAGAAGCAACGGTGCTTAAAACTTGGAGAAGTTTTTCGCTGTTGTAGATGGATTCCCACTTACGCGAGGATGACACAGGTTAGGGATAGGAAATGCTCGTTGGAATGACACAGGAGAAGCAGGATATTCCCGTCTCTCTAGTGTATCGAAAATATGGTGTGGCAACCATTTGATGTCATCCTCGTGAAAGCGGGGATCCAGGAAAATTTGGAAGGTATCGAATGGTGATAGGCAAGATCTATATGTTGCTTGAGATTCTCGGGACAAGCCCGAGAATGACCAAAGGTTGGGGGAACGAGAATGCTTATTGGCAAGGATGATGCCTGCTGAGAAGAGGGACAATATTGAGGACAACGAAGGTTAGAAACGTAAAGGCTCGCTGACGAGAGCTGGACAGACGTTGGTTGATGACCCTTGACACAGGAAACACCTCCACTGTCATCCCCGCGAAAGCGGGGATCCAGGAAGAGCTGGAAGGATCAGCGACAAAAGGAATGAAATAACGTCTCTCTTCGTCATCCTCGGGCTTGTCCCGAGGATCCCAGGCAACCTGAAGGTGTAACTAGGGACCAGAAGGTCCAAAACGTGTATGACAGGCACGGCGAAAGAGTGAAGAAGCAACGGTGCTTAAAACTTGGAAATGCTTTTCACTTTTGTAGACGAATTCTCGTCTCTCGCCACGGCAAAGCCTTAGTCGTAGACGGGTTGCGAGAATAACAGGGGAAAGGAAAAGATGATCTAAAATCTCATCGTGTATGAAAAGGACATAAGTAAAATAAAGAAAAAAATGAAAATAGGGAGTAAAATGTTACCAGTATAAAACGACAAATAAGACAGGTCTTGGACAAGCCTCATATTCTTCTTAATAACATATTAAGAATAAAACAAAAACCATACTGGCTTTTTGTAAGAAGCCAATGTAAAAAGAAAGATGATTCAATAAAGGTCATAAGCATGAAGAAAAAGCAGCTGAATCAACGTGTCGAAATCATAGTTGATCTTGTTCAAAGTAAAGTAAGCGATCCTTTAAAACACCACATTAAAAGCTTTACTCAACAATTTTTTGCAACGCTCGCTTCAGATGATATGCGCAAAATTCCCTTGGAAAATCTTGCTGCAGGCGTTCTCGATCTTTGGGAATTCTTCCAAGAACGCAAAGCTGGAAAACCTAAGATTCGCATTTATTACTGGAAGCCAGACGTTACTTTACCACTTTCTTTAGCTGAGCGGATTGTGATTGATATCATTAATGATGACATGTCATTTCTAGTCGATTCCCTCATCCAGCTTTTACAAAAGCATGATTTAAAAGCAAAGCGAATTGTTCATCCCGTTATTAAGGTGCAGCGTACGCCTGATGGCAAACTAAATGAAGTTTTTGAATTAACACAAGAAACGGCAGAGACACAATATGAGTCTGTTATTCATTGTGAAATTGTCGAAGCAATATCGCCTGAACTCGTTGATATTCTTGCCACTGACCTGCAGAGTGTCTTACAAGATGTACGCTTTGCGACTTCAGATTGGAAGAAGATGCTTGATAAAGTTCTTGTTGCCAAAGAGCATCTTAAAGAGACTTGTCCTCAAGAATATGCTGAACATCAAGCGGAAATGATCCATTTCTTAGAATGGATTCGTGAAGATCATTATACCTTCTTGGGATATGCTTACTACGATTTCTCAAAAACTTCTAATAATGAAGGGGTGAAAATTTCTTGTCTTCATGGCCTTGGGATTATGAAGCTTGAGCCTTATCAAAATTTGGCTAAAATTTTTGATGGCGTTGATTTTACAACACAAACACTTCAATATATTTTAGAACCTACTCCTTTATTCGTTAATAAAGCCAGTCAGACTTCTCAAGTTCATCGCGGCGTGACAATGGACGTTATTGGCGTCAAGCATTTTTCGCCAGACGGCACTGTCATTGGAATGCATCTTTTTATGGGATTATTCACGTCCGTAGCTTATGATAGCAGTGTTCGTGACATCCCTTTATTGCGCCGGAAATTAGATCGCATCTTAGAGTATACAGGGTTGATTCCGAATTGGCATGATGGGAAATCTCTCATTCACATTTTAGATTCGCTCCCTCGGGATGATTTTTTTCAAGCAGATATCGAGAAATTAGCTGAAATTGGGTTAGCCGTTTTAAATCTTCAGGAACGACAACGATTTGCTCTTTTTATCCATCAAGATCAATTTAACCGTTTTTTGTCGTGCTTAGTTTATATTCCACGTGAGCGTTTTGACTCTGAACTATGTGATCTTATTGGTGAAACATTAGCGCAAGATTTAAAGGGGATTCTCTCCGTTTATAAAGCGCAATTTGGTTCTTTTGCACTTGCACGTGTTCATTATACCATTGATATTCCAGGAGGAATTAAAGATGTTTATAGTGTTAATGCCTTAGAGCAGAAAATCGTTAAGGTTGCACGTTCATGGAATGATGATTTGCGGCTAACGTTGGTTTCAGCTTTTAATGATCATGAAGGGCAGCAATTCTATAAACGCTATCGGCAAGCTTTTACAAAAGGATACCAAGAACGCTTTCAAGGAATGGAAGTAAAGGCAGATATTGAGCAAATTGAATTAGTCTATCAATCGAATTCGCCTAAAGCGCGTATTTATACTTTGGAAGAGGGACCAAGTAATTGCTTACGCTTAAAAATTTTTAATCCAAGTGAGCCTGTCGCACTTTCGGATATCTTACCTGTGCTTGAAAACCTTGATTTAAGAATAATTAAGGAAATTCCTTTTTTGGTGAAACCAAAAGGTTCTCATACACCTGTATGGATCCATGATTTTGAGATGCTTACACGCGATGGATATGTGGTTAATTCTGCTGAAATTAGAGATAATTTCTTTGCAGCTTTGAAAGCGATCAAAGCTAAAGTGATTGAAGATGATAGCCTAAATCGTCTTGTTTTAAGAGCAAATCTAATGCCACGTGAAGTGTTAATACTAAGGATTTTAACGAAGTATTTGCGCCAACTTCAGTTTTCTTTTAGTCGTGAATACATTGAGCAAACCCTTCTAAAATATTCTGATATTACGAAGCAACTTGTCACCTTTTTTAGAAGTAAATTTGATCCATCAATTGCCCTTGATGACGCTTTCTTAAAGCAAGAGATATTACAGAACATTGATCATATTCAAAACTCTGATGAAGATAAAATCTTAAGACGCTTTTTTAATCTTATACAGGCAGCTTTAAGAACAAATTTTTATCAGAAAGATGAACAAGAGAATTTTAAGACCTATACATCTATTAAATTTGATTGCCAACAAATTGAAGAGCTTCCTTTACCTAAACCCAAGTATGAAATTTATGTTTATTCATCACGATTTGAGGCGATTCATTTAAGAGGTGGAAAAGTTGCTCGAGGCGGTATTCGATGGTCAGATCGTCTCGAAGATTATCGAACTGAAATTCTGGGTCTTCTTAAGGCTCAAATGGTTAAGAATACAGTAATTGTCCCAGTGGGTTCAAAAGGCGGCTTTGTCCTTAAAGCTATCCCTCAAAATGCGAGCCGAGCTGAGCTTTTAAATGAAGCTATAGTTTGCTATAAAACAATGATTCAAGGCTTATTAGATATTACCGATAATTTCAAAAATGGACAAGTTATCCCACCTAAAGATGTCGTGCGTTGGGATGATAATGATCCTTATCTCGTTGTTGCTGCAGATAAAGGAACTGCGACATTTTCTGATCATGCAAATGCTGTTTCTAAAGCATATAATTTTTGGTTGGATGATGCATTTGCTTCAGGGGGTTCAAGTGGCTATGACCATAAAAAGATTGGGATTACAGCGCGTGGGGCTTGGGAATCGGTAAAACGACATTTTTATGAACTCGATTTTTCTATAGAAAATACGCCATTTACTGTTGTAGGTGTTGGCGACATGTCTGGAGATGTTTTTGGAAATGGTATGCTTCAGTTTGACACCATAAAACTTGTTGCGGCTTTCAATCATCATCACATTTTTATTGATCCTAATCCTGATCCTAAGTTGAGTTACGCCGAACGTAAAAGGTTGTTTTCTCTTCCAAGCTCAACATGGAAAGATTATGACCCCGCTTTTATTTCAAAGGGCGGTGGTGTTTTTGAGAAAACAGCGAAAATGATTTCTCTGTCACCTGAAATCCAACAACTATTTAATTTTAATGTCGCTGAAATAACACCGAATGAGCTTATCAAAGCTATTCTAAAATTGAAGGTCGATCTTTTATGGTTTGGGGGAATCGGAACTTTTATTAAGTCTTCAAAAGAAAACCATCAAGATGTAGGTGACCGTACAAACGATAATGTACGGGTTAATGCAAAAGAACTTCGTTGTAAAGTTATTGGGGAAGGAGCAAACTTAGGCGTTACTCAGTTAGGTCGAATTGAATATGCAAATTGTGGCGGTCGTCTTAACACAGACGCTATTGATAACTCTGGTGGCGTAAATTGCTCAGATCATGAAGTGAATATTAAAATTCTTCTTAATCGAATGGTCTTAGCGGGTAATTTAACCTTAGTAGACCGCAATAAACTTTTAGAGTCTATGACAAACGATATTGCTAAGCTTGTTTTGCGCGATAATTACAAGCAAGCACAAGCCATCAGTTTACTTGAAGCGCAAGGGCCAAATCTTCTTGATGGGCAGATAAGGATCATGCGAACTCTTGAAGCCAAAGGGATTCTCAATCGAACTCTCGAGTATCTGCCAGATGATGCCACAATGCTCGAGTATCAAACCTTACAAAAAGGTCTAACAAAGCCAGAAATTGCAATCTTATTGGCTTATAGTAAAATTGATTTTTATCAAGAAATTCTTACTTCTTCCTTATTAGATGATTTTGTTTTTGAGGAAGATCTTTTAAATTATTTTCCAGAAAATATGCGTAAATCTTATCGAGCGGAAATTTTGGTACACCCTCTTCGACGTGAGATTATCGCTACAAAAATCACAAATGAAATTGTTAATCGTATTAGTGCCAGTTTTATTTATGATACCATGGCGAAATTGAATTGCAGTCTTGAAGATGTCTTTAAAGCTTATATCCTTATTCGTAATGTCTTTGATTTACGCACTTTATGGCGCCAGCTTGAAAGTCTTGATAAACAAATCCATCCCTCAACACTTTTAAAAGTGATGATTGATATTCTTCATATGGTACGTCGCACAATTAAGTGGCTTATTCGTCATTATAAAATGCAAGATAATATTACGGCTTCAACACATCTCTTTAAGCTTGGGACAAACGCTTTTCTGTCAGACTTAGAGACATTTTTGGATGAGCAAAGTCAACAAAATAGGCAGCAACAAATTGCTCTTTATGAAAATTTAGGGCTTCCCCAAAAACTTGCTCTTGAGATTTCTCACATTCAGGTTGCGACATCTTCTCCGGACATTATTTTAATTGCTTCACAAACAGGCTACAGCATTGCACAGATTGCGACAATCTATTTTCTCGTGGGCGCTCGGCTTGGGATAACGCGCTTAAGGCAAGCTATTGAGAAGATAAAATCCAATACTTCTTGGCACCGGCTCGCAATTTTAGGCATTCAAGAAGATCTCTTTAATATTCAGAATGAAGTCGTGATTCAAGTTTTACAATTTGATGAAAATCATGATCCTCAAGATCCTCGATTAAAAGTGCAAAAGCTTCTAGAATTATGGGCCAAAGCTTCACAAGATAAATTATTGTCTTTAGATAGTTTATTACAAGAAGCCTTTTTACAAAATTCCTTTGATCTTGCAAATCTTTCTGTTGTAACGCGAGAATTACGAAACCTCATAACGGAATTGGTGATAAGCCAGAAGCCAGATTAGTCGTTAAAGCTTCTATAATTAAGGGAGCAACTGAGAGAGATTGGATCTTAAGGCATTTATGATTTAAGATTGAAGAGTAAATACTGTCTGTGATGTAAACGTTGTCGAGACATGAGGCTTCAATCCTTTTAACTGCGTCTCCTGTTAAGACGCCGTGTGTGATATAAGCTTTTACTGATTTTGCTTCAGCTTGCTTAAGAGTTTCAGAAGCTTTACAAAGCGTTTCTGCGGTATCAACAATATCATCAATAAGAATACAAGGACGGCCTTTTACTGAAGTTTCTAATGACATGATACAAGTGCCTGACTCAGCATGTCTTCGTTTGTAAAGCGAGACGACATCAAGGTTTAGAAGTTTTGCAAGCGCATGAGCTCGGTCAATTCCTCCTTGGTCGGGTGAAATAATGAGTGTATCTTTAGGAAGATAATCAGAAGCTATTGCTTCATAAAAAACGGAAGTGATAGGAACATTCTGTAATGAAAGATTGGAAAACTTTCGTAAGTGTTCAGAATGCAAATCGACCGTTATGATTTTGTCAGCTCCCGAAGTTATAATTAATTGCGCGATCAAGTTAGCAGGAATCGAAGACGAGGTAATTGTTTGACGATCTTGGCGTGAATAACCAAAATAGGGAATCACAGCTGTAACAGACCTTGGATTATTCGACTTTATGGCATCTAAAGTAATCATTAATTCCATCAAATTATCATTTACAGGAAAAGAAGTTGATTGAATTACAAAAACGTCTTCTCCTGTTAGTTCTTCAAAAATTTTTACACAAAATTCTTTATTAGAAAAAATTTTAAGAGAAGATTTTACAAGAGGAATATTAAGCGAAAAAGCAATCTTTTCGGCTAAAGGTCGGTTGCTACTTCCGCTAACAATTTTCATCTTGAGCTTATTTAAAAGGATTATTTTTTGAAAGTTTCTCTTCCAAACTGTGGACTTTCACAGAATCCTTTGTGACTCTTGCCAGTTGATTAATATACTCTTCTGTCGCTCCCCAGAGATGAGCTTTATGCGCAGCTTCAGCTAAAGCTATTAAAGAAACTTCATGATCTTGATTTTTCGACGTTAATTTTTGGATTGCTTCATAAGTTTCCAGAGCAGTTTTAGAAGTTATTGTTTGTAAATACAGTTTGAGAAGGTCTTCACTTGGGAATAACTTCCAAAGGCGTTTAATCAAAAATTGAGCGCGCCACCGATGATTCAATTTTATATGAAGTTCTGCCAAAATTTTTCCTTCTTCTACACCGGGATGAAGCCGATAAGCTTTCCGAGCTCGAGAAAGAGCTTCTTTATAAGCATGCTGACCTTCCAAAGATTTCGCCCAATTTGTTAAGAGAGCACCTTTTTTCTCATCTAAGTAAGTTTTTTCAAGATAACCAAGCCGTTTGAGTTGCTCTAAAGCCTGTTCCGCTTTTGTATAGTCTCCTAATGCTTGAGCTTGTTCGTGAACTGTTTTAAGCGCCCATGGAGAATGAGGAAAATATTGCAATGCCTTTTCAGTATAGGCAAGAGCTTGTGCTGGACGATCATTTTTTAAACTAAGGCGAGCAAGACCCTGCCATCCTAAGTATTCTACTTTTTTATAAGTTGTCATAACTTTAAAAATCATTTTTGCTTGTTCATCATCATTAAGAGCGATCAAAGCCATGGCTTCAAAATATTCACCTAAGCCTTGGATAGGGCTATATTTCTGGACTAATTTTGCTTTTTCAAGAGCAATTTTAGGTAATCCTCGTTCTAAAGCTAAGAAGATAGACATAATTTCTTCAGGAATTTTATTACGATGACGTTTTTGATGATATTTTCGCCAATTAAAAAGAAAGTGTAATAAGTTTGTACATAATTTAATGGCTAGAAGAGAAACGATAAGAAGAAAGAATAACATGCCAGCGGTTGCTTCGAGTTGATAATCCTGCCAGGTAATTGTAATCAGTCCGCCATATCTATGAAGAAAAAAGATAACAACGCCTAAGAGTAAGCAGGCAAGAGAGAATGAAGATAACTTTCTCATATTAATCCTCAATTGAAAGTGATTTTTGAACAGCAGAGGCCTTTTCAAGCCATAGGGCCAAAGGCGAAGTACTGTCTTGGGCTAAAGGCTTTAAAATATCTATAGCTTGTCGAAGGTTTCCTTGCTTCATAAACTCATAAGCTTGGCTGTAAACTTTGTGATTAGGAATCTCTTTAATATTGATGTGATTAGAAAACCACCGAAAAAGAACCTGTTTTTCGAGTAAAGGAACAGAAACTTGTGAAGGCTTTTGGTTTTCCATCAATACCTTAAATTCATGTATAAGCTTTTGATAAGTTGGTTCTATTTCTTGTGTCTTTACGGCTGTTTGTTGTGACGTTAATAGGTCTAATTTTTGAGTAAGCTCATTTAGAGAAGTTTCGTAAAGTTTAACTCTTTCCTCAGTAGCAGCGATCCTTTTTTCAAGAGTAGAAAATTGTGAGGAAAGAGTAAGAATAGCTTGACGGGGATTTAAATGATGAACAATAAGAGCAACACCGATTAGCGCAAATCCTAAAAAAACAATATTTACAAGAACAGCTTTCTTCAAAAGGGGTGCTGAAGCCTCTGGCATTTCTGCCTCTATTTTAGTCGACGATTCTTGGGGGTGTGTCATCACAGGACGCCTCCTTCTTTTAAATACTTTAAAATTCTAATAATCTCCTGACGTGTAGGGGATGCTGCCGTATAAAGTTGCTTCCAGGGCATTTCAGAAACATTGTTCATAACTTCCATGCTTAAACAAGCCCCATATAAAGATTGGCATACATCTTTATTATTCTGAATAAGTTTAGCAAATATTTGAGCGCTGCGGGGAGAAAAAAGTACGACGACAGAAATTGTCTTTTCCTTTAAAAATTGAAATGTTTTTGGCTCAAAAGAAGTTTTTTCAATTGTATTATAAGCAATAATTCGCTTTGTCATATATCCTTTATGACGAAGGTGTTCGCAAAGATCAGTATGTATATAGTTACCTGTAATGTAAGCAATTTCTTTATCTAGAGAAGGGCAGACCATTTGGATAAGAGGTAAGAGGGAGAAAGCAGTCCCTTCTCCTTGGATAACATTTTTAAAATGCAGAGAAGAAGCGAGTCTTTTAGATTCTTCCCCAACGACAAATAAAGGAAGAGACCTCTCTTGGCTTTGTGAGGCAAAACTTTTAATTCCATTAGGGCTTGTGATAACAAGGGCTTGAGTTTCAGAAAAATCTTCCTTAAAAGCATTTAGCTGGATTTTAAATAAGGGATCAATGTGGCTCTCAATATGATGCTTAAGAAGTTCTTTGGCTAGTTCTTCAGAATCATGTAGAGCACGTGTAAGTAAAACTTTCATTTTTTTAGAATAAACCCGTCTTAATTTCTGTAAATATCTTTTATTACCCATAAAAACATGTAAACTATCGTAAATCTACAACAGTCCCAAGGATAAAGAGCTTGTTATTGAAAGAGTATAAAAAAATCTTAATTATTAAACATGGTGCTTTAGGGGATCTTATAAATGCAATGGGGGCATTTGCCGAAATTCGCAAGAATCATCCTCAAGCTCATATCACTCTTTTAACAAGTCCAACTTATGCTAATTTAATGAGTGAAACAGGGTATTTTGACGATATTATAAGTGATCCTCGCTCTCGGAACCCCTTAGCAACTTGGAAGATAAGAGCACGTCTTTTAAAAATGAAAGTTGATCGTGTGTACGATTTGCAAAATTCAGATAGAACAGCTTTTTATTTTAAATTGTTGGGGTTCAAAAAAAGACCAGAATGGTCAGGGGTTGCACCCGGATGTTCCCATCCTCAAAGACGCAAAGATCGAAAAAAGCTTCATGCTTTCGTAAGATTCGCAGATCAATTAAAAATTGCTGGCCTTGATCTTAAGGGACAAGATGAGCTTTTTCCAAACCTGTCTTGGTTGAAGAGAGACGTAAGTCATCTTGATTTTCCTAAAAAAGCGGTTCTTTTGATTCCTGGAAGTTCACTGAAAGGGGCTTATAAAAGATGGCCCGCAGAGAAATATGCGGAGCTCGCATTATGGCTTAAAGAAAAAGGCATTAATCCCGTCTTGTTAGGGGGGCCAGACGATGTTAACGTTGTCAATCGCATCGTTGAGATTTTTCCAACCATTCATAATTTAAGCCAAAAAATTAATTTTTTCGAAATAGGGGTATTAGCTTCTAAAGCATTAGCGACTATTGGAAATGATACGGGACCTATTCACTTGGCCGCGGCCATGAAATGTCAAACGCTAGTTTTGTGGTCGGATTTCTCTGATCCTACTGTATATGCTCCTCGTGGCACACATGTGAAAGTTTTGTATTCACCAAATTTAGCTGACCTCGAACTTAAAAAAGTTCAAGAAACAACATCAGAAATTTTAAAAATTTAATGGACTATCGTGGTTGGGCTTGAGTTGCAATTACAGTGGTTGTCTCTTCTTGTAATTGAGCAGATGCTTTGAAGTTATCCATAAGTTGCCATTGTATTTCAACTTGCTCGAGCCATATTCTAACAGGATGAGGCTCAACTAAGCTAGGTCTCAATTGTATATGTTTTTGGCACGCTATCCTTAACATCTGGCGGTCTTCTGTCGCAGTTGATAGGGTGAAAATTTTTAGTAAGTTTAAATCTTTTAATCTCATATCCTTTAAGTGAGGTTCACTCTCAATAAAAATTCTTAAAGTTTGAAAAGCATTTTTTAAAAGCATCTGTTTATCTAAAGGATAAAAAATAAATAAAATTTTTCCGCATGGAAGCCAATTTTGTACAGTTTTATAAGGCATTTCTAAATGACGATTAAATCTTAAAGTTTTAGAAGAAGAAAATTGCCAAAATTTTTCCTGTACATCATGATCAACCCAAAGAAGATGATAAAAATCAGGAAAGAGAGCATATTCGTGAAGATTTACTATTAACTTGGGATCTTTAAAAATGACGCGCGAGATTCGAAGTGGTTTTTCTTTGGTAAAAAATTCGCTTTTGGCTTTTTCATCCTCAAAAAGTGGGAATAAGTGTTGATGAACACTTAATTTTTTCCAATAAGAACATACAAGAGATGCTAAAGTAAGTTTTTTAATACTTAAATTATCCAAAATTCCTAGAATTATTTCTGATGATGTTTGAAAAATAGCGAAAGGATCTTCTTCAAAATCTGACTCTGAAGACATAGATATAGTTTCATAACTACTTGTTAAATCATCTTCATCAAGGAAAGAATCACTAGCTTGTAAAGGTATTTGAAAACTAGCTAAAGCTATATTAGCTATTAAAAAAATATAAAAATTAAAAAGTTTCATAAATATTTGATGTTTAAATGAAAAAGCTTGTTGAAATTTATTTCACTTCAGCAGCTTGCTTAGATAAAACTTTTTTTCTAACTTTTAAGTATTGTTGAAATTCATAACCTAAGTTTTCGTAAGGCTTTGAAACTAGGTCTTTAGAAGTAGATTCCTTTTCCTTAATAATCTTTAAACTTGGGATTATTTGTAACTTCAAATTATCACGTTTTAATTTATCTTTTTCATATTTAAAGCTTTTAATTAATGCTTCTGTCAAATAGCTCCAAATTGATAAATTGTCCCGCTTATGATTTTTGATAAGTTCTTCGCATATCGAAATTTGTTTTTCTAAAGCTTTTTGCAGCGCTGGAATGTATCGGTTTTGAGGTTTCCAACCATTATTTCTTCGCCAAATATCTACTCTAAGTTCATTTTCTGCACGAGAAAAAAGTTGGTAAATTAGCTTATTTAATGTATACGCATATCCTACAAAATTTTCACAAGTTTTTGAGTCTGCACAGAGTGAAAAGAGTTTCTCGTATGCGGTAATTGCGTCTTCAAATCTTTCTTCTTTCATTAAGCTAGTAATTGCTCTAGTTGTGTTGGAAGGCGTTTTTTCAAAGGTAACCGGCTTTGATATCCCTTCCCAAAGAGTTTCCATATTTAAGGAATATTCTTCGGCAGGGATTTGCGCTGAATGAACGGTTCTTTGTTGTCCAGGATGTGGATCGCTAAAATCTTTTGGTGAAGAACCATAGGAAGAAGGACTACAGTGTGAAGATGTGTGGCGATTGGAATCTTGGTGAGATAACAATACATCTGTTGCTTGAAGTGAATGCCCCGCTAAAAGAGAACTTGTTAATACCGTAAAAAAACTCAGCTTCATAATCTTATACCTATTAATACGGTTCAAATCTAAGCTTAGACTACTATAGTTAATTTAATTTTGCAAGCCGACGGCCTTTTCAATTAGACCCTATTGGTCTCTAAAGAAAATATTAGAATCGCATATCATGCGTGACAGTAAAATTCCAGAATGACTCTAAACGTCCTAATAAAGACTTTAAGTTTTTAAGATCTTGCTCAGAGATTCCATTATGTTTCATATTTTTAGTATGCTCTGCAAGAATTTGATCAAATCGTTGATAAAGTGTCATACCCTTTTCTGAAAGACGAATGTGGCTTGAGCGACGGTCATGAGAAGATTGCTCTTGGATTAAATAACCTGTCTCAACCATTTTTTTAAGGTTATAGGTTACGTTTGAACCTAAATAATATCCACGATTCGAAATTTCACCGACAGTTAAATGACTTTCGCCAATATTATAAAGAATAAAACATTGGACGTTATTAATGTCTTTAATTTTTAAACGATCTAGTTCTATTCTGGTAACTTCTAAGAAAAGTCTGTGAAGACGTTCTATCACCATAATAGATTCAAAGTAGATATTTTTCATTAGCCGATCCCTAATTTACTTCATCTTATGTTTAGAATAATAGAAGATGAGTTAAATTTTAATTAATGTCGTACTTTTTCTTGAAATAAATTCTCGACAAATTTTATCAATTGTGAGGAGAGGGTATTATTCCCAAATGGTTAAGCTTATTATTTTGCATGAAATTTAGGTTTTTGAAGAAAGATCGCAAATACTCCCGCAATTCCTAAGGCATAGCAATAATAGACATGCGGGATAATAGATAAAGGCGAAATGCTAGCAATTGAGCCTGCTAGTAAAATTTGAGCGCTATAGGGTAAAATACCTTGGAAAACACACGAGAAAAGATCAACAAGTGTGGCAGTGCGAGAAGGAGGAAGATGATATTTTTTTGCTAATTCATGGGTTGCTTCACCTGCAAGAATAATCGCAATTGTATTATTAGCCGTGCAGATGTCACATAAACTTACGATAGTTGCAATAGCACCTTCAACAACAGATTTTGATTCTTTCTTTGAGAATTTATGAACAATTTTTCCTGTGAAATTAATTAAGGATTGTAAGCCTCCTTGCGTTTTAGAAAGATGACTTAATCCGCCAATAAGCAAAGACAAAATAAGGATTTCTTGCATGCTTCCATAGCCTTGATAAATGCTTTTTGCATAGTTAAGAAGAGTGTAGTTGGAAGTAAAACAAATCCCAATGAAGCCGGCAGATAAAATACCCAGTATTAAAACAAGGAAAACATTAACGCCTGAGATCGCAAGAATGAGCACAAAGATATAAGGGGTACTCATAATCCACGGAAACTCAGTTATCGTTACACAAGATTGGCAAGGATTATTAAAGCCATAAGCAATAAGAGTTATTAACGTCACAATCATTGCGGGTAAGGCTATTAAGCTATTGATTTTAAATTTATCTTTAAGTGTTCCGCCTTGTGTTTGTACGGCCGCAATTGTTGTATCTGAGATTAAAGATAAATTATCTCCAAACATAGCGCCACCGACAACAGTTCCCATTGTGAGAGGAATTGAAAGTCCAATAGCTTGGGCAATTCCAAATGCAATAGGTGCCATGGCAGCGATCGTTCCCATTGATGTTCCCATCGCTGTTGCAACGAATGCACTCAGAATGAAAAGGCCTGGGAGAGTGGCTTGTGGCGGAAGAAAGGAAAGCGTTAAGTTAACTGCGGCCTCTACGCCACCAATGCTTTTAAGAACTTCAGTATAGGCGCCAGCTAAAAGATAAATCAGGCACATTGTTATAATGCTACTGTCTCGAACGCCATCAATGAAGTTTGAAATTTTGCTCACAAAATCACCATTACCAAGTCCAATGGCGAGAATAATGGAAGGAAGAATAGCAACAGTTGCAGATACTTGATAAAAAGCAAAGGGTGTATTGAGCAGGCTAAAATAAACGCCACTTCCGATAAAAATAACTAAAAATAATAAAATTGGGAGAAGGGCATAACCGCCCGAGAGTTTAATACGATTAATGAAAGCATTCCTCATTTTTCACGTTCGATAATCATGAGGCTACTATATGTCATTGGAGCTGTTGGAATGTAAATAATTTTTTTAAAGCCAACTTTTTCATAACATTTTATTGCACGGATGTTTGTTACCTCAGGGTCAACTATGATGCGGTTAAATTTTTTAAAAGCAATTTCGTAAATAAATTGTTCAAGGAGTAAAGAGCCATAACCTTTAGAACGAAAATTAGGATTTCCAATAAAAAAATCAATAGCTCCAAGCTGTTGCGCGTAGTCTATATAATCATGTAAATCATATCCTTCTCGAGGAAAATCAAAAGCATTATAAAGTTGAATATAACCAAAAGGAGTCTTGTTCTGATAAGAAACCACGGCTTGTATAGGCCTGTTAGTTCCGTTAAATTGCTTATAACCTTGTGTATAAGATAAATATTTTTTCTGTATATTTTCCAAGCTTGCTTCTTGAAAGGGGTCATACCACGGCTTCACTTGCAAATCATTTAACCAAAGATGCAAAAGTTGAAGATGCTTTTTTTGCAAAGGTTCAAAATGGATTAGACCCACAATGCAATCCACTCTTGATCAACTATATAATAAATTAAGGCTGTTAAAAAAACTGCACCGATCGTTGTAAACATGAACTTTATGACAAGCCGTTGATTGGAGGGGGCGCCTCTATCATGGCCTAAAGTAGGATTTAGTTCTTTTTTAATACCTATAGGAAGAAGGGAAAAGAAAATCAGCCACCAAAAAAGAATAAAGACAATAATGGTGGAAATAAAGTTCATTTATTATTCTTTAGCAGGATCTGGTTCTTCTGATAAATCAAGGCTTGTAATAAAATTTTTAAAATCTCCGGGAACTTCAAAGTCTTGGTAAACTGATGCAAAGCGTACATAAGCAACTTTATCAAGTTCATAAAGTGACTGCATCATCATTTCACCAATCTTCTTGGAAGAAATTTCAGTTTCACCGCAAGTTTCAAGTTGTCTAACAATACTGCTAATAACGCGTTCTCGACGTTCTGCATCAATAGGCCTTTTATGAAGGGCTAATTCCATTGAATGAGAAAGTTTTTCTCGGTCAAAAGGTTCAATCTCACCATTTTTTTTAATAATTTTTAGAGGCAAAAGCTGAACACGTTCAATCGTTGTAAAGCGCGCACCACATTCTGTACAATGGCGACGACGTCGAATGCCCACATTCTCTTCAATTGCACGCGAATCTTTAACGGCTGTGTCATGATGACCACAAAAAGGACAGCGCATTATAACTCCTTATAAAGGGGAAAAGCTTGACAAAGTTGAGCGACCTTTTCTTGAATTTTTTGTTGAAGAGCATCACTACTACCATTTTGTTGGCTTTTGAGGAGTTCTGCAATCATAAAACCGATTTCTTGAAACTCTGTTTCTTTCATTCCTCTTGTCGTCAAAGCTGGAGAACCAAAGCGTATGCCTGAGGTTTTCGAAGGGGGGAGAGGATCAAAAGGCACACTATTCTTATTACATGTAATGCCGGCATGCTCAAGGATATCGCATGCTTCCTGACCAGTGAGATTTTGCGCTTGAAGATTCACGAGTAAGAGATGGCAATCTGTTCCATTGGTTGTGATGCTAAATCCTTGATTTTGAAGTGTTTCAACGAGAGTTCTGGCATTTTTAATAATTTGTTCTGCGTACTGTTTAAAAGTAGGCGAGAGAGCTTCTTTAAATGCAACTGCTTTTGCTGCTATAATATGCATGAGAGGGCCGCCTTGAGCACCAGGGAAAAGAGCAGAGTTAAGCTTTTTTCCAATCTCTAAATCATTTGAAAGGATCATACCTCCTCGTGGGCCACGTAAAGTCTTGTGTGTCGTTGTGGTGACAACATGAGCATGAGGAAGAGGGGAAGGGAATACACCACCTGCAACTAATCCTGCAAAATGGGCCATATCAACCATAAGATAGGCACCTACTTGATCAGCAATCTGTCTAAACCGTGCAAAATCGATGGTACGAGGATAGGCTGAACCGCCTGCTATAATCAGTTTTGGTTTATGTTGAATCGCAAGTTCTTCAATAAGATCATAATCTAAAAGATGTGTTTCTTTATGGACGGGGTAGCTAACGGCATTAAACCATTTACCGGACAAATTAACAGATGAACCATGGGTTAAATGACCTCCACAATTAAGATCCATCCCTAAAAAAGTGTCACCAGGCTGCAAGAGAGTGAGAAAGGCAACTTGATTTGCTTGAGATCCAGAATGAGGCTGAACATTTGCATAGCTACAATTAAAGAGTTCTTTAGCACGTTCAATGGCAAGGTTTTCAACCTGATCAACGTATGTACAGCCTCCGTAATAACGGCGTCCGGGATAGCCTTCAGCATATTTATTTGTCATGATACAGCCTTGCGCTTCAAGCACGGCAGGCGAAATAAAATTTTCTGAGGCGATCATCTCAAGTTGATTTTGTTGCCGGTGGAGTTCTTGCTCAATAGCTGTGAAAACATCTTTATCTTGAAGGGGAAGAAATTTAAATTCTGTCATTGGAAGTTTCCTTTTGCCTTTTGCCAAAGATTAACAGAGAAAAAACAAAGCTTCTAGAGTTTCTCTTTCATTTTTCAGAAAAATTTTGTATACTATAATTGTTAGGTTTTCCTAGCTATGACGATAAACGCGCTACGGAATAGGTGGAACGGACCCGGGGGCGGTACCCGGCGCCTCCACCAAACCTGTGAGAGACGGCACACAGCTTTCATGGGGGCGAAATAGGATCGACGTACGCTCAAAGGTAGAGGCTTTCGTTCGACATAGTACCGTCGTAAATGGACTATAAATAGTAAATGGCAAATCAAAATTTGCTCTTAATGGTAATGTACCTCAAGCCATCAATAACAATGGCATCGGGGCTGCAGTTGCACAAGCTGCTTAGTTATCGTTAGCGGTTCGAGGGGCACCGGGCAACAGAAGCCCCTCACTTAATTTATTTCTCAATATTTTTTTATTCCTTGAATATAAGATTTGGTTACGTCATTTTAAACATAAGCGCTCTTTTTTGAGTCGTGTTAATTTTTCTGAAATGGTTTCTAGGTAAGATGGTGAATATAGCATGAGTGATATCGAAAATAATAAGGAAGAAGAAGTGAGTCGTAATAAAGCTTTTGATTATGATGAAATGGTTCAATCTGCATTAAGAGGGGTTGTTCGCGACGCTTTGCAACAGGCAAGCAAAGAGGGCTTATCAGGAAGACACCATTTTTATATAACTTTCGAATCCACTCGCCCGGATGTAAAGGTGCCAGAGTATCTTCGGAAACAACATCCAGAAGAGATTACAATTGTTCTTCAACATCAATTTTGGGATCTTAAAGCAGACGATAAAGGTTTTTCAGTCTTGTTAAGCTTTAACGAGGTGCAAGAACGTATTGAAGTCAGCTATGCTGCTTTAATTAGCTTTTTAGATCCTTCGGTAAAGTTCGGTTTACAATTCGAGCCAAGTCCCCCCATGCTACCTGAGAAAAAGGCTAAAAAAGAAAAAGTGAGTGACTCTACAAAAAAAGTCGATAACGCAAAAAAAGTTGTTGAACTGGATACTTTTAGAAATAAGAAGTAAAAAATAAAGTTAATTCATATCAGCAATATCATTGAGAGGCAGACCATAATCTGCCTTTTTTGTTAAGACTAGTAGATCTTTTATAAAAAGCTTGTTATAAGAGAGCGATATTAATTGTGGAGGATGAAATGCAAGCATCTCAAAAATTAAGCTTTTTGAAAACATATATACAATCATATAGCGGCCAATTTGTAATAGGGGTGATATTACTTTTTGCCTGCTCTCAAATCCACATTCCATTAAAGCCTGTACCAATTACTTTGCAAACAGTCGCTATAATGTTGATTGGTTTAACCTACAAGCCCAGGCAAGCATTTGAAATTGTCTTGGCATACCTTTTATTAGGAGCAACAGGCGTTCCAGTCTTTTCTGAGTTTTCAGGGGGCTATGCCTATCTTTTGGGACCCACAGGAGGTTATTTTGCAGGCTTTTTAGTGGCAGCACCTTTAACAGCTTGGATTTTTTCAAAAATTACACATAAGACTTGGGGCATTATTTTTGCAAGTTGTGCCGTTGGTCAAACAATAATTTATAGCCTTGGGGTGATATGGCTTACAAAGTTCATAGGATTTGAGGCTGCTATTCAAAGTGGCGTTGTTCCTTTTATACTGCCCGGAGTTGTTAAGACGATTCTGTTAGCAAGTATTGTTAAAGCTCTAAAAAGGTAAGGCATGTTAACTTTTCGTCCCCATCATTTCATGTGTACACTTGGATTTGTTGGGGAAGGTTATTCACCAGATTTTATCAAAAATTACGCGACTATCGTTAATAAGATTACGAGAGACGAAAATACTTCTATAAAAGTGAGCTTTGGGACGGATTCTATTTGTACGTCTTGTCCTAATAAGCTTGCACGTGATTTGTGTACAAGCCAAAAAAAAATTGATTCATTAGATCAAGCGCATGCTAGTATTTTAAATTTGAAAGACGGTGAGATTCTTACTTGGAGGCAAGCAAAAGGTCGTATTCTCAAAAAAATGACCTACAAAAATTTTTATTCTGCCTGTAAAGAATGTTCTTGGAAAAAATTAGGCGTGTGTGAGGCAGCCTTAAAAAACCTAAAGGTTTCCTCTTTTTTAAGCTGATTTTATACCATCGCACTATGTAATACATTAGCAGAAGAACGCGTTAACCATAGTGGAATAAGAGTTTTGAAAGGCTCCAGCCCTAAAATCAATTTCAGCTATTTGAGAGAGAGCAATCCAGGTCAATTCAATATGTTTTTCACCTTGTAGGAGCTTATTGTCGACTTTTAAGGTTTCAGCTGCAGCTTCAAAAACGAAGTTATACTCATGATTATGACACTTGCTATTTTGTCCGGGCTCAAAGCTATATTCAAGGCAACCTAAAAATCTTTTAATACAAGATTGAGCGCCAGTTTCTTCAACTAATTCGCGCAACAGTGCTTTCTCAGCGGATTCTCCATGTTCAATATGGCCTCCGGGAAGAAAATAAAAGTTGAGAGGCAAATCAGTTGTTTTACATTATAATATATGATTTTGATCAATAATGACTGCTCGACTTAGAGCATGGATGTTATTCATGTTGCTCATTTTCTGTGTCTCTTGATTATTTAATCACGCTATTTATTGATTATTTATAATTTTATCAAGAGCTGTTTGACTTTTTTCTTCATTTTTTTGTAAGGTTCGTTGAAACCTCTTGACTTTTGCTTACAAGAATTATACTGAAAAGTATCGTAAGCCTGAATTCAGGTTTAAAATTAGTTTTTACTTAATGCTTAAGTATGTTAAAGAAGCACAAGCTTATAAATTTAAATAGATGGGTTGAAAATGTTTGCAGTCATTAAGACAGGTGGAAAGCAATATAAAGTCTCAAGTGGAGATGTTGTAAAAGTTGAGCGCTTAGAAGGTGAAGCAGGAGCTACTCTACATTTAGGGGATGTATTAATGCTTGGAGCCGACAACAACATGACTGTTGGAGCGCCATTTTTACAAGATGCCGCGGTGCGCGCAACGATTTTAGAGCAAGGTCGTGGAGATAAAATTATTGTTTTCAAAAAGCGTCGCCGTCAAGGATATCGCCGGAAAGCTGGACATCGTCAAGATTTAACTGTTTTACGAATTGAAGAAGTAATTGCAACTGGTGGAAGTGGACTTCCTAAGCTTATAGCTGCTAAAAAAAGCGCTTCTACACCTAAAACCGTAGAAGAAAAGCCAGCTAAGGCTGCTTCAGCTCCAAAAATAGCTAAAGAAGAAACAGTGTCTAGCCAAAAGAGAGTTGAGACTAAAAGTACTGTAAAGAAAACAGTAAGTGAAGAGCCTGCAGCTTCAGAAAAAGTTAAGAAACCTGCGGCTAAAAAAGAGACAAAGAAGTAGGAGATCATAAATGGCACATAAAAAGGCTGGCGGTAGCTCTCGTAACGGACGCGATTCTCAAGGTCGTCGTTTGGGTGTAAAAAAATTTGGTGGCGAGTCCGTCATTTCAGGAAACATTATTGTTCGTCAAAGAGGGACAAAATTTCACCCTGGTAAAAATGTTGGAATTGGGACAGATCATACTCTTTTTGCAACAATTGAAGGTAAAGTACAATTTTCTTCAGGCATAAAAGGTCGCACATACGTTTCTGTTATTACTCAGTAACTTATTTTTGGAATAAAGATTTCAAGGAGAGCTCAAACCATGAGTTCTCCTTTATTTTTGGTTTAAACATATGAAATTTCTTGATGAAGCAAAAATCTTTCTTAAAAGCGGTGATGGAGGAGCTGGTTGTATTAGTTTCCGTCGTGAAAAATTTATTGAATATGGGGGGCCGAATGGAGGTGATGGAGGACGTGGCGGAGATGTTATTGTAGAGGCTGTAGAAAATCTAAATACTCTTATTGATTATCGCTACCAGCAGCATTTTAAAGCAGGGCGTGGGCATCATGGAATGGGGAGTAATCGTACTGGCCCAAATGGTGCAGATGTTATTTTAAAAGTTCCAGTAGGAACACAAATTTATTATGATGATAAACAAACTTTATTAGCAGACTTCGATAAACCTGGACAGCGTCTCGTTTTACTAAAAGGTGGGATTGGCGGACGTGGAAACACGCATTTTAAATCTTCCGTAAACCAAGCACCTCGGCGAGCCGATGCAGGGATGCCTGGAGAAGAACTATGGGTTTGGTTGCGTCTTAAACTTATTGCCGATGTGGGGTTAGTAGGGCTTCCTAATGCGGGGAAGTCAACTTTTTTATCAGTGACATCACGTGCTAAACCTAAAATAGCTGATTATCCTTTCACAACTTTAAATCCTCAACTTGGTGTTGTACATGTTGATGATCATGAATTTGTTCTTGCAGATCTTCCAGGTCTTATTGAAGGCGCGCATGAAGGGGTCGGACTGGGAACAAGATTTTTGGGACACGTGGAACGTTGCAAAGTAATTTTGCATCTTGTTGACAGCACTTTAGAAAATCCTATTCAGGCTTATAAAATCATCCGAGCTGAACTTGAAAATTATGGCCATGGTCTTGCTGATAAAAAAGAAATAGTAGCTTTTAATAAAATAGATGCTTTGACTGAAGAGGAAATGAAAGAAAAAAAGGCTGTATTAGAAACAGCTTTAAAGAAGCCCATCTACTTTTTATCTGCAGTAAGTGGTTCTGGCGTGCAACCCATTTTAAGGCTCCTTTACGATCATATTCAAGCAGCCAAACTTCAGTCTACTCAAGAGTAATTTCTACAAATACATTTTATTTCAATGAAATTTAGAGTATAATTGTAATATAGGGTTTAAAATAGAAGATAATGAAAGAAAATAAAAAAACACATTCCTCAATATTTGAGACATCTCTTATACCCTTCCTCATGACTTTTTTAGAAGATCATAAAGTTGAAAATATTGTACTCATTGACCTTCTTAATAAATCTACTTTTACAGATTACATGATTATTGGAAGTGGGCGTTCACAAAAACATGTAAGAATGAGTATTGAAATTTTACAAATCGAACTATTAAAACAAGGGCATAAAAATATCGTTGTTGAAGGATTACCAGCAAGCGAATGGGTTCTTTTAGATACAGGGTCAGTTATAATACATCTCTTTACACCTGAAATGAGAAGTTTTTATAATCTAGAAAAAATGTGGTCCACTGATTTCAGGCCAATACATCATCATGAAGAGAAATTAGGAGCGTAAATTTTTATGGATGATATGGAAATTGACTCAAATCCTTCAGAAGATAACAATATATCTGAACAAAAGGGATATGTTGACACCGAAGGTAATGAAAAATGTCAGAAAGAAAAGCCAGCTCAAATCTCATTTTTGAAAGAACGCGATGAGAAAAGAAAAAATGCAAAACTTTCTTATCAAAGTTATGTCACAAAGCTTACAGGGTATGTCACGATTTATGATGCGAGTTGTACGACAGGAACTGCTACTTCAGCATCTCGATGGCAAACATGTCCCAATCTACGTGGTGGGGCCGAAGAATAAAATCCTAAGAGAAATTCGCTTATAAATTTAACGAAATAAACTCAATAAAGCTTAATAAGGAATAAGACAAAATGCATGACTCTTTTGAAATTGAAGCACTCAAAAAAAATCTTGAAACAAGATATGAATATGCTGGTTTTTGGGTTCGATTTATGGGGTGGAGTTTAGATACGTTGATCTTAACGTTTCTTTTAATGCCAATTTTTATAAGCTTAATGACTTTAAGTAGTTTTAATAACGAGTTAGCAAATCAAGCGAATCAAGCAAAGCAAATTTCAGCGTCTATACATTTAATTGCAAACTTTTCTTTCATTTTTGTTGCCTACATTATTCCTCTCATTATTCAATGGTTATATTTTTCCCTTCAATATATCTCAAAGCACCAAGCAACAATTGGGATGAGAGCATTTGGCCTTAAAATAATTTCAGAAACGGGCGAGCCTATTAATTTTGGTCGAGCAACAAGCCGATATTTAGCATCCTTTTTATCAGGGGCAATTTTTTTTATTGGTCGCTTTATGATGGCCTTCACACCTCATAAGCAAACTTTGCATGATATTATGGCTGGGACTTATGTTATTCGTAAAGTAGAAGTGCAAAAGGATAATTCTGTTTAGGTTGAGAAATAAATAGAAACTTGCTACAAACAAAAAGAGACTCGAAGGTCGGATGATCGCTTTTAAAATTTTAAAAGAGGAAAGTCCGGGCTCCACGGAAAGAGGATGCTGGATAACGTCCAGCGAGGGTAACCTTAGGGAAAGTGCCACAGAAAATATACCGCCAGCTAAGCTGGTAAGGGTGAAATGGTGCGGTAAGAGCGCACCGCGCTTTTGGTGACAAAGGCGGCAGGGTAAACCCCATCCGGAGCAAGACCAAATAGGGACGATACTTAGGACAACCTAAAGGCGCCTTTCCGCGTTATCGTCCGGGTAGGTCGCGTGAAGCTTTTGGTAACAAAAGTTCCAGATGAATGATCATCCCTGGTAATCCCAGGACAGAACCCGGCTTATAGACCTTCGAGCTTTCTTTTTTCTGTTTTATAAGTGGATTACAATTTTCTAAAAGCGGATTCTAGTAATGAGTCATTTTCCTTTATCCTTTCAACCTTTGAAACCTGGAGATGTAATATCTGTTGTTGCACCCTCATATGGTTCAGAAGAGGGGCTTCTTGAAAAAGTACGCTCCTTCTTAAAAAGTTGGGACCTCAAAATGAAAATTTCATGCGATATTTTTGGGGAAGATTTGTTGTATGCAAATTCTGACACAAAGCGATTTGAAACGTTGGTTGAGGCTCTCTATGACGATACAACTAAAGCTATTTGGTGCCTTCAAGGTGGTGCAGGATGTAAACGCCTAATTCCTTTATTAGAAAAAATTGAAGCTCCTGCTGTTGAGAAAATCTTCATTGGCTTAAGTGATATCACAGCATTGCATACATTCTTCCATCAAAAATGGAACTGGAAGCCTATTCATGCTTCACCGCTTAGGCGACTAGGGCTTGGTATATTTGAACCTTGGGCAATTGATGAATTAAAAGAGGTCTTATTTGGCCTCAAAAATGAGATTCAATTTAATGATTTAGTTGCCTTGAATTCTTATGCTCAAAACCTAGAAATAATTACAGCTCCAATTGTTGGTGGAAACTTAGCTGTTTTACAATATAGTCTCGGAACAAATTGGCAGATTCAAACCAATAATAAAATACTGTTGCTAGAAGACGTGAACGAAAAGCCATACCGTGTTGCAGAATATTTAGAACACTTCCGTCAGGCAAACGCCTTTAAAGAGATAAAGGCTTTGCTGCTAGCTGATTTTACATATGATACACCTGAACAAGATCAAAGCGCACTTTTGCAAGAAGTTTTTAAAAAGTTCGCTTCTGAAGTCCAGTTCCCTGTTTTTAGAATGGCTGATATTGGTCATGGACCAGTTAGCCGTCCTTTTATGGTTGGAGGCCCCGCAATCTTGTATGGGGAAGAACAAAAACTTATATGCTCCTTCCCTTAGCTTCATAACATATAAAGTGGATTTCCTAAGCGGCAAATGCCCTCTGAGGATTTTCTATTTTTAAGAGAAAAGCTTTTGTCTCAAGACCACCTGCAAATCCTGTGAGTTTACCATTTGCACCAATCACACGGTGACAAGGTGCAATAATTGAGAGTGGATTTTTACCATTCGCAGCGCCAACAGCTCGAACTGCCTTTGGATTGCCAATTTGTTTTGCTATTTGAGCATAACTACGCGTTTCCCCAAAAGGGATTGTTAAAAGGGCTTGCCAAACCTTTTTTTGAAATTCAGTCCCAATGAGATCAAGTTTTAAAGAAAACTTTTTTAATTTTCCCGTGAAATAGTTATTTAATTGTTGTTCAGCCTCAAGAAGGAAAGGGTGATTTTTATCTTCTGTTATGGAGGTGAAAGAAGTGCGCTCTGGAGAATCATTCTCCCATAATATTCCAGTAAGACCTTTATCGTTAGCGATTAACTTTAAAATACCAACAGGTGATTTCATTGTTTTATAAAGATAAGGCATAATTAGTCTCCTAAGGGTTATGAGAAAAGTATAATTTGATAACTGAGTTGACTATTATAACTACTATAGCTGAAGAAATATTTTGTTACAATTTTGATTTTAAATTTACTTATGATTTAAATAATGAAGTCGTAATTGGCCAAGTGAAAGCCAACATCTTTATTCTATTCAGCTTCATTTACTAATAAGTTAGGTTTTATAAAAGAATTAAACTCCTCTATTAAAGCTTGATATGTCTTTTGCTTAAAAGAAATGGCAAGAATAGGAAGTTCTTTTATTTCTATCCATTGCCATTCATTGAATTCTGGTTGCTCTGTAGCAACATTAATATCAGTATCTTGTCCTGAAAAACGCATTAGGAACCATTTTTGCCGCTGACCACGATAGTTTCCTCCCCATACTTTATTAATAAGATAAGGCGGAAAATCATAACTATGCCAGGTTTGCGATATCGCTAAAATTTTAGCATTGTTCGTTCCTATTTCTTCTTCTAATTCACGGAAGGCAGCTTCGTCTGGAGTTTCACCTTCATTAATTCCACCCTGGGGCATTTGCCATGCTTTTGATGAGGGCGTAATACGTTTACCGACAAAAACCTTATTCTCTGGGTTTAACAGCATAATACCAACGCCGTTACGGTAAGGTAAAATCTGCTTTTTCTTATGTTTCACTTTCCCTTCTTTCTTTATCTTCTATTAAAGTCTTACTTACTTTTTTTAAGGTGATCGATATATTTTCCAGGTTGAAGTTTTTCATAAAGACTCATGGCTTTTAAAAGGCTAAAGGCCTGATTAAGTTGATAATCAGGAATATCCTTCAAAAGGGACGGTTCTTTACGATTGCTTTTCACACTTTTCTTAGAAGAAGGGGTTTCTGCATATTTTTTATCAGTTGCAATTGCAGGTAAAGTACCCAATACGTTGTTTTCTCTTAAACGTTTATCTTCATTAACCGTTTTAATATCTATATGTTGCTCAATTTTAATATCAGGTTCGATGCCATTTTTTTGAATAGTTTTACCTAAAGGCGTGTAATAAAGGGCAACAGTCAATTTAATAGCACCTTTATTTGTCAACGGAATAACACTTTGGACAGAGCCTTTTCCAAAAGATTTTGTTCCGACAATGACAGCTCGTTTATTTTCTTGAAGGGCGGCTGCTACAATTTCCGCAGCAGAGGCGGTGCCACCATTGATTAAAACCATTACAGGAGCATTGCTTGTGAAATCACCGGGATTTGCTGAAAAATTAAGTTCCTTTTTTGGATCTCTTCCACGAATTGAAACGATTTTACCTCCATTGAGAAAAACGTCACTTACAGAGACGGCTTCTTCAAGTAAACCTCCGCTATTATTACGAACATCAAGGATATAACCAGTAAGACCTGTCTTGTTTGTTTTTTCTTTAATTTCTCGTACGGCTTTTAAAAGTTCTTTTGTTGTTTCTTGATTGAAGGTTGCAATACGAATATAAGCAATTTTATCCTCAATATACCATTTAACAGGTCGTGTATTAATATTAGTTCTTTCTAAAGTAAGATCAAACGGGGCTAATTTTTCACGTTTAATGGAGATAGTCACTTCTGTTCCAGGCTCACCCCGTAATTTTTCAGCAGCTTCTAAGGATTTCATCTGGTAGGTCGCTTCTTTATTGATAGCAATAATATGATCCCCAGCTAAGATACCTGCTTTTTGTGCAGGAGAATCATCCAGGGCGGAAACGACAAGGATGATCCCATCTTCCATAATCATTTCAATTCCGAGACCACCATAATGACCTTGAGTTTGCTTTTTGATATTCTCATACTTTGCTGGGTCAAGATAGGCAGAATAAGGATCTAAAGATGATAAAACACCATTCAAAGCACCTTCTAAGAGTTGGGTATCATCAATTTTCTCAATATATTCTCTTTTAACACGATCGGTTACATAACTATAGAAAAGAGTAGCTTCCTTAGCAGACAAAGATGGAATGGTGTTTGTCTTATCTTTTTCTTGTGCACTGCATCCCGTTACTAAAATACTAAAACAACTAATAAAATAAGCCCATAAGCGATATGAATAAAGCTGACGAGAAACCTGAATCAACATACTTTTCCCTTTATTTTTATCTGCATAAATTATAACAGGCTTTGTCTTCTTAAAATATATTAAAAAAGATTTTTTAGAAGAGATTTTCCTGTCATCTGAGATGGTTTAGGTAAGTTTAATAATTCTAATATCGTAGGCGCTATATCTGAGAGTTTGCCGTTAGATAAAGAAAGTTTGTGCAAGGCTTTATTTACAAGAATAAAAGGAACTGGATTCATTGTATGAGCTGTATGAGCTTCTTGCAAAGTTTCATCATAAACTTGCTCAGCATTTCCATGATCAGCTGTAATCAAAAGAGTGCCATTAAGGGCTAAAACTTGTTTTTCAAGCTCACCTAAACATTGATCTACACACTCAACCGCGTGGATGGAAGCATTAAGGTTTCCTGAGTGCCCAACCATATCAGTATTTGCATAATTAACAACCACAAGCCCATAAGGAACTTTTTTTAAGGCTGAAATGAGTTCCTGAGTTACTTCTTTAGCAGACATTTCTGGTTGAAGATCATAAGTTGCGACCTTAGGTGAGGGCACTAAGATACGATCTTCTTGAGGAAAAGGAGTTTCTTGACCACCATTGAAAAAGAAGGTGACATGCGCATATTTTTCAGTCTCTGCAATGCGTAATTGTTTTAATCCAGCATCTGCAATAATTTCTCCTAAACTATTCTGAATTTCGATAGCAGGGAAAAGAGCAGAGCAATACGGATTTAAAGCATCTGAGTATTCGACCAGGCCCAAATTGGCTGAAAATTGGATGATCTTATTTCTCTTGAAATCATTAAAATCAGGATGAATAAGGGTGCTTAAGATTTGTCGAACGCGATCAGCGCGGAAATTTGCTATAAAGAGGCCATCACCATCCTGCATACCTGAATACTCTTGTAGGAGGGCAGGAGGGATAAATTCATCTGTAATTTGTGCAGCATAATTTTCTTGGATATAAGAGAGAGGATCTTTAATTATTGAACCATCTGCTTGAACTATAACATTATAGGCACGCTCAATACGGTCCCAACGTTTATCTCGATCCATTCCGAAGTAACGGCCTCCAATTGTCGCGATTTTAATGGAAGGAATATTGGACGTTTCAGAGATAAGTTGTTTTAAATATTCTTTTCCTGAATTCGGAGATGTGTCTCTTCCATCAAGAAAAAGATGCAAATTAATTGTTAAACCTTGATCTGCAAAAGCTTTGGCAATGGCAATAATATGATTTTGATGTGAATGAACACCACCAGGAGAAAGAAGACCTAGAAGATGAACAATACCTGTTCCTTGCTTAACTTTTTTAATAAATACTTGAAACTCAGAGAGAGATACGAGTTCATTATTTTTAAGAGTTGCATCAATACGAGGAAGGTCTTGCATAACAATACGTCCAGCACCAATATTCATATGACCAACTTCTGAGTTTCCCATTTGACCTTCAGGAAGTCCAACATCACCTGCTGATGCTTCAAGTAACGAATGAGGATAATCTTTTAGAAAATGGTCAAAAGTAGGGGTTTTAGCTTGGGCAATTGCGTTATGGTTAAGCTCTTCACGATGTCCCCACCCATCTAAAATACATAAAACAACTGGGGAATGCCTATTTTCCATCTTTGACTCCATTTTCTTAAAATTTTTAATATTTTAATGAATAAGCTATTTTTTAGGTTTTGAGAGAGAATGACCTAGACTTTTTGCAACTTTATCAAGATAGCTATTTACAAATCCAGGCTCTTTTCCTTCAAAAAAACCATGGGCAATATCAACGTATTCTGAGATGATAACGGGTGTTGGTACAGTTGTTAAGCGTCCTAACAATTCAGCTGTCGCAACTTGTAAGATTGCTTTTAAAATGGATTCTAAACGATCTAAACTCCATTCATGATTAAGATTCGCTGATATAATATCAATAATATCATGCTGCCTGTCGTTCGCTGTTGTAATAAGTTTTCTAAACAAGGGAACATCAACGCTGACAGGATAATCGCCCGAATTAAAACGATGTATGATGAATTGTTCTATCACAGCAGAAGCTGTTTCTGATGTCTCGGAAATTTGGTATAAAGCTTGAACTGCAGCAAGTCTTGCTGCTCGGCCTTTTTCAAATTTATGACGATTAGATTGTGTCATTCTTCATTTTAAAGATTATTAGTTAAAAAATATTAATGCCGAGAGATCGAAAGAAAGGCAAGCATTCTCTTGATTTTTTATAAAAAAATCCCAGAAACTGTCGTTTCTGGGGATCATTTTTGCTCACTTCCAACCTTAAAGAAGTAAACTTGCTGCTCAAATAATCAATTTATCTTTTAATTTTTTTGCACTTACGTAACCTTTATATTCTTTAAATGTTAATAAAATATAAAAATTTAGAAAAAATTTAAACAAAATTGAATTAAATTAATCTAATTGTAAAGTAAGTCTTAAAAACGTTTTTGCCTAAATATTTTTTATCAAAACTTTCTTGATAAAGAAAGCAATCAAGAGTTAGGTTGCTGATTAAGAGTCAAATGGCTTCTTAGCATCCAAGAGATCTTTTCATGATCCCTCAGGCGTCCAATTAGGAAATCTATTGTTCCTTCATCAGTACTTCTATCAAGCGCTTTAAGAGCTGCGTGAAGTTCAGAAATAATTTGCTCATGGTCACTAAGAAGAACTTTAATCATAGCTTCAGCTGTTTGCAGATTATTATTTTCTTTAAGCGTTGTAAGTTTTAAAAATTCTTGGAAGGTAGCCGGTGTTTTTCCACCCAACATCCGAATGCGTTCAGCAATTTCATCATTAGCATCTGAAAGCGCTTCATACTGATTTCCAAAGAATTCATGAAGCATCGAAAAAGTAGGACTTACAATATTCCAATGACAATTTTGTGTTTTGAGCGCCAGCAGGTACGTATTTGCTAAAAGAGTTTCTAGAATTTTGATAGATTCTTTAATCTCTGAATCTGTTAAGCTAATCACGCCTCACTCCTTTAATAAATTTTAAAAATATATGCCATTTTTTAGCATTCAATATATATTTTAACTGAAATAAATTAATAAACAATATATTCAGTAAATAGCTGTGTAAAATAGAAGTTACTCTGGTTCTGTACTCATTTTACTTCTTCTATGATGTGCTCGAACATTTTCTATTAAATGATAAGAATTGCTATAATCAGGATCTTTAAGAAGTTCTTGCTCAAAAATTTCCTCATCTTGTGTTAACATATAATCATCTAATAAGCTCGAATGTTCTTTAAGTTTTCGGCTAAAATCTTGGGCAACCGTAGCATGAGATGGAAGCTTATTTTGTAAGTCGTAAATATATTCTACTCTCATGTTAGAATTTAAAATTTTTTCAAAATAATTTTTTTGCAATATTTCATCAGGCTTATTAAGGGTATCTCTAAGAAGATCAGGTCTTGTATTAGGCTTATTATCGTGATTTTTAACGTCAGGTAATATTTCTTTAGGAACTAATTTAGCTTGCCTTTCATTAAAGTAGTGTTCTGCCGCTTTGAAACTTAACTGAAAATGAGACAAAGGAGGTGTCACTTTTCTTTTTAAAGTTGGTCGACTAGGAGAAGCTTGAGTTGAAGTTTCTTTATTAGAGCTTGAGGGTGTCGATGGTTGTATAATAGGCAATGATTCTGGTGCCATAGGATTATTTGTGCTCATGTAGGTAATTAAAGTATTTAAACGGTTAGTCTTAGGTGTAAGAGGCCGAATAGATATTGGAGAGACTATTTTTGTACAATCATGGAGAGAAGTTTCTTTAGTATTCTCAGTAATTGAAGGGGGTATAGTTGCTAAAACTTGAGTATCGGTAATGCTCTCACCCACTAGAGGAGAAGGAGTATTTATTAGATTATTTGTAGTTATAAAAGGAAAAGTAGGCGTTACAGTTGGGATTAAACTAAATGGGAGTACTACCGACTCAGTCTGAGTACTTGATCTTGCTATTGGGGCAGGAGTTGTTGCAATAACACTCATATTCGTAGAAGTAGGAATAAAAGTAGGTATTTGTGAGGTTGACGCTTTATCCTCGAATAATGATGTTGATTGAGGATGAGGTGCAAGCGTGGCAGTTGCCACTTCAAGAATCTGAATAGTCGACTTATTTTTGATAGAAGGAGAAAAGGTAGAAGAAACTACTTTTTCTTGTGCATCATGAAAAACAAACGTTTCTTTTTTATTAAACATTAGCGTTTCTGAACTTGAACAAGCATTTTTATCTAGAAGAGAGGAATTTAACCTATTGGGTTGTATTGATACAATTTCACTATCTACAGCGAAAGATCCATCTAATTGTGAATATGAGCTAGTAAATAACGTGTGATCATCATGATTCCTATCGTAATTTTCAATTGTATAGATTGTATGAATTTTTTGAGTCTCAATAAAAGGTTTAACATCTAAAAGTATGTACATCTTATTTTTTGAATCAAAGATGCGAACCTTTTGAGAGATTTTGAAACTAATTCCTATAAAGGAAAATCTGAGAGAGGAATTTTTTAAAGGTTTGGAATGAGTTTGAGAAGGCAAAGCAAATTTGATTTTTCTATATTTAAAATTATATAATTTAAACAATGGCTTAGGCTCATTTTTCTTAGAAAAATGGCGTTTAAGTTCTTTTAGATTATCTGTATTTCTTTTGCTAATTAAATGGACAGCAAGTCTTTCTTGAGAACCATTTTTTAATACTGGAGTTTGGGAAGAAGAATCGAATCCTAGAGATGCAAACAGCAAAAGTAAAAGCTTTGCTAGCATTTTACTATTCCTTTATTAAGTGCACAAATTAATTGAATTATTTTTTCTATAGGCAAGAATTATAGAAAAAGCAAGAATAAAGAAGAAAAAAAAGAGCAAGAATAAACTTGCTCTTTACAAAAGACTCAATACAAATATAATTTATAATGTAATTAAAACTTATATTTCGTACCAATAATAATAGACTTAGAAGTATTTTTTCCCTCGCCATCTTTATCATCATTCTTCTGATTTTTAGGGCTTTTATAATAAGAATAATGAGTTTCAATTCCAGCAAGTTGAACATCCATAAGCTTTTTCGTTGTACTTGAAGTATTATTGACATCAGAAGATACATTTGACTGGTTTTTAGGACCATTTTTAAAATCACTGAAATCGTTCTTATAAGCAAAACTGTAATTATTACTTAAGCTAGCTATTGATAAAATCATTAGAGCATTACGTAGATAGAATTTCATTTCTCGTCTCCATTAATATTACAATATTATAATAACATTATTATAATTAAAAAATAACTAAGAAATGTATTTAAAAATAAAAAACACTCTCAATAAGATGAGAGTGTCTTAAGTACAATTAATTTATAACAAAATATAGGTTAAGCAACCTTGACGTGATCTTCACCTTTTTTCCAGTTACAACCACATAGACCTTCAGACTGTAAGCCATCAAGGATTCGTAAAGTCTCGTCCACATTACGACCAACTGAGAGGTCATTGATAGAGACGTGACGAATAATTCCTTCAGGATCAACAAGATAAGTTGCACGTAAACACACACCTTCTTGCTTATGAAGAATCCCTAAAGCACTTGAAAGTTCTTTACGGATATCAGACAACCATGCAAAAGGGCTATTTTCAAGACCTCCATGGTGTTTGCGCCAAGCAACATGGACAAAGTCAGAATCTGTGCTACAGCCATAAACTTCACAATTTCTTTCTTTAAATTGTTTATAAAGATCACCATAACCAATAATTTCGGTGGGGCAAATAAAGGTAAAGTCTTTTGGCCAGAAAAAGAAAAGTTTCCATTTCCCTTTATCACTTTGATCTGTCACAAGAGGGAAATCCTCAATTTCTGAAGATTTGACTGCTTTAAGAGAAAAAGCAGGAAATTTATCGCCAATCGTAAGCATTATAAAGCTCCTTTCATATTTAGTTTCCAGTTTTTAAACGGTCAATAAGCTGCTTCACTGTTGGAATAAAGCCATCAGCATAAAAAGGATCGGACGCAAAACGGTAGGCATTATGGCCAGCGAACATCAATTGTTGATTAACTTCACCCCCATGGGAAATTTCTTGAAGCGTTTTTTGAATACAGAAAGACCGTGGGTCAGCTTTACGCCCTGTTGTATAAGGTTCTATTTGCTGCCAATTACTGAATTGGCAAGCACTTAAGCATCCCATGCAGTTGATTTGATCTGTTAAAATTTGATTTGCTTGCTCAGGTGTGACAAACACAAGCGTATTATCAGGGGTTCTTAAACCTTCTGTAAAGCCTTGCGCAACCCATTGTTGGGCGTGAGTTAAGTCATGTGCTGTAAGATAGACAAGCCTTTTCCTGGCGCCAACTTCAAAAGAGCATTCATGATCTCCCACAGGAGACGTTGTATAAGCAACTTGGCGTTGAGAACGCTCATGAAGATCATTCAAGAAATCATTCTTAACTGCCGAAGAATAAAATCCTGTTGGACTGAATTTATTCAAGAAAATGTCGCCTTTTTTCAGCGTTAAAAGTTTTTGTTTCCATTCAGAAGAAATGGGGCTTTCTTGTGTTAAAAGAGGGCGTGTTCCAAACTGAAATGCAATAGGTCCAAGATCGGAGTTATCAATCCAATCTTCCCACTCTTTTAAACACCATACACCACCCGCCATAATAATTGGGGTAGAATGAAGGCCAAATTCCACCATTTGCTTTCTTAAAGCAAGAACGCGCTCATAAGGCGGTTGTGGCAGAGTTGGATCTTCACTGTTACTTAAGCCATTATGCCCACCGGCAAGCCATGGATCTTCATAAACAACGCCACCAAGTCTGTCAGGAAACTTATGATAAGCTCGTTTCCATAAAGCATTAAATGCCCGTGCAGAGGAGACAATTGGATAATAAAAGATATTGTAGCGGGCAGAAATTTCAGCAACTTTATAGGGCATACCAGCGCCACAAGTAACACCGTGAATTAACCCTTGTGTTCCTTCAAGAACACCATGCAAAATTTCTTCACAGGCAGCCATTTCCCATAACACGTTCATATGGAGACGACCTTGGCCATTACGCATTTCATGTGCAATTTTTGCTTGAGCAATACCGCCTTTTATGGCGTAGTCGATAAGTTCATGATGACGTTCACGTCTTGTTTTACCATGATAAACGACAGGAATTAAGTTACCATTTTCATCATAAGCATCCGCATTAACGCCAGAGAAAGTTCCAACGCCACCTGCTGCAGCCCATGCGCCTGAGCTTTCACCATTTGAAACAGAAATCCCTTTCCCTCCTTCAATAAGAGGGAGGACTTCCTGGCCAGAAATAAGAATAGGATTAAGAGTCTTCACAATTTCTCTCAAAGTTATTTTATTATAGTTTCATCTCAAATCTAGAGAATTATCCGGCAATTTCTTGCCCAGATGCTTGATCAACAACCTTCATGCTTAACTTTGCTTTGCCACGATCATCAAAACCAAGCAATTTTACGTGAACAATGTCACCAACTTTAACAACATCATCAACCTTTTCAACTCTTGTTGCGGCTAGCTGACTGACGTGCACAAGACCTTGACGATCTCCATAATATTCAACGAAGGCACCAAAATCCATGATTTTTACAACTGACGCTTTGTAAATTGCACCAACCTCAGGATCACCTGCGACAGTCCTAATCCGTTCAATAGCAGCTTCAATATTTGCTTGATTTGAACTGGAAATATCCACTTTTCCGTCTTCAGCAATATCAATTTTTGTGCCTGTTGTTTCACAGATTTCACGAATTACTTTACCGCCTGGTCCAATAAGATCACGGATACGATCTTTATTAATTTGAATACTCACGATTCGAGGCGCATTTTCTTTCACAGAGTTTCTTGATTGATTAATTGCCTTTTCCATTTCTTTAAGGATATGAAGACGTCCTTCATGCGCCTGTTCAAGAGCAACTTTCATAATATCTTCATCGATACTGGTGATTTTAAGATCCATTTGAAGAGAGGTTACACCTCGAGAAGTTCCAGCGACTTTAAAATCCATATCTCCGAGGTGATCTTCATCTCCCAAAATGTCCGTTAAAACGGCAAACTTTTCTTTCTCTTTAATCAATCCCATGGCAATACCAGCGACAGGTTGTTCAAGAGGAACGCCAGCATCCATTAATGCAAGTGATGTACCGCAAACAGTTGCCATTGAAGAAGAGCCATTAGATTCTGTAATCTCAGAAACAACACGTAGCGTGTAAGGAAATTGCTCTTTCGTAGGCAATAACGGACGAACCGACCGCCACGCGAGTTTTCCATGGCCAATTTCGCGTCGACCTGGAGAGGACATCCTTCCTGCTTCACCAACAGAGTAGGGCGGGAAATTGTAATGAAGCATGAATCTTTCACGGCTTTCACCTTCAAGCGCATCAATAATCTGCTCATCTTGAGCTGTACCAAGTGTTGTAACGACAAGGGCTTGTGTTTCACCGCGTGTGAACAAAGCACTTCCATGAGCGCGTGGCAGAAGACCAACTTCAACTTCAATCGGACGAACTGTTTTAAGATCTCGTCCATCAATGCGGCGGCCTTGATCTAATATATCACCACGAACAATTTCTTCTTCAAGCTTCTTAAATTGAGCATTCAGAACATCTTCAGGATGTTCGTCGGCACTAAGAGCCGTAAAGGCTTCTTGGCGAACGCGATCAATTTCTGCATAACGTAACTGTTTTTTGGTTTCTTGATAAGCCTTACGGAGATCTTTCTCAGCAAATTTTTTAATTTGTGTAAAGACGGCTTGTTCCGTAACGTTATGATCAACTGTCTTCCATTCCGGTTTACCAGCTTCTTTTTTAAGCTTTTGAATAGCTTTGATGACAGCTTGAAATTCTTTATGGCCAAACATCACAGCATCAAGCATTACTTTTTCAGAAAGTTCATGAGCTTCAGATTCCACCATGAGAACGCCTTCAGCAGTTCCAGCAACAACGAGTTCAAGTTTTGAATCGTTGAGGTCAGCATAAGTTGGGTTTAGAATAAAAGAACCATCTTTGTAGCCAACTTTAGCAGCAGCTAAAGTTTCATGAACTGGGAGACCGGAAATTGCGAGAGCAGCAGAAGCACCAATGATAGCAAGGATATCTGGATCATTCTCAAGATCATGACTTAAAAGTGTACAAACAATTTGAACCTCGTTGTAAAAGCCTTCAGGAAAGAGAGGGCGAATCGGGCGATCAATAAGTCTTGATGTTAAGACTTCTTTTTCACTTGGTTTGCCTTCACGCTTAAAAAAACCACCTGGGATTTTACCTGCAGCAAAAGCTTTTTCTTGATAGTGAACTGTCAAAGGAAAAAAATGTTGATCCTTTGAGACATCCTTAGAGCCGACAACCGTGCAAAGAACACTTGTTTCGCCGTAAGTGGCAATAACAGCGCCATCAGCTTGACGTGCTATTTTCCCAGTTTCGAGGACAAGTTGACGTCCTCCCCAATTCAATTCTTGACGGTGAATTGTAAACATATTTTTATGTATTCCTTTCTGAAGCCATTCTCAGGCAAGCTTTAGCGGCGTAGGCCAAGACGTTTAATAAGAGCTTCATATCTTTCGAAGCTACTTCTTTTGATATAATCAAGAAGCCGCCGACGACGGTTAACCATAATTAAAAGACCGCGGCGTGAATGGTGATCTTTTACATGGGCTTCAAGATGTTTACTTAGTTCTTTGATACGTGTTGTCAACAGAGCGACTTGCACATCCGGAGATCCTGTATCATTTGTAGCAGTTGCATAATCTTTAATAATTTGTTTTTTTTGTTCGTTTTGTAACGACATCGTGCATTCCTTTCATTCATTAATTTAATACAAATACGCGTTTGGGCAGAATCCTTGTGCCCTTAACTTGTGCAATAGCAATGGGGTTCTCTGCGGTATGAAGGCAAAGAAGGCAAAGCTCATGACAAAGTGAAACAGAAGTGCGGAGTTCTCGGCCGCAACGAATCTTTTCAACTTCTTGTTCATTAATCATTACAGCCGGGATGTCGTCCAGCCCTGCAATGATATTTTGCACATGGTCTCTTTTTAGAATCTTTTCATCACAAATTGCAAGTGTTTCATACGATAAAGCTGCATCTTTGTGAAAAGTGCCAACCGCCAATCGGTCGATCATGCTCGCAAACCCAAGCGTTCCTAGTGCTTTCGCCATATCTCGCGCAAGACTTCGTACATAGGTCCCTTTTTGGCATTCGACCTCGAATTGAGCAACATCGGAAGATTCTATCGCCAAAAGTTTTAAAGCGTAAATATAAGTTGAGCGTTCTTGAAGAGAGAAATCTTCCCCTTGCCGTGCCAAGTCATAAGCTCTTTTCCCCGCAACTTTGATTGCTGAGAATCGCGGAGGAACTTGTCGTATTTCGCCTGTAAATTGTGGCAGGATCGCGATTATCTCTTTTTCAGAGGGACGATAGTTGGATCTCAGCAGAGTATCCCCTTCAGCATCATCTGTGGTTGTTTGTTTCCCCCATGTAACCTCAAAACGATATATCTTGTTTTGTTCTGAAAGGTATGGGATTGTTTTTGTTGCTTCTCCCAAGGCAATTGGTAGAACACCCGTTGCAAGGGGATCTAATGTTCCTGCATGCCCCACCTTATTTTGGGGGAATTTGCGTTTTACAGCGCGCACAACATCAGTTGATGTTATGTTAAGCGGTTTGTTAATAATAATCCATCCGTGGACAGACATAAAAGCCTCCATTCTTTAATTGTTTTTATAAATATTTGTTTTGTAAGGGTAAATCCCTTTAATTTTTTTTATTGTTCTTTTTTATCTTGTCACATAATTTATATTTCCTTTTTAATTGGTCTTAAAGTTTCCTCTACAGGTGCCGATGTAAAGGAAAGATTTCAAAATAAAACGTCTATTATTAGAGTATCATAAGTAGTTACAATTATCAATAAAATTTGTTACATAAAGGTAGATTTTTTAATAAAAAAGTAAGAAAATTTCTTAATAAAAACAAATGCTTATTTAAGATTTTTGGAAAAAAAATTAAAAAAGAAAAGTTATAAATAATTAATTAACATTTCAAGAATATGATTAAATAATAAAATTATTCTGCATTAAAGGAAAAATTATGCATGTTTCATATAAAAAATTAGCTTTTTTACTTTTATCTCCCTTTATTCTTTCAAGTAAAGTTTTTAGTATAACCAATTTTGAACCCTTATCAAGAGAAGCCACTCAACATGTTTTGGCCTATGCTTTAGAGGGTAAAGATCTTAAAACTTTAAATTCTCTTGCTCGTACAAGCGCAGTATTTAATCAAATTGTTCTGAGTGCTGGTTTGCAAATTGAGCTGATAAAATTTTTAAACTTTCAGCCTTTGAGTATTCTAGATATCCACCTCAAAAATTATGCTATGAATATTGCGACTCATATTTTATCTAATAATTCAAAATCCTTGGATACGAACGGTTTAAAAGAACTTAGAAGTTTTTACGCAAAATTTATAAGTAATGGTAAACCCCAGAAAATTGAAAACATTAATAGTGAATTTTTTATTCTATCGAGATTGTTAGCAGAGCGTGGCGAGAAAACAGAAGCCTATAAAGTTGCTAGAATCTATTTCTTAAATTACAATTATCTAGATGGGGCAAAGTACGCAAAACTATCAGAATATAAAGCTGAGCCAAATGATCGTCGGCCTATTCAAAGTTCAAACATTTTTGTTTTCGTAAATGGCCTAACTAAAGCCAATGATTTCAGTGGGGTTAAGCAAATACTTAAAAATTATTATAAAACAAACGGGATTAATCATTTTACTATCGATGAATTTATTCAGGCTATTCCAATGTTAAAGCAGCATATGGCTGAGCTAAAAAATATACACATATAGATAAGATTGTAGGTTAAGAGTAGAGTCCTTAATAAAAAAATTTTGATGACAAGGTTCTGTCGACATTTATTTTAGCCATAAATATATCCCAGCAATATAAACAAAAGCCAGATA